>NZ_CP117883.1:7237099-7541737 GCF_028736215.1 Mucilaginibacter sp. KACC 22773
CGGGATTAACATTTTTAACCTGTGCCGAGGCTTTCTTTATCACCGAATCTGCTTTAGCCGAATCTTTTTTTGTCAGGTTGGGTTTTATTTGCCCTGCCATGTTTACCAGGTCGCTAACATTCTTTATCTGATCTGGCGTAACCGTTTTATTGGGCACCGCCATTTTACGTACCACGGAATCTAACCGGGCCGAATCTTTTTTTGAAACCAAACCATTGGGTTTAATATTGCTGGCCAGGTTTTCCATGTTGGTTATCTTCATGGTGTTTGGCGGGGCCTTCATTGCTTTGCCTTTGTTTTTGGCAACAGGCGCCGGTGGCGGCACCGAATCTGTTTTGGTGGTATCCTTTTGCTCGGTAACCAATACCATGTAAGCATTTTGGGTAACAATGGTGCGTTCATCGGCCTTAAAATAAGTAGCCAAATCGCCCTTCATGGTTATTTTTTGCTCCCTATCGGTAAAGGTGATGTTTTTAACCGCGCGACCATATCCTTTTAGCTTATCATAAAATAAACTATCGCCCTTTAATGATTTGGTACCCTGTTTATAATGATTTTTTTTGCCAAAAAAAGCCTGCTCGGTAACGGTATTATACAAGCCGTTTTCGGTGTACAAAGTATCTTTATCTTTTTTACCGTAAATATTGGTTGGCCCGTAAAAAAAAGCTGTACGGGTGCCCGTATTATATTTCATGGTATCGGTTTTAATAATGGCATCAACCGTAGTTAAAACCACATCATACCTGAAGTACGAATCGCGCGAGAGCGCAAAGTAATACCCGTTTTTACTGGTAAGCACGTTATCTTTATTAATCAGCTTGCCTCCATTGGTGTAGGTACCAATTCGGGTTGCTGTATTGTATGTTAAATAATTGGTGGTAAGGGTAGCGTCCTTATCAACCATTTTAACATTATTGGTTAGGATGGCCAGTTTGGTGTTACCATTATAATTTAACTTATCTGAAAATATGTTGAGTGTATCGCCCTGGTTTATGTTAACATTATTAAAGGCGTCAAAGGCGTTATCCTGCGGGTAAAAATAGGCGCTATCTGATTTTAAGATAGAGTAATCTTGTTTAAAAACTCCTTTATAAACCCGGATAACATCGCGCCCGTTTATTTTTGTAAACGTGCTGCTTTCTGATTGTATCAGGTTTACAATTGATTTTTTTTGGCCCATAACGGTAGCCGCCATCATCAATAACAAAAAGCTTAAAACGTATTTTCTCACTGGGGCAAAATTAGTTTTTTGTTGGGGTTATTAAATTAATAATTTTGATGAATGCTTCCAGTTGCCCGGTTTGTTAATTTTATTGAACAAAATGCCCTGTTTGCGCCCGGCAATAAGGTTTTGGCTGCTGTAAGCGGTGGCACCGATTCTGTTTTAATGAGCCACCTGTTAAAGGCTGCCGGCATAAATTTCGGCATAGCCCATTGTAATTTCCAGTTACGGGGCGATGAAGCCATGCGCGACCAGGAGTTTTGCCAAAGCCTGGCACTAAAATTAAGGGTACCATTTCATACCATCAATTTTGATACCACGGCCTATGCCGCCGCCAACAAAATATCTATCCAGATGGCCGCCCGCGATTTACGTTACCAATGGTTTGATACCTTAAGCCGGCAGCATGGTTACCAGTCCATTGCGTTGGCACATCACCAAAACGATACTATCGAAACTATATTGTTAAACCTTACCCGCGGCACCGGCATTGCCGGCTTGCATGGTATACTGCCCAAAAACGGCATGCTGGCACGCCCGCTGTTGTTTTTAACCCGCGATGAAATAAATAAAACAGTAAGCGATGATAAACTTGATTTTGTTGAAGACAGTTCAAACGCATCGGCAAAATATGCGCGTAATAAAATCAGGCTCGAGGTAATACCACGGTTAAAAGAACTTAACCCATCGCTCGAAAAGACGTTTGAAAATAACCTGAAACATTTTCGCGACCTGGAACTGCTATTGGAAAACCAGGTGGCCGTGTTAAAGAAAACCATTGTACACGAGGGCGCCGGTGAAACCTTTTTGCCCGTTGCCGACGTTAAAAAATTAAATCCTGCCCGCCTGCTATTGTTTAAGTTATTACAGGAATACGGATTTAATGAAACTACCGTTGATGATGTGCTGTCGGTTTTGGATAAACATCCCGGCCGGGTGTTTGAATCGGCCGGGTATTTACTGGTGCTTGATCGCGATAGGCTGATTATCAAACAAAAAAAAGCAGGCGGGCCGGAGGAGGTAATCATCGACATAAACGATCATGAAGCCCATTTTGGCGCGTACAAGCTGAATTTATTGCATGACGACAGCCCGCTGATTGTGAAGGATAATGCCATGGCTGCATCGGTTGATGCTGGCTTGCTGGTGTATCCGCTTACGATACGTAACTGGCACCAGGGAGATTACTTTTTTCCGATGGGGATGAAAGGCCGTAAAAAGCTGAGCGATTATTTCATTAACCAGAAATTATCGCTGCATCAAAAACAGGATATACCCCTATTGGTGAACGGCAATGGCGACATTATTTGGGTGGGCGGATACCGCTTAGATGAAAGGTATAAAGTGAACAATAACACTAAAAAAGTTACTATCTTCGAATTGTACAAACTATCATGAACGAGAAAACTGTATTTGTAGAAAAGCAATACCTGGGCAGGGAGTTTATCCCCATTACTATACGCCTTGTTTTGGCCATGTTTTGCTTTGCCGCATACTTTTTTACCGACGAAAGCGAACATAACGGTAACCTGCTGGTGCTGGTAGGTTTTGCTATCATTATCATCTCTATTATTATGGGTTTTTTACTCCACTACAGCACAACCGTTGAAAATAAAAGCATCAGGCTGGCTGGTTTGTGGACCGCCCGAGTGGTAAAAATTGACCTTAACAGCATTGTAAAGGCCGAAAAGGGTTCATACAGCCGCTACCTGTTTAATAACCCGGTGTACAACCTGCACACCAAGGGTACTATTCGCTTTTACGCCGCCGGCAATGATGCGGTGCATTTAACCGATAGGGATGGTATGGTATACATCATAGGATCGCAGCATGTAAATGAATTTTTGCGGGCTATAAGGGAAGAGATGAAAAAATAGGCACACGAACAGGAACGAATTTATTCGAATTCCACGAATTTTAGTCACACGAATTGACACTGATTGTATCGAATTTCACGAATTTTTTTCACGAATGATTCAGGATTGTTTTCTGCCTGTGCTAATGTTTGATAAAATCGGGTGTAAACATGGCGTTTAAATCTATCAGCAAATGGCAAATAATAAGGATGTTAATGTTGCGGTATTTGTAATAGTGATAGCCAAAAACCAAACCTATAAACAGGGGCACCAATATATTTATTGCAGTGCCATACCCCCAATGCCCCGCGGCAAATATTATCGAAGATAAAATTACCGGCCAGTGCCCGCTTTTAAAAAACAGTTTTAACCGGGGTATCATATATCCCCTGAATATCAATTCTTCTAAAACCCCCGCGGTAATAATGCCCAACAACTTTACCGGAGCGCTCATATTTCGCATCAATGTAATAGCCGGGCTGAGTTTCAACAGGTCGAGTCGTTTTAGCGTGAGGCCTATAATGGCCGATCCAAATACGATAATTAGTAGTATTACAATTACAGATAAAATGTAATAACCGACTGGATAGGATTCATCGTTCCATAACAGGAGCCGCTGCCGCTCGGCTTTGCTAACATATACCAGGATAATTACAAAACACAGCCAAAAAAATAAGCGGGATATAACAAACCGGGTATCTAACGACAAACCAGGCCCGGCTAAAATTGAAAAAGCTTTTGACCCTACCGAGAAGCACAGGAATAAAACAGATGTTAATATAAGACCATAAATTATGGTAAAACGCGGATTTTTCGTGGCGGGCTGTGTCATTTGGGGCGTTAGGCTTGTTGTACCAATTATACTAAAAATAATTGATAATTGGGGGGCGGAATGGGCTTAAGATCAGGGCAAACGCATCTAAACTGGGTTAACATAACTTAACACATTTCAGGTATTTTATTTATAATTATTTGATAATGAGTTATTTGTATTTTTGCATGGTTAACATCAATCAATGTACGGCTACCCCTCATTCCCCATAACCTCAACCAATTGCTCAATGAATAGTATAGCGGCTTTTTTGCGGTAAACGCCTTTTTGCCACAGGATGTATGATTGCCTTTTGATGCCTTTGGCGATGATAGGTACTGCGGCCACTTTATGCCAGCCTATTAAAGCTTTTTCGTTAAGTACCGTTGCCCAGTGGCCGTCCTGTATCAGCGATAGCAGCGAGTGCACATCGTTCAGCTCGATCCTGATATTGGGTACTATCTTATTTTTATAAAACAGGGCGTTAATAAAGTCGCGCGAGCTAAAGCCTTTGCCAGGTAATATCAGTTCCTGCCGGGCCAGTTCTTCCAGGCTTATTTGTTCCAACTTAGCCAGCGGGTTGTTTTTGGCCACCACCATCACAATACTGCTGCTAAAAAGTACCTGCATCTCCAGGTCTTCATCGTCGGATTGATTGTGGAATGCCAGGATCATATCCAGCTCGGCCAGCCGCAGCTTTTTTTCCAGTTCCTCTGGGCTTCCATAGGTTATAAATATTTTGATGCCGGGATATTTATTGGAAAATGGGGCCAGGGCGGGCAGCAGCAACGATGTAAAGGCGTAAGAAACGCCCAGGTTAAGTTCGCCGGTGGCGGCGTTATTGAGCTCGGTAATGGCTTGCTTGCCTTTTTGTACCTCGTTTAATATTTTGCTGGCGTGGGTTAAAAATATATGGCCGGCTTCGGTAATGCGCACGTGGCGGCCAATCCTGTCAAATAGCAGCATGCCCAACTCATCTTCCAGTTGCTTTATTTGTTGCGACAGCGTGCTCTGGGTAATAAATACGGCGGCGGCAGCTTCGGTAAAGTTCATCGTCTCGGCCGCTTTAACAAAATACTGTAATTGCCTAATCTCCATAATCAATCGTTTTTATCTATCAAATTCATTAAAACAATCTATTTTACAAATATATCATTAAGGCCGATATTTGCATCAGAAACAATTTCAATAGTCTTGCATTAAGATCTCCCCTGAACTTGCTTTGTTTTATGATTGAATAAATGAACATTTTCCGCTCCTTAAAATACCGTAATTTCAAGTTGTTTTTTTACGGTCAGTCCGTCTCGCTCATTGGTACCTGGATGCAAAAAACAGCTGTTAGCTGGCTGGTTTACAGGCTCACCGGGTCGGCATTGTTACTCGGGATAGTTAGTTTTGTTAGCCTTATCCCCTCATTAATATTGGCACCTTATGCCGGCAGTATTGTAGATAGGCATAACCGCTACCGCATATTGGTTATTACGCAGGTTGTATCCATGCTGCAGGCTGGCGCACTGGCATTTTTAATATTATTTAAGTTTTATAATATCCCGGCCATCATCGGCTTAAGCCTGGTGCAGGGTATTATTAATGCCTTTGATGTAACCTGCCGTCAATCTATCATGGTTGAGATGGTTGACAATAAGGCCGACCTGCCCAACGCCATCGCCTTAAACTCCACCATGACCAATTTTGCCCGTATAGCGGGACCGGCCGTGGCGGGTATTATTTTAAGCACCTTTGGCGAAGATGTTTGTTTCTTCGGTAACTTTTTAAGTTATATACCGGTGCTGGCCTGTTTGTTTATGATGAAGCTGAACACCGCCGTAATTGGCAAGCCACAAAAAGGTATCTGGCAGGAGTTGCAGGATGGGTTCAAATACGTATCCGGAGATCGCGACCTGAGCAGCCTAATATTGATGCTTACCGTAAGCAGCCTGTTTGTGATACCCTTCAACACCTTGATGCCTATTTTTGCTAAAGACATTTTTAACGGCGATGCTAAAACGTTTAGCTGGTTTGAGAGTGCCGCGGGCATAGGGTCGGTTATCAGCGCTGTTTACCTGGCCAATTTAAAAACAGATAAAAACCTGGTCAGGATAATCATAGTAGCCGGCCTTATTTTTGGCGCAAGTGTGCTGATGGTGGCCTATGCCGGCAAATTGCCCTTTGCATTAATATTCATGAGCTTTACCGGTTTGGGGATGATGGCACAAACATCGGCCATTAACACTTACATTCAAACGCATGCTATACCAGCCATGCGTGCCAGGGCCATCAGCTACTATGTAATGGCATACCAGGGAATGATACCCGTAGGCAGCCTGATGGTGGGCTGGCTGGCCAATGAACTTGGCCCAAGGCAAGCCGTTTTCATTGAAGGCTCAATTGGCCTGCTGGCAACCGGCGTTTTTGTTTTGTATAAAAGAAGGCAGGGAATTGAAGGGAATATTGGCGGAAAGGCTATGTTAGCGAAGTAACTATTTCAATTGCAGCAGGATGGTCATCAAATCAACATCGATGGTAACCCATTCAAAAGAATGCTCATCGGGCAAGCATCCTTTTAAGCTTTGGCCTTCGGCGCACCTGGAAAGTGACTCGAGGTCAAGCTTTATCGTCATATTATAAACGTCCTGGCCCGTAGCTCCTATCCAAGCCTTTGTTTCAATTTTTCTGCTTTGATTGATAAGTTCCCAGGTGAGTTCCCCTTCGTTCGATGGTTGCCCGACACCATCACACCAAAACCAACGTAGTTTACTATCACCAGAATTGTTAAACATACGGCTCAGATGATATTCGAGCCATAGGCAAAAATCATCATTAAAAGATTCCCCACCGGAGCTTTTACGCGTACTCATTGTGATAACGCCTGTTTTAATTATTAAAGTCTCTCAATTTTTGGAGAGGCTTTGTTGATGAATTAAATGAATGATAAAGGGTTGCTTAAAAAATTTGGTCTTCCACCATTTTATCATATAATTTCTTTACGCCGGTATCAACAGCTTCTGATAATCCAAATTGCGAATATATTTCAAATACGCTTTTCCAGACAGTCTTTTTTGTTTCGCCATCGATGAGGCTAATTTCAAAAGTTCCACCGTCAACGTAGTTGTTGGTGGTGTGCGATACCGTTTGCTTCATTACCAATAAAGCTTCCGGATTAAATTCAGTTATTTTTTTGTTGATATCGCCTTCGCTATCCAATGAAAGTTCGTCCCGGATGTACATTGTAGATTCTATTTTCTTTTCGGTAAGCTTAAGCTGTAAACTGCGGGTAAATTCTACAAAAAAATATTTAGAGGCTTTTGCTCCATTCAGCAGAATAAATATTTTCTTAGGCTTTTTGGTGTAGTCCGCCTGTTTGTTCGATGCTATCTTTGCAGTTACGCATGCCTGCAACAGAAACATTCCCGTAACTACCAGTGCTAATAGTAACTTTTTCTTCATACAATAATTGTGATTCGATTTAGTGTGCTGTAAATATATGTAGAATTGATAATTAAAACAAAAGGGGAAGCCTGCTAAGTGCTTCCGATAAAAACTATCTAATGTATTCGATTGTGAAAAACAGCTTAGGTTGTTGAAACCCTTTCCGGGGCGGAAAGGGCTCTCATATTTTACATCTTCAATCCAATCTCTCTCAACCGCTCGTCCAGGTATTCGCCGGCAGTGATATCGGTATATAACTTGGGGTGATCGGCATCAATACATGATTCCAGGCTGGTTAAATCCATACCCGATTTTGGGTGCAGGAAAAAGGGTACCGAAAACCGGGAATACTTCATCAGTTCGCGCGGCGGGTTTACTACCCTATGCGTGGTCGATTTCAATTTGTTATTGGTCAGGCGCTGCAGCATATCGCCTACGTTTACCACCAAATCCTCGCCATGAGCCTTAACCGGGAACCAGGTACCTTCGCGGGTAAGCAGTTCAAGGCCATCGGCACTGGCGCCTATTAAAAGGGTAATCAGGTTAATATCCTCATGGGCGCCGGCGCGTACCGCGTCGTCAGGAACAGAATCGGGGTCAGTTATCGGGAAATAATGCAGGGTACGCAATATCGAATTACCGTTGTGTACCTTATCGTCAAAATAATTTTCGGGCAGGTTTAAATACACCGCAATAGCCTGCAGCAAGTGCTTGCCGGCATCTTCCAGCTTTTTATATACCTCCAGGGTGGTAACGTTAAATGAGGGTAGCTCATCAACCGCTACGTTGTCCGGGTAAATATCTTTGATTGGATCGCCGTCTGTTACGGTTTGGCCTATCTGCCAAAACTCCTTTAAATCGGGAGTTTTAAAGCCTTTGGCGGTTTCTTTACCTTTGCCGGTATAGCCACGCTGGCCTGCCAGGCCTGGTATCTCGTACTTTTGTTTTACATCATCAGGTAGCGCAAAAAGAGCCTTAACCTGGGTATAAAGTTCATCTATCAACTGCTTGCTCAGGCCATGGTTGGTAATGGTAACAAAGCCCGTTTGGTTAAAAGCCTTGCCAATATTGTCCGAAAATTGCTTGCGGTCGGCAGCCGTGCCGTTTATATAATCGTTAAGATCAAGTCGTGGAATGTTTACTTTGCTCATAGCTATAGCATAATGGTAATAAAAGGTAAAACTATTTAATTTTTAAGAGAGCATTTGCAAAGTGTTGATAAAAAGTTGTGTGTCCGGCGGCAGCTATGCATAGTCGTAAAATTTGTGAAATTTTCAAGGGGGGGGTGACGTATATCGCATGGTGGCGAAGACTCACCCGGCGAGGCTACGCCCGCCACCCTCTCTCTTTGGCTTCGCCGGAAAGAGGGGCTTGGAAATTCATTATTGGTTTTTTTATAAGATTTTGATATTCAACGTTCAACCCTCTCTTTCCACCGCAGGTGAAGAGAGGGTGGCCCAGCGCAGCGTTGGCCGGGTGAGTCTTAGCCGGCGTTCAACCGAATATTTGTGTAACCCCAAACACGTAGTGCTAAACAATCTAAACTGCTTAAAACAATTTTTATTTTAAACGTTTTATACTCTGCATTGTCATACATGTGTACATCAATGATAAATTGACTATCAAAACCTGATGAAAATGAAATATATCAATAGAATATGCGGAATAAGCTTAATAGCATTTTTGATGATGCTTGCCGCACCAAATATAAGCAAGGCCCAGGAGGGAGGCTATGTATCTGACCAGGAGTTTTACGACAATCTTGATCCTTACGGCACCTGGGTTGATGACCCGCAATACGGCAACGTTTGGATACCAGACGCCGAAGATGGTTTTAGGCCCTACGCAACACGCGGGCACTGGGTAGTTACCGATTATGGAAATACCTGGGTATCCGATTACCCATGGGGTTGGGCAACGTTTCACTACGGCCGCTGGCGCTATGATGATTATTATGGCTGGGAATGGATTCCGGGCCATGAATGGGCACCGGCATGGGTAAGTTGGCGCAGGGGTGGTGGCTATTATGGCTGGGCTCCGCTAACGCCGGGCATAAGCATTAGCCTCTCATTTGGAAATAGCTACAGAGTGCCGGATTCGTATTGGGTATGCGCGCCACAGGAATATATTAACAGCCCTAACGTTTATAATTATTATGCGCCACATACCCGGGTAGTAAATATTATAAACCGTACCACGGTTATTAACAATACCTACGTATATAACAACCGTACGTATGTAACTGGCCCAAGGGTTACCGAGATAAGGCGTGTTACGCACAATAACAATGTGCCGGTATACAGGGTGGGCAATGATAGCAGGCCAAATGGCGGCGGCCGGATTGTAAACAATACGGTGAACATTTACAGGCCCCAGATAAAAAAAGCACCTGATGCCAGGCCGGCAAGGGTTGTAAACGCAGCCGAATACCGCAGAGCAAACCCCAACCAGGGCATTGCCAACCGTGCCGGCGGCCAGGCAACGGTAAATCGCAACAACGCCGCAAGATTGGCTCAGGTTGCAAAAAGCAATGATGCCAAGTTTGTTAGGGTTAATAACAGTCGCCCTGCTGCACAACCAGGCCAACAACCAAACAACAGGCCTACACAACAACCAAATGCAAGACCAAACGACCAGCAAAATAAACAGCAGGCAGCCGAACAGGCAAAACAGCAACGCACACGGCAGCAAAGCCAAGCTGGTCAGCAACGTGACGAGGCAGTTCAGCAACGGGAGCAGCAAGCTAAGCAGCAGCAGGTACAACAGCAACAACGCCAGCAGCGGGCAGAGCAGGGGCGTCAACAACAGCCACAGGTTCAGCAACAACAACGAGACCGGGCGGTTCAGCAACGAGAGCAGCAAGCTAAGCAACAGCAAGCGGCACAGGAGCGTCAGCAACAACAGGCCCAGCAACAGCAACGCCAGCAGCAAGCGGCACAGGAACGTCAGCAACAACAACAGGCCCAGCAACAGCAACGCCAGCAGCAAGCGGCACAGGAACGTCAGCAACAACAACAGGCCCAGCAACAGCAACGCCAGCAGCAGGCGGCACAGGAACGTCAGCAACAACAACAGGCCCAGCAACAGCAACGCCAGCAGCAGGCGGCACAGGAACGTCAACAACAACAACAGGCCCAGCAGCAGCAACGCCAGCAGCAAGCGGCACAAGAGCGTCAGCAACAACAACAGGCCCTGCAACAGCAACGCCAGCAGCAGGCGGCACAGGAACGTCAGCAACAACAACAGGCCCAGCAACAGCAACGCCAGCAGCAGGCGGCACAGGAACGTCAGCAACAACAACAGGCCCAGCAACAGCAACGCCAGCAGCAGGCGGCACAGGAACGTCAGCAACAACAGCAGGCCCAGCAACAGCAACGCCAGCAGCAGGCGGCACAAGAGCGTCAGCAACAACAACAGGCCCAGCAACAGCAACGCCAGCAGCAGGCGGCACAGGAACGTCAGCAGCAACAGCAGGCTCAGCAACAACAACGCCAGCAGCAAGCGGCACAGCAGCGTCAGCAACAACAGCAGCAACGTCAGCAACAGCAACGCGACAAAAAGCCGGCAAATTAAACATCGGCTTTAACCATATTTTTAATAGCACATATAAACACCTGTTTTGGTTATATATGTGCTATTTTTATTGCAGCAATAACCCGTTATAAATTATGAAACACCTATCCAATCTGCCCCGTTTTATCGCCTCTTTACTCGTACTTGCCTTTTTGGGCTTTTCAGATGCCAAAGCACAGGGCTCCAAAAACTCCAGCAACTCCAGCCAGATAAATTTTATCGAAAACTCCCTGGGCGAGGCTATTAAACAGGCCTCCGCTAAAAATAAATATATTTTTGTTGATGCCTACGCCAGCTGGTGTGGCCCCTGCAAAATGTTGAAGGCAACCACTTTTAAAAACAACAAAGTAGCTGAGTTTTATAACAATAATTTTATTAATGTAGCCATTGATATGGAAAAAGGCGATGGCCCGCAACTCGCCGCAGCCTGGGGGTTGAGGGCTTATCCCACCCTTATTATACTCAATTCAAAAGGGAAAGCCGTTTATGGTACAGTAGGTTTCATAAAACCCGATGACCTGATTAAATTTGGTGTACAAGGCCTCAATAAATAACGGGAGATAAAAAAGCCGGACAATCAAGGACGCTGCCTGGCTTTTTTACAATCCATATTTATCAACGTTATTTTACAATAAACAAGCCCGCCAACAGCACCAGGCCCACGCTTAATAGCTCATCGAATGATGCGGTTGCAACAGCATATTTGTAGAAAAAAGACGTTAAAATTTGTAGGGTGGTATAATCAATTGCGATTAAAATAACAGTAATAAGTTTGTTTTAAATAAAAAAGACCGAAAGAACTCTCGCAGTTTTTTCGGCCCTACATCTACCTATGAAAAACAACCCTTTGAGAAGGGTATTATATTGAATTCAAATGCAATGCCAAAACAAAAACGGCCCCAAAACCAATAGGATATCGCTTTTTGTTTGACCACTTTCGCGCATTGTAGAAATACTTCCCCCAACTATGTAGACTTTTTACTCAACCAACTGGTAAATAAGCCGGTACCGTAAGTTAAAAATATAAAAGCCGGCATACCGCTTTTTAATATAAATGAACATTCCAGAAACCATAAACCTTAAACATTGTTAACCTTTTTATGGATCATAACGTTTACTTATTGGCAACCGACCCTAAAAACCCTTGCCGGGATATCATTCATTCGCGGGATACCCGTTTGAAAGTGAGGGTATTTTGCCTTGATGAAGAAAGCTTTAGTCCGGATGATAATGAAATTCAATTGTACGGGTATGCCAACAATAAACTATATGCTTTTGAAACCATAAATATAGCAGCAGAGGACGCCCTTGACCTGATGGATGCCATACAATGGTATGCCGGATATATAGAATACCCAGATATGGAAATCTTGCCAGAAGACCCCAGGCCCGGGGCAACATACAGCGATGCAAAGTCAAATTAAGCATTTCTTAAAATATAACCCCCTAAAGTATAGTGTCTTAAAATAAAATGTAAAATATTTTTTGAAGAATAGATCAAAGCTTCTATATTTGCAGACCCAAACGCAAGGGGGTTAATCGAAAGATTAATACAAAAAGGGAGTTTAGCTCAGCTGGTTCAGAGCATCTGCCTTACAAGCAGAGGGTCACTGGTTCGAACCCAGTAACTCCCACATAGAAATCACACTGTGTTATAATAGTGTAAGAATTAATTAAAATGCAAAAAGCCTTCAGATTGTTCCCTGGAGGCTTTTTGCATTTTAGTTATATTTAGTATTTTTCATTTATATGAACGGTTTCATCACGTTAGAAAATGGCGGGAACTTTTCCATCAGATGGACCGGCTATGACGAAATTATTAGAATTGCGATAAAAGAACTGTCGCTTTTAGACAATAGTAATGAACTGTCGGTATGGCTGGATGCGCAAGTTCCCAATGAGAATGAAGAGGACAGAAATTCCGCCCCCTTTTACAAAGAAAATGGCGAAATGATATCGAGAATTATTGATGTGAGGGGATTAACAACAGCCAATAGGCGACTTTTTTGGACGGCACTTGAAAATGGAGAGGAAAAACTGTTAAGGTTGGGGAATGTCTATTCTGATTTAAATCCAATTGTGATAACCGACCTAATGAAAATGCATCTGACAATCCCTGATAATATTGAAATTTTTGAGGAAGACGCAGAATACATCGTAACGAATAATGACATTATAAAAAAAATTGGGCCTGGGTGGGCAAACTAATGTTTGATAGTTCGATAAATTATTCTGACGTAATAATCCTTGTCCCTGTATAACCTCTACTTTTTGAACCTGAAAATTTATTGGTTCAAATCCGCGATTAAACACAAATCAGAAAGGAAATGGTTCGATATATGTACAGGAGGGACCACCAAAACAAAAGCCTCTTAGGTATTCTCTAAGAGGCTTTTGTTGTCTTTAACTTTCTGTTAATCAGGGCGATATTCAACGCAATTTCATTGGCTCCGGCGGTTCGAACTTTCGAACCGTCAAAGGCCAACTTTTCCGGAAAAACTCTTTTTTTTCGTTGCGTTATTGTTTTTGTACCCATATAAGCCTTATGCAGGTTCGATAGATTCCGTCGAATTACTCATCCCGATACCGGTTTAGTAAATTAATTATTTAGTTCGCAGTAGGATTGGCCGTCCTTGACAGCCGATATGCCGCCAGCAGATAATAAAAAGCGCCAAAGGCGGCATAGCCAGCCAGGCTACCGATTCCTTTTGACGTGTCGTGCGCCAATAGGATAAACGAGACGCCACCGATCATGGACTGTCCGCCGCTGATAATCATCGGCCACTGACCGCCCAGCAGTTTCCTGCGGCGTAGGCCTAAGATCAACTGGATCAGGCCGGTACAGATCGCCCAGGCACCAAACACAACTAACGCTTCCGGAACTCCTTTTTGAATAGCAACAGCTACTGCAAAAGTGGTGATACCACTGATCACCAGATTTATATATTGCGGTATTTTTGACGGAACTGCCCTATTGGCACGAATATCTAAGATGGTGCCGATTACGTCCCAGGCAGGGTAAATGAGCAGCAAAATGGTAGCGAATATTGGTGATGTTTTAGCAAAAAGAGCGACTATGATCACCCAGGTAATAGAAAAGCCGGCCCGGATAAAATAAAGCTTACACAAGGAGCGGGCAATTGAAGGAGCTGTTTTCATGGTTTTGATTTTTAAATATTTGTTGTCGCAAAATTGCCCTGCATCATTTGGATAATTTTTCACTTAAGTGAAAATGCATTTAAAACTGACGCTGTTATTACATTGCCGGATTTTAACTTAAGTTAAAATCATGGGTTAAATTTTCACTTATATTTGATCAGCAAAACTGTTCGAGATGAAACATGATCTACCATATTGGTACGAGCCGCTTAAAAAGAAATACCCGGTAGTAACCGATGCGGAGTGGGCTTTGCTTAATCGCATCGCCTCCGTTAAACACATCCGGAAAGGCGATCCTTTTTTAAAATACGGCAAAGTAGCCCGTTACTCGGCTTTTGTCATCTCGGGTTTGTTTAAATTTTCAATCCAGGATGAAGAGAGCGATGAAAAGATCATCAGGTTCGGCTTCCCGACGGATTTTCTGGCCAACTGTGAGAGTTATAACAAGAAAGCACCTTCGGCGGTGAGTATTACCGCGCTGGAGGATGCTGTAATTTTAAAACTGAACATCAAAAAACTGCAGCCGCTTTACGACCTGCACATGAACCTGCTGCATGTTAACCTGGATCTATATCGGGAAATATCAGAACAGCAATCAGAACACCAGCATATCCTTTCGCTGAAAAGCCCGCTGGGACGTTACCGCTATTTGCTGGAGCGCCGGCCGGTGATCATTCAAAAAATTACGCTGACCAATATTGCGCGTTACTTGTACGTCAGCCGGGAGGCACTGAGCCGGGCCAGGTTATTGATTTCCAAATAGCCTGGCGTGTTTTGTGACCGAGATCACAAAATCGGAAATGCTGGAAAGATAGCTTTGTCAAAAAACGATGAAGCAAAGCATGATCCTGCTGCATGGCCTATTCGGCGGCTTAAGCAACTGGGCCGGTGTGGTCAAATATTTTGAGAACCGTTATGATATGTATATTCCCGAACTGCCTTTATACGAAAAACATGAGGGGGATACTGTAAGATACCTGGTTGATTTTTTGGCTACTATGATCGATGCTGCGAAATTAACTAAAGTGATATTAGTTGGCAATTCGCTGGGCGGCCATATCGCGATACGTTACAGCTACCAATATCCGCATAAGGTTGATAGATTAGTCCTGACCGGCAGTTCCGGCCTGTATGAAAACACCCAGGTGGGCAGTTACTTTAAGCGCGGTAATTACGGCTACATCCGGGAACGGGTGGCGGCAACATTTTATGATCCGGCGGTTGCTACCGATGATCTGGTTGCTGAAGTGCTGGAGGTTACCACTAATGCTTATAAATGCTTAAGCATTATTAAATGCGCTAAATCTACCCAAAGAGACCAGGTGCTCACGCTGCTTCCGGAAATCAGCAAACCGGTATTATTGATATGGGGTGAGGAAGATCGCATCACCCCTCCCGCAGTTGCACGGCAATTCCGGGAGAACCTGCCAGATGCAGCGTTAGTGATGCTACCGGAATGCGGGCATGCCCCCATGATGGAAAAACCAGCGGCGTTTAATGCCGCTTTACAAGAATTTATAAAATGACAGATAAAAACGATAAACTATCTGAACAGCTAAGGAATTTCGCGCAGCTGAGCGACAAAGATATTACCGACAGTCAGCTGTTTTGGAAAGCGCGAAAAATGCGCAAAGGGGATTTTTTTAATATGCAACAGATGGTGTGCAATGACCTCGGTTTGATCGCCAAAGGTATCTTCCGCATCTATTTTCGTCACCCGGATACCTCGGAAGATAAGAACATTTTCTTTTTTTCGGAGGGTCAGTTCGTCGTTTCCTTCCGAAGTTTCGTCACCCGCAACCCTTGCTGGTACTTTATTGAAGCGATGGAGGATTCGGAAATTTTTTTTATCTCCCATAAGGATCTTCATGGTTTATATGAAAGCCATCCAAACTGGGGGAAATTCGGCAGGCTGCTTGCCGAATTGTTTTTTACCATTGCGCAAACGCGCACTGAAGAACTGCTCTTTTTTTCGCCCGAAGAGCGCTATACCAGGTTACTAAAGGCGCATCCGGCAATTATTGAACGCATCCCGGCCTATCATATCTCGTCGTACCTGGGTATTACCAACCCTTCGCTGAGCAGGATCCGAAAACGCATTGAGAATAAAAAACTAAAATAGCCAACAGAATATTTGGATCAGGCAAAAATCTCGTGGGGCAATAAAAGGGATTGATTTGTATTAGCAAGTCAAATACGCACGCTCTTGTCATCCCAATCTTTTTTATCCAAAATCCGAACGCCGAAAAAACCTATAAAAACAGCAAAGCCCCTGATGGGCAGGGGCCTTTACTAACCAATTATAAACCTAAATTATGAGAAGAGCTGTAGGAGAAGGAGTCGAACCTCCACGGAGTGGTTATTTTTATTGCTAAAAGTTTCCCAATTTCTCCGCCACCGCGACAAGGAGGTGTGTCTGCCAAAAATTTCACCATCCTACAGTATATAAATCCCGTCTTTCATGGATTTGCTGTTGGGGAAGGATTCGAACCTCCACAGAGTAGTTAGCCCGCTTCGGGTTTTCTATGATCTCCGCCACCGGGACAAGGAGGTGTGTCTGCCAAAAATTTCACCACCCAACATTGTTTTTTGTTTAAAGAACGATAGGCAATTGTCATTTGCTTGATACAAATTTAAGAGACCTGTCAATTCCTTGCAAATATTTCAACAAAAATATTTTATTTTTATTCAAATTTTAATTAAACTTGTATTTCAATATAGATATTCAAATTTATGTCCCACAGAAAAGCTCAAAATTTAGAAATTGATAATCTCGATATCCAGATTTTATCAATATTAATGAAAAATGCTACCACGCCATACACCGAGATAGCTAAAGAGTTAATAGTTTCTGGCGGAACCATACACGTGCGGATGAAAAAGCTGGAGGAGATGGGTGTAATTAAGGGTGCCAGTCTGGAGGTAGATCCGCAAAAATTAGGGTATGATATTACCGCTTTTTTGGGCATTTACCTGGAAAAGGGATCGCAATATAACGAAGCTGTAAAACAGTTAAAAACTATAAAAGAGATAGTTGAGCTGCATTATACTACCGGCGAATGGAGTATTTTTGCCAAAATTGTATGCCACGATACCACCCACCTGCGCGAGGTTTTAAACGAGCAGATACAGGGCGTAAAAGGCATTCAACGTACCGAAACCTTCATTTCGCTTGAAGAAAGCATAAGAAGGCAGATTACCTTAGAATAACTATTACCAAACGATTCGCGATTTTTTTAAAAGAGGCTGTTATCTGGGCTTTGGCCCGGGGGTAACGGTCTTTTTTATGATCAGAATTTGCAGGATTTAAGAATTAACAGAATAAAAAATGTACATTAACTGGCATTCTGAACATTCTAAAATTCTGTAAATTATGATTCAGATTACGCCGCATTCGATATATACTTCACCAAACTCCTTTTTGCCACCGGCAACAGCGTTTGCTCCAATGGGAACGTGATGTCGCTGTGTACATAATATACCGCCGGATTGGGCATAAATTTATTGCGGTTGATAAGTTTTAGCTTCATGGCCTCGGGAGTGTTCACGATGCTGTATTCGTAGTTTTCAAGAAAATTAATGTTGATGCCCCGGTATTTATCATCCTTGCCCTCAAAAATGGTGATCTGGTACTCGTAAATAAAGCAGGTATGTTCTTTGCCGTTACGTAACGAGAAATAACCATGGTACGGCATCAGGGGTATAATACCAATAGGGTTTATATTCAATCGGCTCTCTACAAAGTCATAAATCTCCTTGCCTATTTGTATCGCGGGATTCATTTGGGCCATGGCGTAGGCGATAATCTGCTCTATCTCCTGCATACTTTGATCGTCCTGGATGATTTTCTGGTAGGTGAGCTTTACGGCATCAATATCGGCCTGGGTAAGTCGCAGCGGAAAGGCCTGCTGCATAAGCGATTTATTTTTCTTAAATTCTACCAGGTTATTATAATGGAATATCAAATCGGCAAGGTTGGGATATAGCCGGCTTTTATCAAAGTGCCGGTTAATTTCCTGCAGATAACTTAATAATACGTACTTTTTTTGTTCAAAGTCAATGTATCCTTCAATAAACCAGTTAACACTAAGTGGTTTCATCTTTTTCGGGCTCCTTTCAATAGCTTAAATTAAACAAAAAACACCAACTTTGCAATATGCCCTATGGAACCCTTTATTTAATACCCGTGCCCCTTGCAGAGGAAGCGGCCGCAAAATCATTCACCCCCTACCTGGTTAATACAATTAATAGTATTAAGGAATATATTGTTGAGAATGAAAAAACTGCCCGCAAGTTTTTAAAAGAAGCCGGTTTAAAAACCCCGCAAAGCGAGCTTACCATTCACGATTACAGCAAGCATAACCGCGACATGGGTAAAGCCGATTTTTTTAAAGGCTTACAAGCAGGTAACGATGTTGGCCTGATGAGCGAAGCCGGTTGCCCCGGCATAGCCGATCCTGGCGCCGAAATAGTGGACAAAGCCCATCGGATGGGTATTAAAGTGGTGCCCCTGGTTGGCCCAAGCTCTATTTTATTAGCGCTGATGGCATCCGGCTTTAACGGCCAAAGCTTTACCTTTAACGGTTACCTGCCTATTGATAAAATACTGCGGAGTAAAAAAATAAAAGAGCTGGAAGGCCTGGCAACCCGGCTTGACCAAACACAGATTTTTATTGAAACCCCTTTCCGCAATAACTCTTTATTGGAAGAGGTACTGAAAACGGCATCGCCAAAAACAAAACTTTGTATAGCTACAGACCTTACCGCAGCCACCGAATTTGTGCAAACAAAAACCATTATGGATTGGCAAAAGAAAGTGCCTGAACTGCATAAACGCCCAACCATATTTTTACTCTTCCACGGATAAAGCATGCAGATTACGCAGCAACATACCCAGGTGTTGATAGTAGGCGCCGGTCCATCGGGATTAATGATGGCCGCCCAGCTATTACGTTATGGTGTGCAGCCCGTAATTATTGATAGTAAGCAAGGGCCTACCGATAAGTCGAAAGCGCTGGCTGTACAGGCGCGATTGATGGAGATTTTCAGGCAGATGGGCGTTATTGACCGGGTGATTGCCGGCAGCAGAGCAGTTGCCGGGGCAGTTATTAACCAGGAGGGCCTTGAAGTAGCATGCTTAGCCCTTGAAGGCATTGGCGCTGGGCAAACAGCCTTCCCCTACATTTATATGTACCAGCAAAGCAAAACCGAACGCCTGCTGCTTGATTATTTAACACTTAACTGCTGCCCGGTTTACTGGAATACTACTTTACTAAGCGCGGAGCAGGATGCCTCAAAGGCCATTGTGCAACTGCAAACCGGCGCGGATACACAAACCCTTGCCTGCGATTGGTTGATAGCCGCAGATGGTGCACGCAGCCCCATACGAAAACACTTACAGCTAACTTTCAACGGCGATACTTACCAACACCAGTTTTATGTAGCCGATGTTAAAATAGAGGATGTTTTGGGCGATAAAGTGAGCCTATATCTATCGAAAAAGGGATTCGCTGCTTTTTTCCTGATGCCCGAGGAGCATTATTGCCGTATTGTTGGCAACCTGCCCAATGAGTTTGACAACCGCGAAGGGCTGCAAATGGACGACGTATTACCTTACCTGGATACCGTAACCGGAGCTGGCGTTAAAATAGCCCATACCAACTGGTTTACTACCTATAAACTACACCACCGCATGGCTGGTAAATTCAGGGAACAGCGTTGTTTTTTAATAGGTGATGCCGCGCACATTCATTCCCCGGTTGGCGGGCAGGGTATGAATACCGGTTTGCAGGATGCCTATAACCTGGCCTGGAAATTAGCAGGTGTGGTTAATAACCAATTAAAAGAATCCATTTTAGATAGTTATGCCGCCGAGCGCATGCCCGTGGCGCGTGAACTGCTAAACACTACCGACCGGATTTTTAAAATGATCCTGTTGCGTAACTGGTTTGTTGGGCTATTTAAAAAATGGCTGCTGCCGGTATTGCTGAAAAGGACATGGAGCAAGCCCGCATCACGGCAGGCGTTTTTTAAGCGGGTATCTCAAACGGGCATCAGTTATCGCGATAGCCAGATTAGCCTGAACCTGAGCCATGCTACTCAAATAAAGGCCGGCGACAGATTACCCTATCTCAAAGTTTTCGATGAGAAGAAACAACAAGAAACCGACCTGCACGAATGGTGCAGCAAGCCAGGCTTTACCATCATAGCGCTTGGCAAGCTACAGGAAATAGACCTGTTTACCCTTGCCAAATGGATAACCCAGAAATACCCGGCCAACCTCAACTTTTTTTATCTGCCCCCATCAGCCAAAAACCAGCCTGTATTTGATGCTTTCGAGATCAAAGAAAGTCAAAAAAAGGCCATCATTGTTCGTCCGGATATGCACATTGGCTTTTTAAATGATGTGGTGGATATAGATATGATGGATAATTATTTACAGAATGTAGTGGGGTTTGTTGGTGGGCAGTAAGCGGTTTGTAGCGGGTAGTTTGCACTAATTGGAAACACGAGAATAAACCCTGTGGGTCCGGCCTTGTCCTAAAGTCGTGTAAAAAAGAAAGCGCCTGTGTGTCATAAACACAGACGCCTTATCGAAACTATTATGAAAAAAGGGTATGTTAAACCCAACTTTGCCCTGCAACGCCGTTGGGATAACGATGTAAAGATGCGAAGGAATTGCTCCTTAACCAACCGTGTATCGGCGAATGGGCATTTTGTATAGATGAATAAATAAAATCCGGATTATTGAAGCGAAAAAACGGACTACAAGTATCCTTAGCGGGATCTCTTAACGTGATTTCATCCAGTTTCTGACAAAATCAAGATAACTCTCGCTCACAGGCAGTTCAATATCGGTGAGTTTAACTTTACGGTTTTGGATAGACCTGATCTTGTTCACCGGAACAATATAACTGCGGTGAATCCGCTGAAATTTATCTGCGGGCAGCTTTTCCAGTACTTTTTTTAATGGCATCAGTGTAAGCACCGTTTTGGCGTTGGTAACATGAATTTTGATATAATCTTCCATGCTTTCAATATATTCGATGGTGTTTAAGTCAACCTTCACCATCCGGTATTCCGAGTATACGTAAAGGCTTTCGTCGGCCTGTTCGGTGGCAGGCCTGGTTTTGTACTGGTGATAATCAACCGCTTTTTCAACGGCCTTTTCAAAACGTTTAAAATCGATAGGTTTCAGGATATAATCAATGGCCTCCAGTTCAAAGCCTTCAAATGCAAAGTTTTTATAGGCGGTGGTAAATATCACCATGGGCTTAACCTTGAGCGCGCGCACCAGGTCAATCCCTGTAATATCGGGCATATTGATGTCGATAAAAAGCAGGTCGATAGGTGTGTTTTTTAAAAACTCCGCGCCCGTAATGGCATCCTCAAAAGTATTCAGCAACTGCAAAAACGGAAAACGTGCAACATAGCCGGCAATGAGTTTTAATGCCAGGGGTTCGTCGTCAATTGCGATACATTTAAGCAGCATAGTTTTTATTTATAAAGAGGGGTTAACCGTGTATTGTCTCGCTTTTACCGTAGTTCTGAATCACTTTAGCTTCATAAGCCAAAAACTCCTTCCAGCGCATTTCCACATCTATCTCCACCGCATATTTTTTGGCCAGACGTATAAACATCGAATAGTGTGTGGCCTCGCTTATCATCAATTCATGGTAAAATTCAGATAGTTCCGCATCGTTAATGTTTTCAGATAGTACCTTAAAACGTTCGCAACTGCGTGCCTCAATCATGGCCGAAAACAATAAGCGATCTATCAATTGTGCCTCGCGGCCGCCGCCAATGATAATAAACTTACGCAGCTCATTCACATAATTGTCTTTACGTTCGCGGCCCAATAAAAAACCACGTGCTACAATTATATCATGTACCCGTTTAAAGTGGTCCATTTCTTCCTGTACCAACAGGGCCATTTCCTGCACCAGGTCGGATAAGTTTGGGTTTTGTACAATGAGGGTAATGGCATTACTGGCCGCCTTTTGTTCGCAAAAAGCGTGGTCGGTCAACAATTCTTCAATATTGCTTTCCACCACATTTTTAACCCAAAGCGGATCAGTAGGTAGTTGTAATTTAAGTATGGTTTTCTCGCTCACGAGGACAAATATAGTTGAAGTAGGTGAAAAGTTATTCTCCTGGCCCGAATGCCGGATTATTAGATATTAACCGGGAATGATGGTGGATGGAAAGAATATAAATTTTTTCGGAAGATACTATCTTATAAATTATCCTGTAATTTTGAAAAATTAGCTCTCTGTAATTCGGATCTTCCAATTCAGGAACAACCCGGCCAATTAATGGGTGCAAAACCAATCTGTTTATGGTGCCCTCAATTTTTATTCTTTCCAGCCGCGCATATTTTATAGAATCGCGCTTTATGTAATCTATAATGTCTTTTAAGTCTAATCTGGCTGTTGGATAGTATTATTTTAACCACAGGTCCATCTCTTTTTTCATGTCCTCCCAGTCTATCCCCTCACCATCTTCAATTTCCTTCTCGCCATTTTCAATTTTCTGCAGTAAGATCACTTTATCCACCAGATCATCAACCGAAAAGGTTTCTGGCATGTGATCTATCAATTCCTTTACTTTATCTTTAGTAAGCATATTGAGCCCTCCTTTTTATAAATATACGGTTTTACTTATACAAACTCTTACTTTCGATAAATTTCAAAACAGGATCGGGCACAAAATATTGTACGTTTTTTTTCTCGGAGATGGATTTGCGGATGAAGGTTGCCGATAATTCCATCTGCGGTGTCATGGTAATGGTTACGGATGGATGGTCGGCCAATTCGGCGTTCTCATAGCCTGGGCGGGGGTACACGTAAATGCGGTAATCGCGCAGGATAAGTTTATAATTCTTCCACTTATGCAAGGTGCCCAGGTTATCTGAGCCCATGATAAGGGCAAATTCATGCTCAGGATATTTTTCTTTAAGGTGGGTTAGCGTATCTATAGTATAGGATGGTTGCGGTAGCCTCAACTCAACATCGCTTACAGCAATATTGGTAGCATTGTCGGTTGCCAGGCGGGCCATCTCCAACCTGTCATAGGTATTAATCAGGTCGCCGTATTTTTTGAGCGGATTTTGGGGCGATACTACCAGCCAAACCTTATCTAATGTGGTATGGTTGGCCATGTAGTTGGCAATAATAAGGTGCCCTATATGTATTGGATTAAATGAACCGAACAGTAAGCCTATTTTCATTCTTTGTTCATAGTTAATAGTTCATGGATCATAGTTGTAGCGATCATAGCATTATAACAGATGGTTCACTATGAACAATGAACCATCAACTATGAACTCAGGCCCCAATAAAGTTCCTCACCAATTCCTGCGCTTCTTTGCAAGCCGTTTCAAGATCGTAATTTTTAAGGATAATATCAAACTGGGGCGCGTATTTTAGTTCTTTTTCTGCTTTGGCAAAGCGTTCTTTCAATTTCTCTTCACTATCGGTGCCGCGGCCGGTTAATCGCTCAATTAAAACCTCTAATGATGGGGGCTGAACGAAGATAGCCAACGCCTGGCCATCATATTTACGCTTCAGGTGTAGGCCGCCTTCTACATCGATATCAAAAATTACAGTTTTGCCTTTTGCCCAGATGCGCTCAATTTCAGCTCGTAATGTGCCGTAAAATGTTCCGGTGTAAACTTCTTCAAACTCAACAAATTGCTTTTTGGCAATACGGTGCGTAAACTCGGCCAGGCTAATAAAGTAATAGTCTTTGCCGTCTTGCTCATCGCCGCGCGCCTGGCGGGTAGTTGCCGAAATGGAAAACTCCAGCTCGGGCATTACACTCAACAGGTGATGTACTATGGTGGTTTTACCAGCGCCGGATGGGGCCGAAAATATGATGAGTTTACCGTTTTGGTTCATAGTTCATGGTTCATGGTTCATAGCAAGGTTGGTTATAGTTATGATACCTATGTTACCATGAACTATGAACCATCAACTATGAACTATAATACATTTAAAAGTTGTTCTTTAATTTTTTCCAATTCTTCTTTCATACCTACAACCAGTTTTTGGATGTTAGCATCGTTGGCTTTTGAGCCAAGGGTGTTGATTTCCCGGCCTATCTCCTGCGAAATAAAACCAAGCTTTTTGCCATTGGCATCAGCATTTTTAAGGGTTTCGATAAAGTATTCGCAGTGGGTTTTAAGGCGAATCTTTTCTTCGGTGATATCCAGCTTATCTATGTAATAAATAAGCTCCTGCTCAAACCGATTTTGATCAATGGCTTCACGATTGGTGGCTTCGGCCAGGAAAGTATTCAACCTTTCACGAATCAGCGGTATCCGTTTAGGGTCTTCCAATTCAACCAGTTCAAGGTTTTTGAGGATGATGCCAATGCGGTATTTTACATCATTCTCGAGTACATTGCCTTCATCGGCCCTGAATTGCTGAAAAGCAGCCATAGCCTGCTGAAAAGTTTTTTCAACCTGCTTCCACTCATCTTCAGATACCGTCTCCTCGTCGTATTTAACAACTTCGGGCAAGCCCAAGGCAAGTTGCATCAGGTTGGCGGCAGGTTCGTTAAGCTCGTCGCTTACATCCTTAAGCTGCTGATAATAGTGTTTAAGCAAAACTTTATCAATACCAGCTGCTTTTACAGAGGCATTAACCTGCTCTACATTGATAGATAAGTTTACCTTACCACGTTCAATCAGTTTACTGCAATCGTTACGCAGCTGAAATTCCTTTTCAGAGAAAATTTTAGGCAAACGAAGCGAAAGTTCAAGAAATTTACTGTTCAGGGATTTAATTTCAACGGTGTATTTAGTATTACCCGAATCAAAACTGGCAATTCCATACCCTGTCATGGATTTTATCATGTGCAAAGATAGGGTTTTAGTCGGAAAGTCCGAAAGTCGGGAAAGTCAGGAAGGCCAAAAGGTAAAAATGCCTCACAAGGCTCCTTCTTTCAGACTTTCCCGACTTTCGGACTTTCCGACTTCCCCACAACCTTTAACACTTTTTCACACTTGGTGTAAAATACTCTGTATATATTTACGTTCTTATTTGTACTAATGCGCATTCGTTTTACCCTGCAGTTACTCGTTTGCTTTTGCTTTGTTTTAAATGCATCAGCACAGGAATTTACCCTAAAAGGGGTGATATCTAAAAAAAGCACACCCGAGCGTGTTGGCCAGGTAATGATCAAGGATTTAAAATCCAACGTCACTATCATGAGCGACGACCTGGGCTGGTTTTCTATCAAGGTTTCTGTTGGAGATACGCTGCTTTTCTCGAAAGAAAAATTTACACCGCAAAAAATAGAGGTACTAAATAACAGCGATATGCCTGTTTACCTGCAGCCCCAAATTGTATTGGCCGAAGTAAAAATTACCGGCCAAACCAAGCGGCAGGAGGTTAACGAAATTATGGGCGATTACCGCAAACAAGGCACTTTTTACGCCGGCAAACCACCTGTAACATCATTTATAACCAATCCGTTAACAGGAATTTATGAGCTTTTTGGCCAGACGCCAAACAGGGCCAAACGCTTTGCGCAGTTCTCTAAAGGCGAAATTGAGCAGGCCGAGGTAAACAGGCGATATAATATCAATTTTGTAAAACAAGTTACCAAAGTAAAATCAGATACCGAGGCGCAGCGTTTCATGAATTATTATACGCCGACATTCGACGAATTGAAAGGCTGGAATGATTACGACCTGATAAGCCACATCCAAAAATCGTATGATTATTACAAAAACAGCGGGGAAAAAGAGAAACTGGAATTGCTGAATTCGCCAACGTTTATTAAGCCAGATTCTACCAAGCTATCAAAACCGGGGCAACACTAAAGAAAGATGTATTGTTAAGTCAACAGTATTAAGTCGCAAGCCTAAAGTTAAATTTTTTCTTTTTCGACTTAGAACCTAAGACTTTGGGCTAACGACAATCCGTCAATTTATCGTTGACACGACAGTATTGTTAAATGCCCAACGTTTCGCAGGCTTTTTCGGCGGCAAGCTTCTCGGCATTTTTTTTGCTGAATTCCTTGCCCGAGCCTGTTATTTCGCCATCAACCAGTGCCTGTACAGTAAACAGTTTTGTGTTTTCGCCATCCTGGTTGGTTACCAGTTCAAAAGTAATATCGCGGCCGTGACGCTGGCACCACTCAATTAATTTACTTTTAAAGTTGGTTTCGGTTTGCTCCAGTTTATGAATATCTATGTGCGATTTGATGATGTGGTTTATCAAAAAGCTTTTGGTAAAATCATATCCCTTATCCAAATAAACGGCGCCAATGAGCGCTTCAAAGGCATCGCCAAGTAATGAGCCTTGCCTGCTGGAGTTTAGCATGCGGCTATCGTATTCAATCAACTTATCGAAGCCAAGCTTACGGCCAAGGGCATTAAGGTTGTTACGGCTTACAATTTTTGACCGCAACTCAGTTAAGAAACCTTCGTCCTCATAGGGATATAGTTTAAAAAGCACTTCGGCTACAACACTGCCTAAAACAGCATCGCCCAGGAACTCCAGGCGTTCATTACTGTTCTTTACCCCCTTTTTTACGTTTTGGGCAACAGACTTATGCCTGAATGCTAACCGGTATAAAGACAAATTGCCCGGCACGAAACCGAGCAAATTATTTAAAACCTTAACATATTTTCTATTGGGCGATATATAAAGCTTGTATAACCGGCTGATAGGCATTAAACCACAATTAGTCTACGTATTTTTTAAATATCACAGAAGCATTATGGCCGCCGAAACCAAACCCATTGCTTTGAACTATATTAATATCTCTTTTTTGCGCGGCATTAAAGGTGAAATTAATTTTAGGGTCAAAAGAAGGATCATCGGTAAAATGGTTAATAGTAGGGGGTATTATACCATTCTGTAAAGCCAATATAGAGGCAATAGCTTCAACCGCGCCGGCAGCACCTAAAAGGTGACCTGTCATTGATTTGGTTGAGCTGATATTTATACGGTAAATATCATCGCCAAACACATCCTGTATCGCTTTAATTTCCTGCGGATCGCCTATTGGGGTGGATGTTCCGTGAACATTCACATAGTCGATATCTGCAGGGGTTAAGTTCGCGTCTTCCAATGCCGACCGCATTACCAGTGCGGCTCCAAGCCCATCAGGGTGTGGGGCCGTCATGTGATAAGCATCGGCGCTCATGCCGCCGCCCATCATTTCGGCATAAATTTTAGCGCCGCGGGCCTTTGCATGCTCCAGCTCTTCTAAAATTATAGTACCTGCGCCTTCGCCGGCCACAAAACCATCCCTGTCCAAATCAAACGGGCGCGATGCCGTTGCCGGATCATCGTTACGGGTTGATAATGCGTGCATAGCGTTAAAGCCACCGATACCAGCTTCGTTAATGATTGCTTCAGAACCGCCGCTGATGAACATATTAGCTTTACCCAAACGGATATAGTTAAAAGAATCAATAAGCGAATTGTTTGATGAAGCGCAGGCGGAAACTGTTGAAAAGTTTGGACCGCGCAAACCATATTTGATCGAGATATGGCCGGGGGCTATATCCGCTATCATTTTAGGAATAAAAAATGGGTTAAAGCGTGGGGTGCCATCGCCTTTGGCAAAGTTTACAACTTCATCCAAAAACGTTTTTAAACCGCCAATGCCCGAACCCCAGATAACGCCTATACGGCTGGTATCCAGTTTCGAGAAATCTAAACCCGCATCCTTCACTGCCTCTTCTGTTGAGAAAAGCGCGTATTGAACAAACGGATCTAATTTACGGGCATCTTTACGACCCAAAAAACCATCCGCATCAAAGCCCTTTACTTCACATGCGAACTTAGTTTTGAAATGTGTGGTATCAAAACTTTTAATAAAGGCAGCGCCACTTACCCCATTGATTAAGCCATTCCAATACTCAGAAACGGTATTACCAATTGGAGTAAGTGCTCCAAGCCCGGTTACTACAACTCTTTTGAACTCCATTTAATCCAGTTAGGGAGTCTTATTTAACGTTTTTTTCAAGGTAAGCAACAGCCTGACCTACAGTACCGATAGTTTCAGCCTGATCGTCAGGAATAGCCACGTTAAATTCTTTTTCAAACTCCATGATTAATTCCACGGTGTCTAACGAGTCGGCACCAAGGTCATTGGTGAAACTCGCTTCTGGTGTAACTTCACTTTCGTCAACACCCAGTTTTTCTACGATAATAGCTTTTACTCTTGAAGCGATATCAGACATAGTCTTTATAGTTTAATGATTAATAAAAATTCAGTGCAAAGAAAAATAAATTCTGTCAATAATCAAATCTAAAACTTTTACAATATATTTCGATAACAAAATTTTATTGGAGCGGTTTGTATTTGTATTTTTGATGCGGTAAAAGTAATGATTTTGAACAGGAAATTTTTAAAGTTTGAGATCGATTTTGATTTTGTGCTTATTGCGGTAACTTCTTCTTTAAAAGATTACCGTGTATGTTATCTTATCAACAAATTTTTAAATTTTAATTTTATTAAAACTGAGGATTTGTCTGTTGATATCCACCCCGGGAGCGAACCCGTTTTATTCTCGAAGTACTATTATAGCTGGGAAACCACCGAAACAGATTTTTATTTTATTGGCAATAAAGGCTCTGAAGGCTATTTAGTGCCCGAAATGAAGAGCGCCGATTATTTTTTAATGGTGCGTAATTACATTGATGATACCGACCTTGATAACCTGATATCAACCCTAAATAAAATACCTGAAATTGTTGCCGCAGTAAAGATTGATCCGAAAAAAATAAAATCACGGGAAAATCTGTTATTTTAGCGCAAAATTTTAAAAGTGTTGGTATCACACCTAATGTGAATACAGTGCCAGTTTAACCCGATTAATATGAAATTATACTATAACCGTACTAAGATTGTTGCCACCATGGGCCCGGCATCAGCTAAAAAAGAAGTTTTATTAGCGATGATAAAGGCTGGTGTAAACGTTTGCCGCCTTAACTTTTCGCATGGACGCCCGGAAGATCATAAAGGCGTTATTGATACCATTAGAGAAATTAATGCCGAATACAAAACCAATGTTGGCATCCTTGCCGATTTGCAAGGCCCAAAAATCCGAATTGGTTTGGTAAAAGATGGCGGTATCCACTTAGTAAACGGTACCCAAATAAAAATTACTACGCAGGAATGTATTGGTAATGATGAGCAGATTTATATCACTTACGATACCTTCCCTCAGGATGTACAGGCTGATGAGATTATTTTATTAGACGATGGTAAGCTGCAGTTAAGGGTAATTGAAACAAACAGGCTTGATACTGTTATGTGCGAGGTAGTACACGGTGGTATATTAACATCACGTAAAGGCGTTAACCTGCCAAATACCAAAGTATCTATCCCCAGCTTAACCGAAGAGGATTTAATTAACCTGCAATTCGCGTTAAAATATGATGTAGAGTGGATTGGCTTATCATTTGTACGCACCGGACAGGATATTATTGAGCTTAAAGAAATTATAGCCAAAAGCGGTAAAGCCGCTAAGGTTATTGCTAAAGTTGAGAAACCGGAAGCAATTGATAATATAGACGAAATTATTGCCGCTACCGATGGCGTAATGGTTGCCCGTGGCGATTTAGGTGTTGAAATGCCTTTAGAAGAAGTGCCACTGCTGCAAAAAATGATTGCCCGCAAATGCCGCGCGGCTTCAAAACCGGTAATTGTTGCTACCCAGATGCTGGAATCAATGATTACCACCCCGCGCCCAACACGCGCCGAAGTTAATGACGTAGCCAACTCGGTACTTGATGGTGCCGACGCGGTAATGCTAAGCGGCGAAACATCTGTTGGCGAGTTCCCGATTATTGTTATTGAAACCATGGCCAAAATTGTACGCAATGTAGAAGAGCTGGGCTATCCATATAATACATCAAAACAAGGGAAAGTTGATCCTACAGCTGTAAATTACTTAAGTAACGCGCTTTGCGAATCGGCAGTGCACCTGGCGCAACGTACCGATGCTGTAGGTATTGTATCCATGACAACATCTGGCTATACCGCGTTTGAAATATCAAGCCACCGGCCTAAGGCAAGCACCTACATATTTACGTCGAACAAGCAATTGCTTAATGCGCTTAGCCTGGTTTGGGGCGTACGCTCTTTTTACTACGATAAATTGGAAAGTACAGATGATACCATTAGCGATGTAAATAATATACTTAAAGCAGCCGACCTTATACAGTCAGGCGATGTAGTGATAAACACTGCGGCTGTGCCAATCATTAAACAGGGCAAAACCAATATGCTTAAAGTAAGCGTTATTGAATAATAATAAAAGTTAACCTATATTAACGGCGGGTAATGTTTTTGCATTACCCGCTTTTGTTTTTAACGCAGTGTAAAAATGCTATCAATTGGCCATGTCAATCTGTTGCCCTATGGCTTCCAGTTCGTGTTGGCAGAAGGCTCTGGTATATGAAAGCGTTTTATATTGCTTCATGCTTGTTTTATAAATATTGGCCACCCAAACTCCATGCATATAAAGCGAATAATAAACCCCTTTAATCGCAGCATCGGTTTTGGCACGGATATTTAAATTAAAATGTTTGTCTTTTACGGCGTACTGTATGTCGAATTTTTTCATAGATATAAGTGATTGATGATTTAAACATTCAAAGCTGGTACTTTGTTTGTTTAAGTCATTGGTTTGTAGGCGACTTTAAAAACTAAATTAAGGAAAAAAAAATAAAAAAGCAACCATCTTGCACAATTGCAAGTGGTTGCATGATTTTAATGCATGAACTTACCTTAAATCTATCCGCTGATGCTGATAAGGAATTTCAACCCGGTCAAAACCTTTTTCCTTTAACTTCACGCTAAAATGTTGCTGAACATCATATTCGCCGTGAACCAAAAAAATCTCCTTTACCTTTGCCGGATCCTGACAAGCCAAAAAATGTAGCAGGTCTTCATAGTCGCCATGGGCGCTCATTGATCTTATCGAGCGCACTTCGGCATTAACCTGGTACGTTTCGCCAAAAATATGTACTTCACTGTCGCCGGCAAGCAAGTGGCCGCCAAGGGAATTGGGTTCGCAATAACCTACCATTAAAATGGTATTTTTATTATTGTTAATGTTGTTCTTAATATGATGTTTCACCCGTCCAGCCTCGGCCATGCCCGATGAGGAGATGATAACACATGGCCGCGGATCGTTATTCAGCGCCTTTGATTCCTCGGTTGATTGGATAAAACGCAATCCTTTAAAACCAAAAGGATTGGCATCGGTTTTTAATACTTGCTTTACCTGTTTATTATAAACCTCCGGGTGGTTCATTAAAACTTCGGTGGCTTTTTCAGATAACGGGCTATCTACGTAATAACGCAAATCAGGAAGTGTCCCTTTCAGCTCCAAAGCATTTAATGCGTATAGCAGTTCCTGTGTACGCCCGACACTAAAAGCCGGAATAATTACCTTGCCCCCTTTTACCTCGCAGGTTTGTTTAATAATTTCCAGTAAAGCTTCCTCTATCGGGCCCTGGTCTTTGTGCAATGAATCGCCATAGGTAGATTCCAGCAAAATATAGTCGGCCTGGGCAAACGGTTGCGGGTCGTTCAGCAGCATGTCGTCATAACGGCCAACATCGCCGCTAAAAGTGATGTTGGTAAGTTTGGCATCCTCGGTAATTGCCAGATGTACCGATGCACTGCCTAAAATATGGCCGGCATCTGTGAACTTTAACTTCACCTGGGGGGTTATTTCAAATTCTTCATTGTATTCCACAATCTTAAATAACCTTAGCGCATCCATGGCCTCTTTATCCGTGTAAAGTGGCTCAATCAAGGGTAACCCTTTGCGTGCGCGGTGTTTGTTGCTATACTCCGCGTCCTGCATCTGGATATGTGCCGAATCCATCAGGAGGATGCGGGTAAGATCCATAGTGGCCGGTGTGCAATAGATCGGGCCATTATAACCCTCGGCAACCAACCGGGGTATCAATCCGCAATGATCTATATGCGCGTGCGACAGTACCATATAATCAACCTTTTCAGGATTGAAACCGAAATGCTCGTTCAGGTTGTCAGACTGATCGCCCATACCCTGGAACATGCCGCAATCTAATAAAATTGCGGTTTCGTCTTTTAAGCGGATAAGGTGTTTGCTGCCGGTAACGTTACGTGCAGCGCCATGAAAGGTTATATTCATTTATAATAGGGTATAAAGTATACATAACGAAGATGGCGATTTAATGTTTAATAAAACAAAACTAAGTTTTTAGTTGTTATTTTGGTTTATAGTTTATAACTTAGATTAACCAATTGGACAAGCCACTGCGATTTTAAATAAGCATTGGCATTTTTACACAAAGCACATGGAAATTAAAGAGTTAACCCGCGCCGAAGAACAATTAATGCAGGTATTATGGCAACTGGAAAAAGCATATGTAAAAGATGTGATTGACATGTTGCCCGAACCTAAGCCTGCATATAACACGGTATCAACCATTATCAGGATACTGGAAACAAAGGGCTTTGTAGGGCATACGGCGTTTGGCAAAAGCCACCAATACCACCCGATAGTAAGTAAAGATCAATACCAGGATTTTGCATCTGATAAATTATTGAGCGGATATTTTGATAATTCGGTTAACCGCATGCTTTCCTTTTTTGTAAAAAAAGAGAAGATTGACCTTAAAGAGGCTGACGAGATCATGAAACTGATTGAAAAACTTAAAGACAAATAGCGATGAGCTGGTGGCAATATTTATTACTAGTAAACATTTACCTGGTTTTGTTTTACGTGTTTTATGTTTTGTTGCTGCGTAAGGAAACCTTTTTTCAGTTAAACAGAATTTATCTTGTCACGGCGGCATTGCTGTCATTTTTTATACCCGTTATACAGGCCGATTGGGTGCAAAACCTTTTTATAACCCAACAGGTAAAATATACTATATATAGCATTCCCGTAATTCAATACCAGTTTAGTGCAACAGAAAACAGCCATCTTAAAATGGGCGAAATTTTGGCATTTTTGTATTTAACGGGCATTTTAATTTTATCGGCCAGGCTTACCTGGCAGTTGTTTAAACTACGCCGCGTTATGCGGATGCCCAAAGCCGAAGTGCCTTATTCTTTTTTTAAAACGGTAAAACTAAGTGAAGATAGCCCGGATAATGCCGTTATTGAAGCGCATGAGCAAGTGCATGCGCAGCAATGGCATTCGGCCGATGTGCTGCTGGTAGAAATGGTGATGATCATTAACTGGTTTAACCCGGTAGTTTACCTGTACCGTATTGCTATTAAACATATTCACGAGTATATTGCCGACAGGCAGGCCGTACAAGCCGGCGCCAGCAAAGCCGACTATGCATTGCTACTGTTGAGCCAAACATTTAACAGCCCGGTACACCGGCTGGTAAATCCTTTTTTTAATCATAGTTTGTTGAAACAACGCATTATGATGCTGCAAAAAAACAAATCGCAACGCATTTCGCTCATAAAATATGGCCTTTCGGCGCCCCTGTTTATATTAATGCTGGTTTTATCTTCGGCCACCATTAATAACAGCAAAACAGTTACTGCTATCAACAATAAGGCCAGGGAAATATTTATAATGCCGGCATCGCAGGTAGGGCTGGCCTCCATGATGCCTGATGACAGGCAGCCGTTTGCAAACGCCCGAAAAAGCACCGAAGCAAATACAAGTAAAAAGGATACAAGTAAAGTATTTTCGTCGGTTGAGCAATTGCCCGAGTTTCCGGGCGGCGTTCCCGGATTTATGAAATTCATAAGTATGAATATCAGGTATCCGCAAGATGCAAGGGAGAAAAAAATACAGGGCAGAGAGTTTTGTTCATTTATTATCGAAGAAGATGGATCACTATCGCACATAAAAACGTTACGTGGAATTGATCCTTCGTTAGATGCCGAGTCTATCCGGGTGCTTACACTCTCGCCCAGGTGGAAGCCGGGGATGCAAAACGGAAAACCTGTACGAACTCAATACTCCGTTCCCATAAGTTTTGCACTGGAACTTGATAACCAAGTTAATAAAGCAGAAGATCAACCAGTAGCCGCCCCTGCCGACGTTTACAATACGGTATCTGATTTGCCTGCTTTTCCGGGCGGCTTTGAGGCATTAAGCAAATTTTTGGCCACCAATATAAAGTATCCAAAAGATGCCCGGGAAAAAGGAATAGAAGGGCGGGTAATATGTACGTTTGTGATAGAAACCGATGGTACATTATCAAACATCAAGGTTTCCAGAAGCGTTAGTCCTGATGTGGATGAGGAAGCAATGAGGGTACTTAAACTATCGCCCAATTGGATACCAGGCAAGCAAGCCGGTAAAACGGTGCGCGTACAATATAGCATACCTATCAGCTTTAAACTGAACGATGATAAGCACCCTATTAAATCTATCGGAACTAAAACAGGCAAAGTAATATCAGTAAACGATAACACGCCGTTTTACACAGGCGTTGAAACTCCAGGCGATACAATTAAAGATAATGCATCGCACCAATTACGCTTAACCGGGAAGGCCGATTATAAATATCAACCGCTTTATGTACTGAATGGAGAAATATCCTCTGCAACAGCAGTTAACCTGCTTGACGTTGATAAAATAGAATCAATAACCGTTTTGAAAGACAAAAGCGCGATAACCCTCTGGGGCGACAAGGGAAAAAATGGCGTTGTGGTGGTAAAAACCAAGAAATAGGTGTGGATGGTTATGAATGTGCAAGTTTCAAGTATGCTGATGGTTGCATTATACGCGCAGGTTATACTATTCAAAAAACACTATCATCGACTAATACCTGGCAATATTTTGGTTTAATGCCCCCGGCAATTTGAATTGCACTGGTTAGAGTTATTTACCGGTTAAATCTTTTTAATTTAGCTTAGCACCGTTATAAACCCTGAAAGCAAAATACTTATTGCTATGAACAACGCCATCAATATAACAATCAACGCTATACAACACATTGGTATTCCTGTTACCGATGTAACTGCCTCCCAATTATTTTATAGCCGGCTTGGGTTTAACAAGGTAATGGAGGCACCTTTTACCGACAATGGCGGCACCGGTACCTGCGTAATGATGCAACGAGGCAATATGATAATGGAACTGTACCAGCTACCCGGGGCAGGCTTGTCAGAAATCCGGGCAAGAGGTAACGGCCATATCGACCATGTGGCCTTTGACGTGTCCGATATCGATGAAGCTTTCAACGTAATATCTGAAGCCAGGTTTAATGTGATAGAGCCCGAACCGGTGTTTCTTCAGTTTTGGAAAAATGGGTGTAAATATTTTAATATTACCGGGCCAGACGGCGAGCGGCTGGAGTTTAACCAGGTACTTTAATAGCTATATGGCGCTCCACATAAGAAACATTGTTGAAACATGATTGGCCGTTGTGGGCCACAACTGAACATCTTAGGGGTTTAAGCGTTATTTGCTTACTTTAGCATTAAGCTTACCGTACATGAAAAATACCGCATACTTTTTACTGGCCCTGGCTATAGCAGCCAGCCTGGCATCCTGCTCGCCTAAGGGTCCCTACGCCCTTACCAACAAAGTGTACAAACACCAAACAGACTCAGTACTTGAAGTGATATCCCGTGAACAGCCGGCCATGCTACAGGATAGCCTGGGCGTTCAGATACCCAGCGAATGGGTTGGTACCGTGAACTTTAACGCCAGGAAGCCTAACTATGTGATCATCCATTTTACGGCCCAGGATTCGGCCAAACAAACGCTCAAAACTTTTACACTGGTAAAGCCGCAGGTGAGCGCCCATTACGTGGTAGCCAAGGATGGCAAGGTATACCACATGCTAAATGATTACCTGCGCGCCTGGCAGGCCGGCATCAGCAAGTGGGGCAGCATTACCGATATGAACAGCTGCTCTATAGGTATCGAAATTGATAACAACGGGCACGAGCCTTTTAATGAAGTACAGGTAAAAAGTCTGCTGGCGCTGCTGGCACAGCTTAAAAAAGCTTATAATATTCCAACAGCCAACTTTATCGGGCACCAGGATATTGCCCCGGCCCGCAAGCCCGATCCTGGGCCGCTGTTCCCCTGGAAGTTGCTGGCCACCAAAGGCTTCGGATTTTGGAGCGATGAGCTGCTGGAGCTTCCGCCCGACAACTTTGACTATGCTACCGCGCTGCGCCTGATTGGTTACGATATCAGTAACCTGCCGGCTGCCATAACCGCCTTTAAACGCCACTTTGTACAGGTAGAGGACAGCCCGGTTATGAGTCAGCTTGATTTGAATGTATTATATAATGTGTACAGGAAATATTAAAAGAAAGACAGGCCTGGGAGGTCAATCCGGAGAATGAGCTTTATTATCTCCACTCTTTTGTTTGGCCTTCAATAAACTACCCATCAAAGGATATCTCCACATTGTTGCTTACCGGGTGGCCAGTGCAGGTGAGTACCAGGCCAGCGGCTATATCGGTATCGGTGAGCACATCGTTTTTGGCCATCTCCACCTCGCCGCTAACACGTTTGGCGAGGCAAGTAGAGCATACACCATTGCGGCAGCTATAGGGCAGGGGCAAATTGTTTTGCAGGGCGGCCTGTAAAATAGATTGGTTTTCGCCCACGGGCAAATCGTGCAACTCGCCTTTGAATCTGATCCTGATGTTACGGGGAGGGAAATTGGTGGTGGAGCCGGTTACCGCTACAGTCTCTAAAACAAAATTTTCCTTCCGGATCTGGCTGGGTTCAATCCCCATATATATCAACGCAAAGCGGATCATCCGCATGTACGGGAATGGGCCGCAGAGGTAAAATTCGGTATTTTTAAGTTTTGCGGGTACTATTTGCCGGGTTAAGGTTTCAACCCTATCGGCATTTAGCCGATTGGCTTCGCTGCTTAGAAGGTGGATAACAGCAAACCTATTGGCATGCTGTATGGCCAGTTGATTAAGCTCGTTTTTAAACAGTATGGCGCTGGCATCCTGACTGCTGTAAATAATTGTAAGCCGGCTTTTGCCTGCCCGGTTCAGGATATATTTTACCTGCGAAAATATAGGGGCAATGCCACTGCCGCCTGCAAAAAATAATATAGATTTATCTTGTTCATAACCACTCACTATAAACCTGCCCGCCGGCGCCAGGGCATTGAGCATATCGCCAACCTTTATTTTAGTAAGCATAAAGCGCGAAATTTCGCCGTTGCTGATACGCTTTACGGTGATGGAAAGCAGTGGCTCGTCTGGCGATGAACTTAGGGAATACGACCTGCGGATTTCCTCGCTCCGGTGGTTAAATATCAGTGTCAGAAATTGCCCGGCTTTATAACGCAAAGGCGGGCCCGACGAATTGGACAGGTAAAAGGTGGCCGTATCCGGAGTTTCCCACTTAATTTGCTCAACTTTAAGTTTTAGTATATCGATGGTCATATGTTAAAAAAACGGCCCCGTTGCGTTGTACGGGGCCGTTTCTGTTTTTAAATACCTGCTTAAAATTAAGCTATTGCTTTTGCATAAAGCTCGGCAACATGTGCCCAGTTGATTACGCTCCAGATGCCCGCCAGATAATCAGGACGGCGATTTTGATATTTAAGGTAATAAGCATGTTCCCAAACATCGATACCTAAAATCGGGGTGCCTTGTACTTCGGCAATATCCATTAAAGGGTTATCTTGATTTGGAGTTGAGCAAACGGCCAGTTTTTTATCAGCAGTAACAATTAACCATGCCCAGCCCGAGCCAAAACGGGTTGCACCGGCTTCGTTAACTTTAGTTTTTAAATCGGCAATTGAACCAAAAGTGCTGGTAATTGCGGCAGCTAAAGCACCTGTAGGTTCGCCGCCACCATTTGGTGAAAGCAAAGTCCAGAACAGGGTGTGGTTGTAATGACCACCACCATTGTTGCGTACAGCAGGCGCGAATTTTGAAATGTTTTTGATGATATCCTCAATGCTGCTATCAGCTTCTGGCTTACCTTCAAGGGCTTTATTTAAATTAGTAACGTAAGCCTGGTGATGTTTACCATGGTGAATTTCCATAGTAAGTTTATCAATGTGCGGTTCCAATGCATCGGTAGCGTAGGATAACGCCGGTAGTGTAAATGCCATAATTACAATTTTAAAGTTTAATGATTGTTGTGTAACAAATATAAGAGTAGATTTTACTTTTTGTTCTAAAAATATTGTCAAGGTTGTGTCGTAAGAAAGTTCATGGTTCATAGATCATAGTTCATGGTAGCTTCACTGTCTGCTAATCGCAGCAGGCCATGATCTATGAACCATGATCCATCGTCTATGAACAAATCCTACTTCCTCTTCCCCTTGAAAAAATTCTTCACCAGCTCCGAGCATTCGTTTTCGCGGATGCCGCCGGTGATTACGGTTTTAGGGTGCGTTATTTTTTGGTTAAGCCTGCCAAAACCCAGTTTAACATCGTAGGCCCCAAAAACTATCCGCGCCACCTGGAACCAGTATGATGCCCCGGCACACATTACACAAGGCTCCATAGTAACATACAAGGTGCATCCTTGTAAATATTTACCCCCCATAGAATTTGCAGCTGCGGTAAGCGCCTGCATTTCGGCATGGGCCGATACATCGTTAAGGCGTTCGGTAAGGTTATGGCCGCGGCCAATAATTTTGCCGCCATATGTTACTATAGCGCCAATCGGTATCTCATCTTCCTCAAGTGCGTAGCGTGCCTCTTTTAAAGCCTCGCCCATAAAAAAATCGTCGGGAGATATGGCGGGTTCGTCTTCGAAATTTATATACCTCATTTAAATCAGTTTACTGCCGTTGGGCACGGGTTTATCAACGGCTGCCAGCACAATGTCGCCATTTTCATCGGCAAAACCGGTCACCAAAAACTCCGACATGAATTTGCCAATTTGCTTTTTAGGGAAATTGATCACCCCCAAAATCTGTCTGCCAATAAGGGTGTCTTTTGTATAGTGTTTAGTAATTTGTGCGCTCGACCATTTGATGCCAAATTCGCCAAAATCAACCTTCACCTTATAGGCTGGCTTGCGTGCCTCCGGGAAATCAAGGGTCTCTAATATGGTTCCTGCCCGCAGTTCTACTTGTTCAAAATTTTGCCAGGTAATGGTTTCCATAGTGGCAAAGGTAAAAACATGTGGATTAGAATCAAGAGGCATTTGCTAACTTGTAACCGCTATAACATAACAAACCCCGATATGCCATTGGTTCAGCATATCGGGGTTTGTTTATTATTTGTTATTGTTGGCTGGCTGTCGGCCTATAAAATCTTAAAACCAACGCTTAAAGCCCAAAGGTTTTGGCGCTGACCATAGTTAGAGTTTACTTTGGATAAGCCACCCTCATAACGCAGATCGGCAGTTATTGCGCCGATATCAACGCCGGCACCAGCCTGAAAACCTAATGTGCTTTTGTTGTAGTTACCAAAATCTGCAATTGCGCCCGATCCGTTAGCTGTCAGACTTTCGCTTTTATCCAGCTGGTAGGTATAAATTGGCCCGGCCATTACACGAAAATTTAAATCTTTTCCTCCAAATGATTTACCAAGCAATAATGGAACGTTCAAATTGGTGAACCTTACTTTTCCGCTAAATGATTGAGAATTGTCGCCTGAATCAAATTTTCCACCTGTTCCGCTTAAATACAATTCGGGCTGTAAATAAAGGCCGCTGCCTATGCGGGCAAATAAACCTGCTTGATATCCAGTTAAGGTCGACTCTTTTACATTGTCGGCGTTTATTTTAGAAAAATTGACACCACCTTTAACACCCAAAGAAAACTGTGCCTGCGCGCTGATGCTCACTGCTATCAGTAATGCGGCACTTAATAAATACTTTTTCATAAATTTTAATTTTTAGCGGGGCGAAGCTATAATTTTTTCGAATAATTATAACCAAACCCCTTGTTTACATAGTTAGTTTACAAACTGGCTGTGTTGATAGCCTGTTTTATTGCCTATCAATTGACGCGCCAAAGTTTTAAACGTTGCTTTCGCCCGTTTTTTATAATCCGGCCAAAATAATTTTAACAGGGCTAACGCTCGAGGCTATTTTGCCAGTAATTTTTCCAGTATATCTATACATTGCTCCAGCTCTGCCGGGGTCGAGGAGGCAAAGCCCAGCCTGGTAAAATTTGGTGTCAGCAGGCTATTCCCGCCCTGGAAATATAGTCCTTTTTTTAAGGCATGTTGGGCAAGCCTGTTCAAATCTATCGCCGAATCAAAATAAGTCCACACGGCCATCCCCCCTTCGGGCACTTTAAATTGTACGTGATTTTTTAGGCGATCATTCAATAATCCGCAAAAAAAATCACGGCGCTGCTGATATACCCGTAATGATTTACGGAGATGGCGTTGTATTACACCATTTTGCAATAGCTCGGCCATGGCATTCTCCAGCATAGTATCGCCCTGGCGGTCAATAGTGCGCCGTAATTTGGCCAAATGTTCAATCACGTTTTCGGGACCAACCAAATACCCCACCCTTATGGCCGGCGAAATACTTTTGGAAAAAGCGCCACAATACAGCACCATCCCCGCATCATCGGCGCTGGCCAATGGCATCAGCGGTTTGTTTTGGTAATGAAAATCGTAATCATAATCGTCCTCAAAAATAATAAAGCCATGCTTTCGGGCCAACTCAAGCAAGCGCACCCTCCTATCGGGCCGCAAGGCTACCGTTGTGGGGTAATGATGGTGCGACGTTACGTACACCATGCGCACGGTTTGCCTGCTGCAAAGTTCATCAAGCCTATCTACATCCAACCCGTATTCATCAACCGGCACTTTTAACAGGTTTGCCCCGGCCTGTAAAAAATTGGCTTCGGCACCCGCCCAGCCCGGTTCGGCGGTAACTACGGTGTCGCCGGCTTGCAGCAGTCCGGTGCAGGCTAAATAAAGCCCCATAACAGTGCCCCGTACTATCAGGATATTGGCCGGCGTAACCCGCAGGCCGCGGGTAATATTTAAATAAGTAGCCAACTCCGTACGCAACCACGCTGACCCTTTCGGGTCGGCGTAACCCAAACGGGTATAAGGGTTGCCTGTTAAAAGCTGTGTGCGGTAAGCTCTTGAAAGTTCGGTTACCGGTGCCATGCGGGTGTCTGGGAAACCATCGTCAAGGTGCAGATCAATGTTTAAATCGACGATCCCGCGCTGCAGGTGCGGCGCTTCCTTTATGCTAAAGCCGGCTACTTTAGCTACATCGGGACTATTATTTAACAACTGCCGGGGCTTTGTTACAGGTAAATGGCCGGCCACAAAAGTTCCGCTGCCCGCATGGCTTTGCAGCCAGCCCTGGGCCAGCAATTCGTCATAAGCCCTTATCACTGTTTTACGGTGCAGGTTTAGTAAAGTGGCCAGCTGCCGGGTACTGGGCAACCGGTGGCCGGGCTGTAACGTACCCCCTTTTACCATCGCCATAAGTTGGTTGGCCAGCTGAATATAAACCGGCAACGGTACCTTTTTATCAATTATTAAGCTTGATGAATATATTTGCATGAAATTGGACTACTCATTTTGTAGTATCTGGATCATTATCGCCATCCAATAAACGCATAATTTTACTAAAAAACAAAATCATGGCAAATACACCGGCACATCTTATCCCCAGCAGGGCAGCAAAAAGGGCAAATTACGAGCCCGAAACTATCAACAGTATCCTGGATGAAGCGTTATATTGCACCATCAGCTATTCGGCAGATAACAAACCTTACGCTATCCCCACCGCGTTTGTGCGGTACGGCAACCGCATTTATGTACATGGCTCGGTAGGTAGCCATTTGATGCGCGAACTGGAAAAAGGCATCCCGGTTTGCATTACCGTTACCCTGATGGATGAATTGGTGGTAGCCAAATCGGCATTTCACCACTCGGTAAATTACCGGTCGGTAGTGATATTTGCGCAGGCAGAAAAAATTGAAAGCTTAGCCGATAAAACCGATGCTTTTAAATGGCTTACCGAAAAAATTGTACCCGGCAGCTGGGATTATCTGCGCCCAATAACCGACAGGGAAGTGCTTAAAACCACCGCCCTTGCATTTAAAATTGACGAGGCTTCGGCTAAGTTGCGCACAGGCATGCCGGTTGATGACGACGACGACCTGGAACTGCCCATTTGGTCGGGCCTTATCCCCCTGCAAACCAAACGACTGACGCCCATTCCCGATAAACTGAGTGAGGGATTGCCAGTGCCACCTCATCTTGCTGTAATTTAATGTTAAAAAGGGCGTGCAACCTCATTTTTAATTCAGCCAACGTGTATTTTTTATATTTTTGCTTAAAATAATTTAACAATGGCCGAAATCAGTATCTCCAATAAAGATTGGGAACGTGTAAAAATTAAAGTTCAACGCAAATACAACAACCTGAGCGATGAGCAATTAAAATATACCGAAGGACAGGAAGAAGCCCTGATAACCAAACTTATGGAGCTTGTAAACCGTAACAGGGAATATGTGGTGTTCACCCTGAAAAAAGCTTTGGTGAATATTGACAATAACAGGCTGTAAATAAGCGTTCAATTGTAAAAATCGATAAGCTTTTCGTATTTTTATATGCTTTAATGTTGTACCGGGTATGGTGATCTCAAAAAAATACAAAAAGATAGGCTTGTTTGCCGGCATTGTAACGCTGGCTGTTGGTGTTGCGGCTTTTGACGATGACCTTTTCCAGATCTCGAAAAACCTGGATGTTTTTGCATCAGTTTATAAAGAAGTTAATATTAACTACGTTGATAACGTTAACTCGGCCAAACTGGTAAAAACCGGCGTAGATGCTATGCTGGATGGTTTGGATCCCTATACCGAATTTGTACCCGAGTCGGAAATTGAAGATTATAAGCTGCACTATGTAAGTACCCAATACGGCGGCATTGGCGCAAGCATTTTTACCCGCAACGGCAAAGTATACGTATCTGATGTATTTGAAGGTTTCCCGGCGCAAAAGGGCGATATACACCCTGGTGACCAGGTGCTAAAAATAAACGACATTGATCTTAACGGAAAAAACAACGACCAGGTAAGCCTTTTGCTCAAAGGATCAAAAGGGGCGGCCATCAAGCTCTTTATTAAACGCGATAATGTTCCTCAGCCTTTTGAAAAAAACCTGCTGCGCGATGAAATAAAACAGCCAAACGTATCCTACTTTGGTATGGTGCAGGGTAATATGGGCTATATTAAGCTGGATAAGTTTTTAGAAAACTCGGCAGCAGAAGTAACCAACGCCCTGGTAACCCTAAAAAAGAATAACCCTAATGGCATCATCCTCGATCTGCGTTCAAACGGTGGCGGTATTTTGCAGGAGGCTGTAAAAATCGTAAACCTTTTTGTACAGAAGGATGTAGAAGTGGTATCGCAAAAAGGAAAAATAAAAGAAAAGAATTTTACTTACAGCACCGTAAGCACGCCGCTTGAGCCAAACCTGCCGTTAGTAGTATTGGTTAACAGCCATTCGGCATCAGCGTCAGAAATTGTTGCCGGCTCGTTACAAGACCTTGACCGGGCTATTATTATTGGGCAACGCAGCTATGGCAAAGGCCTGGTACAGCAAACTTTTAACCTGCCGTATAACAGCCTGGTTAAAATTACCATTGCCAAATATTATATCCCATCGGGCCGTTGCATCCAGGAGCTGGACTATACACATCGTAAGGACGATGGCAGCGTGGTTAAAGTTGCCGATTCATTAATCCACGAGTTTAAAACTAAAAATGGGCGCTCGGTTTATGACGGCAGCGCCATTTACCCGGATATTTTTATTAAACAGGAAAAATTTGCCAATGTAACCCAGGCGCTGGTGGGTAAGCTGCTGATATTTGATTACGCCACCGTTTACCGCGATAAGCATGCTAAAATAGCCGATACAAAATCGTTCGTGTTATCTGATGGCGAATACGGTGATTTTGTGAAATACCTGGCCGATAAAAACTACAACTACACCACCTCATCAGAAAAGGTACTGAACAGCCTGAAGACCGAAGCCACCAAAGAAAAACAGTTTACCGACATACAGGCGGAGTACGATGTGTTGAAAGCCAAGCTGATGGCTACTAAAAAGAACGACCTTCAGCTACATAAGGACGAGATTAAGCAGATACTTGAAAACGAAATAGCCTCCCGCTATTACTACGAAAAGGGCCGCTACGAAGTAAACTTTAAATACGATAAAGAACTGGCCCAGGCCGTAAAAACCATGCAGGACAAAACCCAGCTGGCATCCATCCTTAAAGGCGAAGGCAATTACAAAGTAATTGGTAAACCGATGCTGGCCATGGCAGGTAAAAAGGTTGCGGCCGAGAAAGACACCGACGACGACAATAACTAAACTCCGCAACTGACACTCAGCCCCTCTGAAATTATTGTAACTGATTAGTTACTCCCCCGGCCTATGCTTTAAACTAAACTTTTTCTGTTGGCTATTGTCATACATCCAAACAAAAACGATAGCACTATGAAAAAGATAATTTTAACAGCCGCGATATTTTTAGGCTGTTTAGCAATAAAGCCCGCAAGCGCCCAGATTAGTTTAAATATTAATATTGGCAGCCAACCCGAATGGGGGCCAACCGGTTATGACAGGGCCGATTATTACTATATGCCCGACATTGATTCATATTATGATGTAAACGCGCATCAGTATGTTTATTTTAACAATAATGTATGGGTGCACTCGGTTGCGTTACCGCCCCGTTACAGCAATTACGATGTTTACCATAGCTACAAAATGGTAGTTAATGAGCGTACGCCATGGGTACATAACACGGTTTACCGTACCAAATACGCAAACTATAGGGGTAGACATGACCAAACTATTATCCGCGACAGCCGCGAGGTTAAATACAAAAACCATTGGACAGGTAATGGCCGGGGCAACTCGCGCAAGGTAATTATACATAAAGAAGTACGCAAAACCAGCCATGGCAATAAAGGGCATGGCCACAAAGATTAATTTTTGATTGCTAATTTTTTTAATCAAAACAGGCTTCCGATAAAATGGGGGCCTGTTTTTTGTGTATTGACCATGCGTCTCGCATGGAGGTTTGATTTATATTAAACTTTTTTGATTTAATATTGTCATACATCCAAACAATGCTACCTGTTGGCAATCTATTGATGGTTAACAAGGGGCACTACTTAAAAAGCAAAACAAATGAAAAAGATCATCCTGTCGGCAGCTATATTATTAAGCTGCTTCGTTATTAAAACAGCCAGTGCCCAGGTAAGCGTAAGTTTAGGGGTAAACATAGGCAGCCAACCGGCCTGGGGGCCTGTTGGATATGATTACGCCAATTATTATTACATGCCCGATATTGATACTTACTATGATGTGCCAACACATCAATATGTATACTTTGATAATAATGTGTGGGTACACCGCGCCTATTTACCGGTACGTTATCGTAACTATGACTTATACCACAGCTATAAAGTGGTAATTAATGAGCGCTCCCCATGGGTAAGAAACGATGTTTACAGAACAAGGTATGCCAGCTACAGGGGCCGTCATGACCAGGTTGTTATACGCAACAGCCGCGATGTCAGGTATGCCAATTACTGGAGAGGCAATCATGACCGTAGGGTAGCGTACACCCGTGGTAATGGCCACTTCGATAATGGAAACCATGGTGGCCGCGGGCCACAGTTTCATGGCAACGGCGGCGGTCATTTTGGTGGCGATCATGGCAACCATGGTGGCGGCGGTGGTCGTGGCAATCATGGTGGAGGTGGAGAACATGGCGGTGGTCATGGTCATCACTAATAACCAAATAAAAACAGCAAAACAGGCCTCCGGTAACATGGAGGCCTGTTTTGTTTAAAACGGGTTGGCAATATTTAGGCATCCCTAACTATTACAAACCGGCTGGTTTTTATTTATGTTTGTACGTTCCCAGTTCAATAACGGATGTATACATTATCAGAAGAAAATTATCTAAAGGCCATTTACCGTATCGCACAGCAAAAGGATGTTAAAATAACGCCAACTGCTATAGCCGAAGCGCTGGGTAATAACCCCGCCTCGGTAGTTGATATGATCAGGAAGCTTACCGAAAAGGAGCTGATTGCCTATGATAAAAAAGTTGGCGTAAAACTTACCCCGCAGGGTTTAAAAGATGCCATACTAATTGTGCGCAGGCACCGCCTTTGGGAGGTGTTTCTGTTAGAAAAACTGGGCTATCATTGGGACGAGATCCACGATATTGCCGAAGAACTTGAGCACATAAGCGATGCAACTTTGGCCGATAGGCTTGACAAGTTCCTGGGCTTCCCTGAATATGATCCTCACGGCGATCCCATTCCAAAAGCCAACGGAAAGGTGCCTAAATCATTTTCGGTAACGTTAACCGATCTTAAACCTGGTGCGGCATGTCGCGTGGCTGCCGTGCGCGATACCAGCAATTCGTTTTTGCAATACCTTATCAAGCTTAATATTGGTATAGGTACCCACATCCTGCTAATTGAAAAAATACCTTTTGACGACTCGCTGGTAATCAGTATCAATGGTAAGGAAAACACTACCGTGTCGCAAAAATTTGGCGAGAATATTTTGATTGATTGAGAGGCGGATTTTTTTCAAGCGAAGGCCCTAAGGAGCAAAGAAAGACAAACAAATACTTTGCGCCTTGACTTCTTTGCGTATTTGCGCGAAATAAATAGCCCTTCTGACTATTTGAAAAAAGTGTCATTTTTTTGTCTTTATTCCTTGCTATTTGCTCCAATTTATAGCCAAATCCCTGATTTACGTTATTCGCAATCTTGTTTTCATCTTATTTTCATATAAGCAATCTACCTTAGTTGTTGTAGAGGTGAGAGGTAACATTTTTGTTATAAACAAAATCATCCTACAGCGGGATTAGAGTAGTTTGATTTTTGACGATAAAAAATTTATTTTATGCTGGCAGTAAAAACTTTAGGTAACAATTTAACCACCTACAAACGTAATGTACACGCTATGGGTGATAAATTTGAGATTAGTGTGGTTGGAAGTGATCCTTTATTGGCCAATGAACAAATAGAAATCGCTATCGACGAGATCAACCGGGTCGAAAAACTGCTTTCGGCTTTTGGCGACCACAGCAATATTAAACAAATTAACCGCGAAGCCGGTGTGGCCCCGGTAAAAGCCAATGGCGAAATTTTCAGGTTAATTAGCCGTGCTTTACAGATATCTGAACTTACACACGGTGCTTTTGATATTACCTATTTCACCGGTAATACCGGCAACGATACAACTTCGGTTGAAAACGTGACTGTTAAAACGGCCCCATACTCGGTAATGCAAACCAACTATCAAAATGTTGTACTTGATGCCGGCAAACAAACTATTTTTTTAAAGGAAAAAGGTATGCGCATTGGCTTTGGAGCCAACAGTAAGGGATACGCCGCCGACAGGGCAAAATTTATTTTGCAAATGAATGGCGTAAGCAGCGGCGTTATTAATTCAGGTGGCGATTTGCTAACCTGGGGCACACAGCCTAATAACAAACCATGGACGGTAGGCACTGCTGATCCGGAACAGCGGAAACAACCATTTGCCCACCTTAACATTAGCAATATGGCGTTTGCCACATCGGTAAATGCCGAAAAATATGCAAGCATCAGCAAGAAAAAATTTCAAAGTATTGCCAGTGCCAATAAAGGTTTCCCGGTAAGCGAAATTAAAAGCGTAAGCGTGCTTAGCCCAACCGCCGAATTGGCCGATGCCATGGCATCTCCTATGATTAGCATTGGCATTAACGCCGGCATGTATTTAATTAACCAGCTAAATCAAATTGCCTGTGTTATTATTGACGACCAGGACCGCGTTTATATGTCAAAAGGCATCAGCATATAAAACCTTTAATCTTATTTATTTTAAACCAATCATAATTATTCCGGCAAGCGTGTAATCACTTGTTTGTATAAGCATTTTCCCTTGCTTAAATAAACAGGTGATAATTGTTATCAACAGTACCCCCAATTTGGGTATTACTGTTTATATTGACCGATATTTGAATATAATTTTAAGTTTTTCTTCCTCTCAATGGTAAAGTGGTTTGCGTATATTGTACTGTTATTGATATTTACGCCACATTTATCTGATGCCGGTACTACAAACAGCCCATCAAATCCTGTTGAATACCATCATACGGTTACGTTGCAGCATCATAATTTACCGGCCGATACTACGTTATCAAAAAGTAAAAAAGAGCAGGAAGAAAAAAATAAAATTAAAGAGGTAGCTAAAGCAAAACGGCAGGCCAAGCCCGCAAAGGTGAATGAAAACACTCTACCTGTGGCGCCCAAACCTAAGCCGAAAAGACAGCGCCGGCCCGAAGGGCTGGAGCGTCCGCCGGAAATACCTCGACGAAATGGCGATTAAACAGGTGGTTAACAAACAATTTACCAATTTTTGATGAAGTACCTTTGCTTATTTTTTTTTATTGCCGGCAGTAATGCCTTATATGCCACAGGTATTAACACCCGGTTTTTGACCGGTGGCAACATCCATATTGTGGCCGATACAGATACCATCATCAGGAAAAAATCTGTTTCGGTGGGGGTGAATTATGGCAGCGACGCCCTCTTTTTCGGACGTACCAGCCCTGTTAAATATCCCTTTGTTACCGGCGATGTTATTTATAACAGCAAACAAGGTTTTTTTGCGTATGGTTCGGTATTAAAGGTTTTGGGGTATGCGCCGGTTGATGAAGTTGATGTTGGCGGCGGATACTTTTACAAACTGTCTAAAAAGTTTTCGGGCACGGTAAGCTATACCCGGTTTATTTTTAATAAGCAAGCCAACGTAATCAAATCGGCTTCGTCAAATGATATTAACCTGAAAAACTCATATGATTGGAAGTTTTTGAAAACCAGCGTTATTGCGGACTACCTTTTTGGCAAATCAAACGATTTTTTTGTTACCGTTACAAACTCCAAATACATTGAAACAAGTTGGAGCATTTTTGATGATCAGGATTACCTTTCATTTAATCCATCATTCAATTTTATAACGGGAACCCAAAATTTTGTGCAGCGATACTCTGTAGACCATCGTTTTAAACAGGATATTGACAACATATATGTGTACGATGATGCAAACTCCGCACGGTATAACCGCAAGTTTAAAATGCTTAACTACAGCTTTAAGGTGCCCATTGCTTATAACAGGCCCCATTACACCCTTGAGGCTTCATGGCGTTATTCTATTCCGGTTAACGTAGAGGGGATGCTCGAAAACCATAAAGAATCGTTTTTTAACTTTACATTCTTCTACTTGTTTTATTAATACCAGCGCATGAATGTTTTAATTATTGAAGACGAAAAAGCGCTTGCACAGGAACTGGAGATATTTCTGACCAATTATAACTACATCTGCGAGGTTTGTTATAATGGAGCTTCGGCGTCAGAAAAAATTGCCACCAATTTATATGATTTTATACTGATAGATTTGGGTTTGCCTGATTACGATGGGCTCGATTTGTTAAAAGAGGTAAAAAAACAGGGTTTGGATGCGGCCTGTATCATATTAACCGCCCGCGCCGAAATCAACGACCGCATTAAAGGGCTTGACCTGGGTGCCGATGATTACCTGCCCAAACCATTTTCATTGCTTGAGCTGCAAAGCCGGATGCAAGCTATTATTCGCCGCAAGTTTGGGGTTAAAAATAATATTATAGACCTGGATGGTTTCCTGATTGATTTAACCAACCGCACCATATCATACGGTACAAGCATGGTTAATACCATCACCAAAAAAGAATTCGACCTGATTGCTTACCTCATCCTGCATAAAAACCGCACGCTTACCAGGATGCAGTTAAGTGAACATATTTGGGGCAGTGTGGTTAACAACGATTACGACTCCAATTATATAGATGCACACATTAAAAACATCAGGAAAAAATTAAATGCATTTGCATCGCCCGACTGGTTGGAAACAGTGCGGGGGCTTGGATATAAAATAAAGATAAACGCTTAATTATTTGAAATTAAGAACAAAACTTACACTGTTTAACGCCATATCAAAACTGGTGATTGTGATACTTTTTGTATTGCTTGTACCTGTATTGATTAAAAACATAAGTAGCAGTTACGTTGATAGTAAGCTGATAAAACAAAAAAACAAACTGCTGCAAATTGTTAAAAGCCAGGGCATTGAAACTTATATAGTAAACGGCGAAGGCTATGGAAGTTACCTCCCGCTTAAAGATGAATACATAAGCCTTGATGAGGTTGACCCAAAGTATTTTTTAGATACCATTCAACGTGGTAAACGTCTTTTTAGCGAGGGCGACACGCTTGAGTACCGGATATTGAGCCATACTTTTAAGGTAAAAAACAAAAATTACCTCCTGGAAATTGGCAAAAGCGTTGATACCCTTGATGAAACCAGCATCCCCCTGCAAAACCTGGCTTTCCAGGTATTATTAGGCATGATATTGCTCACCGTACTTGCCGACCAGGTTTACTCCAATTATGTGCTTAAACCATTACGCATCATTATTAAAACCAAGCTTGTAGGCCAAAGGTTCCCAAATTTCCAGTCATACCGAAAGGTGCGCACCACTACATCAGATTTTGAGCATCTTGACCTGAGCATCCACAATATGATTGAGACTATTGCCGATAAATTTCATAAGGAACGCGAATTTATCTCCAACGCATCGCATGAGCTGATGACCCCGATATCTATCCTTCAGTCGAAAATTGAAAACATGTTTGAGGAGGAAGATATAAATGACGAGTTAAAAGTACGTTTGCTGGAGATGCAAAAAATTCTTAACCGGCTCAAAAGCATCACTAAAACCCTGCTCCTGATATCGCAAATTGAGAATGAGCAATTTTTAAAAGAAGATAAAGTTTCGGTAAGTGAGTTGTTGCAGGATGTTTATGACGAAATCTCCATTCGCCTTCAGGATAAAAACATAAGCTATGAAGTTTCGGTGCCCGATAACTGGTATATGGTAAACATTAATAAGTTCCTGCTTTTTAACCTGTTTTTTAACCTGATTAACAATGCTATAAAATATAACCGCGAGGATGGCAGCATCAGGGTTGCGGCAGTGGCCGTACATGATAAATTTATAATAAGCATAACCGATACCGGGATAGGAATAGATGCCGAAGCGCTGCCTTTGATATTTAACCGCTTTAAAAAATTCCGCCAGTCGCTGCAACAGGATAGCTTCGGCCTGGGGCTGCCTATAGTAAAATCTATAGCCGGCTTCCACAATATCGAAGTTGATGTAGTATCCGAAAAAGATGTAGGTAGTACTTTTAAGCTCATTTTTCCGGCTACATTGATAATTGTTAGTTGATCAACCCTTCGTATTCCTCTTGTTGTATCGGGAATTTTACATTTATGTACTAAAAATTAGTCAGCCTATTAGATTAAGGCTAAACAATAATCATTTTTCAAATCGCCACTTTCGTAATTGTTAATAAAATAAAGCAGAAGTGTGTATTTGTCTTTATTGGCAGTCAATTTATGCCAGTTTTGCGTTTGGCACCTGCTTTGCAAACGGAAGTATATATATACATATTATTATTATGAAATCTCTAAAAATTAAGGTAGCAACTTTCAGTTTGGCATTAGCTACGGTTGGAATATTAGGCTCGGGCTGTAATTCATTAACCAAAACACAAAAAGGGGCTGCTATTGGCGCTGGTGCCGGTGGTACTGTAGGCGCTTTTATTGGTAAGGCTGCGGGTAACACTGCTTTAGGTGCTATTATTGGTGGCGCCGTTGGTGGTACCGCAGGCGCATTTATTGGCCGAAATATGGACAGGCAGGCTGCGGAAATTAAACAAACAGTTCCCGGTGCTACGGTAACCCGCGAAGGCGAAGGTATCCTGGTGAAATTTGACTCGGGCATTTTATTTGATACCGACAAATCGGCTTTAAAAGCCGAAGCGCAAAGCAATTTGCAAAAACTGGCTGTATCGCTTCAAAATAACCCCGAAACTAATATTTTAATTGTTGGCCATACAGATAATACAGGAAGCGACGCGCATAATATGGATTTATCCATTCAAAGGGCTCAAGCTGTAAAATCGTACATCGCGGCCCAAAATGTTCCTGCATCACGCCTGCAAACTTCGGGCAAAGGTGAAACAGAGCCAATTGCCGATAACACAACAGTTGATGGACGTTCAAAAAACCGCAGGGTGGAAATTGTAATTGTTGCCAACTCAACAATGAAAAACCAAGCTAAACAATCGGCTCAATAATATAATAGTTAAGATAGATTTAAAAAGAAAAACCTGGCCTTTGCGACCAGGTTTTTCTTTTTTTGTACGCCCGGCACGGGCGCAAACTATAGGGTGAATACCTCCAATGCAAGGGTTAACCAAAGGCACTGGGGGGAGTAGCTGACTTCCTACTTCGGCCCGTAAGTTACTATCGGAATGATCATCTCTTCCAACGAAATTCCCCCGTGCTGGAAGGTTTCGTTATAAAAGTTAACAAAATGATTGTAGTTGTTCGGGTACACAAAATAACTATCCTCCTTGGCAAATACAAAGCTCGAGCTTAAGTGCAGCTTGGGCAACATAGCATCGTGCGGATTGCGGATGTGGAACACTTCTTTAGCGTTATAGTTCAGGTTTTTGCCTTGTTTGTAACGTAAATTGGTATTGGTATTCCTGTCGCCAACAATTTTGCTTGGGTTTTTTACGCGGATGGTGCCATGGTCGGTTGTAATAATTACACGCACCTGTTTCTGGGCCAAAAACTTCAACAGATCAAACAGGGGCGAATGCTCAAACCACGAGAGTGTTAATGACCGGTAAGCCGCATCATCACTTGCCAGCTCGCGTATCATCTGCATATCGGTACGGGCGTGCGATAGCATATCAACAAAGTTGTAAACAACTACATTCAGCTCATTGTTCATCAGGTTGCTAACCGACTCATTCAGCGCACGGCCTTCATCGATATTTAGAATTTTGTGATACGAGTACTTGCAGTCGCGGCGTAAAACGCGCTTTAAATGATCGGCAACAAATTCCGATTCGTAAAGGTTTTTACCACCTTCATCCTCATCATTTTGCCACATTTGCGGGTAGCGTTTTTCCATATCTAAAGGCATAAGGCCGCTAAAAATAGAATTACGGGCGTATTGCGTTGCTGTAGGTAAAATACTGTAGTAAGTATCCTCCTCCTCCATCCTGAAATATTCGGAGATGATAGGGTTGATGATCTTAAACTGATCGTAACGAAGGTTATCTATCAATATAAAAAACAGCGGCCCTTTGCCATCCATTTTAGGGAACACCTTCTTTTTAAACAACTGCGGGGAGCTTGTAGGCGCCGAATCGGGATTTTTTATCCAGTTTAAATAATTGCGCTCAATAAATTTGCAAAACTGCATGTTGGCTTCGGCCTTTTGCATGGTCAAAATCTCGTGCATGCCTGCATCTTCCAGTTTTTCCAGTTCCAGCTCCCAATAAATGAGTTTTTTATAAACGTCAACCCATTCCTGATGGCTCAGGTTATCGTTCAGCGTCATGCCCAGCGTGCGGAAGTCCATTTGATAGGCCATAGTAGTTTTTTCGGTTACCAGGCGTTTATTTTCCGTTAGCTTTTTAATGGTAAGCAGTATTTGTTTGGGGTGAACCGGCTTAATCAAGTAATCATCTATTTTTGAGCCGATGGCATCTTCCATCAAATATTCTTCTTCGTTTTTGGTTATCAGCACAATAGGCACATCATTATTGATGTTTTTTATTTGCTGCAGTGTTTCCAGCCCGGTAAGGCCCGGCATATTCTCGTCTAAAAAAACAAGGTCGAAATAGCCGCTTTTGAAAGTATCAACAGCATCGTTGCCATTGGTTACGGTGGTAACTTTATAGCCTTTTTCGCTTAAGAACAATATGTGTGGTCGTAACAGGTCAATTTCGTCATCAGCCCATAAAATGGTGGTATCTTGCATAGTATCTGGATTAAAAATATTCTGAATCAGAATTTTCAGGATTTGAGAATTTTCAGAATTATTGAATTTGGCGAATAAGATTAAGTTAAGTCAAATATCCTGTTTTTAATCAGTTATATTCTGTTAATTCTTAAATTCTGGCAATTCTGATTCAGACAGTAAACCCCAAAGAGACGCTTTTGTTGTTGATTAGTAAAGGTATTAACAAAATTTAACAAACATCACCGGCTTATTTTACCTTTGTTTTACATTTTTGCACTTTACTTAATCCATTGAACAAAAAGAAAATAATAAACGATCCGGTTTACGGTTTTATCAGCATTCCAACCGAACTGATATTCGACCTGATTGAACACCCTTACTTTCAGCGGTTAAGGTACATTAAGCAATTGGGGATGACGCACCTGGTTTATCCCGGCGCGCTGCACACCCGTTTTCATCATGCCATAGGTGCTATGTACCTAATGGACACCGCTATAGAAACCCTGCGCAACAAAGGCCACAACATAAGCGACGAAGAAGAAGAGGCGGTTACCATTGCTATATTGCTGCACGATATTGGCCATGGTCCATTCTCGCACGCCCTGGAGCGTACCATTATTGAGGGGATTGATCATGAGGATATCTCATCTATGCTGATGAACAAACTCAACCAGCAGTTTAATGGCCGTTTAACCATGGCTATAAGTATATTTAACAATACTTTCCCCCGTAAATTTCTGCATCAGCTGGTATCAAGCCAGTTGGATATGGACAGGTTGGATTATCTTAACCGCGATAGCTTTTTTACCGGTGTATCCGAAGGGGTGATCAGCTCCGAACGGATCATCAAAATGTTGAATGTTAAGGACGATCATATTGTAGTTGATGCGAAGGGCATTTACTCGATAGAAAAATTTTTAATTGCCCGCAGGCTCATGTACTGGCAGGTTTACCTGCACAAAACCGTAATTGCCGGCGAAGAGTTGTTGGTGAAGATATTTAAACGCTGCCGCGAGCTTACCCTGAAAGGCGAAGACCTTTTTGCTACACCTGCGTTAAAGCATTTTATAAAAGGAGGCATCAGCAAAGAAGCCTTTATGAACCAGGACCATCACCTGGAAACTTTTGCCAGTTTGGATGATACCGATATTATGGCAGCCGTAAAAGTTTGGGCGGGGCATAACGATTTTATACTATCAACCCTGGCGCAAAACCTGGTGCAGCGTAAGTTGTATCATGTAGATATCAGCAATAAGCGCCCCGATAAGGAGTTTGTAAACTCCCTTATAAAAAAGGCGATGAAAAAATACAGCATAAGCGAGCAGGATGCCGGATACTTTGTTTTTACTACATCTATACGTAATAATGCCTATACCGCCGGCGATGGCAACATAGGCATATTGATGAAAGATGGCCATGTACATGACATTACAACGGCCAGCGACAACTCTAATTTAGAGGCATTAGCAAAAACCGTAAAAAAATACATACTTTGCTATAGTAAGGAACTGATTTAGTGAGTGGAGAGCGGTGAGTAGTGAATGGTTGACAATGATTTTCCTAACCATTCACTACTCACCGCTCACCACTCACAATTAATATTTGCTGCTTTAATTATAACATTTAAATTTGTCGATGCAATTTACTGCCCAGGATATAAGTTTTCTGCTTAACGGAACGGTGGAAGGTGACCCTTCGGTTACCGTTAGTCAGTTAGCTAAAATAGAAGAAGGGGCCGCCGGCAGCCTTTCTTTTTTGGCCAACCCCAAATATGAGCAGTATTTATATACTACCAATGCTTCTGTAGTTATTGTCAATAATGATTTACAACTTACCGGCCCGGTAACGGCCACGCTTATCCGGGTTGAGAATGCCTACAGCGCGTTTTCGGTATTGTTGGAGAAGTACAACACGTTTAAGCTTAACAAAAAAGGTATCGAGCAACCTTGCTTTATACATCCAACAGCCCAGATTGGCGCCGAGCCTTACATAGGGGCATTTGCCTACATCGGCCTTAACGCAAAAATTGGCGATAACTGCAAAATTTATCCCAATGTTAACATATCTGATAATGTAACCATTGGTAACAACGTTACCTTATTTTCGGGCGTTACGGTTTATTTTGATTGTGTGATAGGCGATAATGTTATTGTACACTCCGGTGCCGTTATTGGAAGCGATGGTTTTGGTTTTGCCCCTAATCCTGATGGCACTTACACTAAAGTAGCCCAGATAGGTAACGTTATCCTGGAAGACGATGTTGAGGTTGGTTCAAATACCACTATCGACAGAGCAACCATGGGATCGACAGTGATACGCAAAGGCGTAAAATTGGATAACCTGATACAGATAGCCCATAATGTAGAGATAGGTGCAAATACCGTAATTGCCGCGCAAGCGGGCATTTCGGGAAGCACTAAAATTGGCGAGAATGTGATTATGGGCGGCCAGGTTGGTTTGGTTGGTCACATCAGCATTGCAAACCGTTCGCAGTTCCAGGCACAGTCGGGTGTTAGCAGAACTATTGCCGAGGAAGGAAAAAAATGGGCCGGTACGCCGGCTACGCTATACAGCGCAAACATGCGTTCAAACGTGGTCATAAGCCGCCTTCCCGAATTGGAGAAAAGAATAAACGAATTAGAAAAAATAATAGCAGAATTAAAGAGGGACAGTCATTAGTCATTGGTCATTAGTCATTGGGTTTTTGCTTGATGACTATCTGAACTGTTCACCAATGACTAATGCCCAATGACCAATAATATGAATGTAAAACAAAGAACCATTAAATCACCTGTATCGGTTTCGGGTACCGGCCTGCATACCGGTCAAAGGGTAACCATGACCTTTAACCCGGCACCAGAGAACCACGGCTATAAATTCAGGAGGATTGATATACCAGGCTCGCCAATAATTGATGCCGACGTTGATAATGTAACTGACACATCGCGTGGCACTACCATTTCTCAAAATGGGGCTACCGTGAATACTGTCGAGCACGTATTGGCTGCTTTGGTAGGTATGGAGATAGATAATGTGCTGATTGATATGGATGGCCCGGAAACGCCTATAATGGATGGCAGTTCTATCCAGTTTGTCGACATCATAACCGAAACAGGTTTTACCGAGCAGGAAGCAGACCGCGAATATTACCACATACCTTACAATATCCATTACTCCGAGCCTGATCGTAAGGTAGAAATGGTTGCCATGCCTTTAGACGATTACCGCTTTACCTGTATGGTTGATTACAACTCACAGGTATTGGGTAGCCAGCATGCCAGTATCTCGAGCATTACCGAGTTTAAAAAAGAAATTGCATCGTGCCGTACCTTTTGCTTTTTGCACGAGCTTGAAATGCTGTTAAAGCACGACCTGATAAAAGGCGGCGATTTAAACAACGCTATCGTGGTTGTTGATAAAGAAGTTGACGAAGAAGAGCTTGCCCACCTGGCCAAGTTGTTTAACCGCAAGGACATTAGTGTTGCGCCGCAAGGTATTTTAAACAATGCCGAACTACGCCACCAAAACGAGCCCGCCAGGCACAAACTGCTGGATATGATTGGCGATTTGGCCTTGGTTGGCGTGCCGCTTAAAGGCCATATTATGGCTGCCCGCCCCGGTCATGCTGCTAACGTAGCCTTTGCTAAAAAAATTAAGACCCTGATTAAAAAAGAAAAAAGCCGTAAACAGGTTAAAGTTTACGATGCCAATGCTAAACCGGTGTATGATACCGTTGAGATTATGGGCTTGTTGCCGCATAGGCAGCCTTTTTTAATGATTGATAAAATATTGGAACTGACCAAAAACCATGTGGTAGGGGCTAAAAACGTAACCATTAACGAGGAGTTTTTTAAAGGTCACTTCCCGGGCGCACCAATATTTCCAGGCGTATTGCAAATTGAAGGTATGGTACAAACGGGCGGTATATTGGTGTTAAACACCGTACCCGACCCGGAAAATTACCTGACCCTGTTTTTAAAGATCGAGAACGCGCGCTTTAAAAGTAAAGTAGTGCCGGGCGATACCATTATTTACATTTGCGATCTGCTGGCGCCAATCCGCCGTGGTATTGCAACCATGAAGGGTGTTGGTATGGTAGGTAACCGGGTTGTTGTTGAGGCCGAGTTAATGGCACAAATTGTAAAAGTAAAAGGAAACGAAGCATGATCCAGCCTTTAGCATATATACACCCACAGGCAAAAATTGCCGATAACGTGGTGATTGAACCTTTTGTTACCATTCACAAGGATGTTGAAATTGGCGAGGGTACCTGGATCGGTTCCAACTCCGTAATCATGGATGGAGCCCGGATAGGCAAAAACTGCCGTATTTTTCCCGGTGCCGTAGTCTCTGCACCGCCACAGGATTTAAAGTACAAGGGCGAGCAAAGTACGGTATCTATTGGTGATAATACCACTATCCGCGAATGCGTAACCCTTAATCGTGGTACCGCTTTAGATAAAAACACCACCACCATAGGCAGCAATTGCCTGCTGATGGCTTATGTACACGTAGCGCATGATTGTGTTATTGGCGATAACGTAATTATTGCCAACGCAGTACAGTTGGCAGGCCACATTAATGTGTACGATTATGCTTTCATCGGCGGGTCATCGGCCGTACACCAGTTTGTAGAAATTGGCGCACATAGTATGATCTCGGGCGGATCGTTGGTACGTAAGGATGTACCCCCATTCACCAAGGCCGGCCGCGAGCCATTATCTTATGTGGGTATTAACTCCGTAGGCTTACGCCGCAGGGGATTTTCGGCTGCTACCATAGCCGAAATCCAGGAGATTTATCGTATCCTGTTCCTTAAAAAATATAACGTCAGCAAAGCCCTTGACATCATTGAAGCAGAGTTTACACCAAGTGTTGAACGCGACGAGATCATCAACTTCCTGCAAAACTCGCAAAGAGGTATCATGAAGGGGTTTGGGAATTCTTAAGAAAGTCCATGGTCTATAGTCGATAGTCCATGGTTCTTTTTTCTTTTTTTACATATCATAATTCAACTATCGACCATCGACTATGGTCTATGGACTAAATCTTCCAAATGACCATCACCCTCAACAACATCGGCCGCCGCTTTAACCGCGACTGGATTTTCAGGGGGGTTGATCATACGTTCACTCCCGGCGAATCATACGCTATTCTTGGTCCTAATGGGTCGGGCAAATCTACCTTGCTACAGGTTTTAAACGGGAGCCTGTCGCCATCTATCGGCACAATAAATTATGCCCTCCAGGATAAACCTATCGAGATTTCGCAGGTGTTTAACTACCTGAGCCTTGCTGCGCCATACCTGGAAGTGATTGAAGAATTTACGCTAAGCGAAATGGTCGATTTTCATTTCAAATTTAAAAACTACAAACTGGGGCTTGATAAAAAGCAACTAATCGAACTATTAAATCTCCCCAAAAGCGAGCATAAGCTTATTCGTTACTTTTCATCGGGCATGAAACAACGCCTTAAACTGATCCTTGCCTTTTGCTCCGATACGCCCATGCTGATGCTTGATGAACCCACATCAAATCTGGATGCCCAGGGCGTTGACTGGTATTTAAGCCTGGTTGAGCGTTTTGCAACTGGCCGGCTCACCATCATTTGCTCCAACCAGGAGCACGAGTATGGCTTTTGCAAGCATAGGCTGAGTATATCGGATTATAAAAATTAGATAAACCCAATACCCAAAAGTAGCGTCATTGCGAGGAACGAAGCAATCCCGAACCATGTTAGTGGAGAACTTGCAAGGCCGCTTGGCATGTAGGGGATTGCTTCGTTCCTCGCAATGACGGTCAATTTATTGCACGGGTTATTCAGGGGGAAAGGGGATAGCCCTAAACATATTTTTGTCATAATGCTATAACTACTTTAATAAATCTCAAATCTCATATCAAACATCTCAATTCTATTCCCGTACCTTTAGGTAATCAAAAATAACAACTACTTATGATACCAGTTAAAGGATACGCGGCGCAATCGCCAACTACCAATCTTGCCCCATGGGATTTTGAGCGCCGGGAAGTTGGGCCTCATGATGTGCAATTTGATATTTTATTTTGCGGTGTTTGCCACAGCGACCTGCACCAGATTAAGAACGATTGGTTCCCGGGTATTTTCCCGATGGTACCAGGTCATGAAATTGTTGGCAGGGTTGTCAAAGTTGGCGACCATGTAAAAAAATTCAAAGTTGGCGATTTAGCCGGAACAGGTTGCATGGTTGACTCATGCCGGGTTTGCGAAAACTGTAAACAGGATTTGGAGCAATACTGCTTAAACGGCAGCTCGCAAACATATAACGGTCTGGAGCAGGACCATAAAACACCAACGTACGGCGGTTACTCCAACAGTATTGTGGTTAACGAAGATTTTGTACTGCATATTTCTGACAAACTTGACCTTGCCGCCACAGCGCCGCTACTGTGCGCCGGCATAACTACTTACTCGCCGTTAAGGCATTGGAAAGTTGGTAAAGGCCATAAACTTGCTGTTTTAGGTTTGGGCGGCTTGGGCCATATGGGCGTTAAATTTGGTGTTGCTTTTGGTGCCGAAGTTACTGTTTTGAGCACATCACCAGGCAAAGAGGCTGATGCAAAAGCATTAGGTGCGCATCATTTTGTGGTAACCAGCGACCCAAAACAAATTGAAGCTGCCAAAAACTCTTTTGATTTTATTTTGGATACCGTATCGGCACCGCATGATTTTAACATGTACCTGTCGTTGCTGCGCACCAATGGCGTACATATTTGCGTAGGTGTACCACCAGAGCCTGCCAGTGTGCAGGCGTTTAGCCTGTTGGGTGGCCGTAAAAGCCTTGCCGGATCGGGCATTGGCGGAATTGCCGAAACCCAGGAAATGCTTGATTTTTGTGCCGAACACGGAATTGTTTCAGATATTGAAATGATAGACATCAAAGATATTGATACTGCGTACGCCCGCATGGAAAAGGGTGATGTGAGGTATCGTTTCGTGATTGATATAGCTACGTTGTAAGATTTGAGCTATTAGATGTGAGATTTGAGACAGCTGCGGGTTTGGCAGTTATTTCAAATCTCATTTTTTAGGATTGCAAGGTGGGACCTTCGTCCAAAAAGTGCCTAAATTTTTCGCATGCTCCAAAAATCTCAAATCTCACGTCTAATATCTCAAATCTACTTTTCCACATCTCAAATCAAATTTCTAATTTTGCTCCTCAATATTATTTTATGGCCAAAGCATCAGATGTTAAAAATGGAAATGTGCTTCGCTTTAACGGCGAGTTAGTGCAGGTAGAAGAGTTTTTGCACCGTACACCAGGTAACTTGCGCGCATTTTACCAGGCCCGTATGCGTAACGTAAAATCCGGAAAATTAGTTGAATACCGTTTTCGTACCGACGAGGAGGTTGATATAGCCCGTGTTGAAACCAACGATTATCAATATTTATATGAGGATGGCGATTCATTAGTAGTAATGGATAACGCCACTTACGATCAGCATAACGTGCCCAAAGCTTTATTTGGCCCGGCGGTTAAGTTCTTAAAAGAGGGAATGAACGTTATTGTTGCCTTTGAAAGCGATGAGCCAATCATGGGTTCAATCCCGGGATCAGCCGAGTTGGAAATTACCTATACCGAGCCTGCCGTTAAAGGTGATACCTCGAGTGGTGCCCAAAAGAATGCCACGGTAGAAACCGGTGCCGAGATTCGTGTGCCTCTTTTCATTAACATTGGCGATAAGGTAAAAGTTGATACCGCTACCGGAACGTATGTGGAGCGCGTGAAAGCGTAGCCCACCCGTCCCATGAATGGGATCTTTCTATTTTGTATCTTATTATAAAATATATTTTTAACAACAAAGCCCGCATCGAAAGACCGGGCTTTGTTGTTTTTTAACCGGGCGTGCCAACATTTAAATAGCCCGGGCTGTTACATATTAAACTATTTGCCCGTCATTACAGTCATACAAACAAAAATAACCATATACACATTACACCATGAAGAAGCTATTCATCATTGCTACCCTGCTAACATTTACTTACGGAGCCTTTGCGCAGGCTGTTGATTTGCGCCGAAAAATTGAAGTTACCGGCCTGGCCGAGCAGGAAGTTACCCCTGATATTATCAACGTTACGATATCGCTGCAGGAATATATGGATGGTAAAAAACACATCCAGATCTCGGACCTTGAAGATCAGCTTGAAAAAGCGGTTAAGGATGCGGGCATACCGGCGGCCGATTTTACTGTCAACAATGTTTCGGCCTGGAATAACGCCGTCCAAAAAAAGAGACAGCCAGATTTTTTAGCCGGCAAACAATATGGACTGCGGATAAAAGACCTGAACAAGTTTAACCAGATTGTATCTAAAATAGATCCCAAAGGAATTCAATCAACCAACATCGATAGCTACGATTATTCAAAAATAAACGAGCTGAAAAACGAGCTGAAGCTTAAAGCCCTGCTCTCCGCCCGGGATAAGGCGTCCTTTTTACTCAGCGGACTCGGCAACAAACTGGGCGACGTGCTCAATATTATCGAAACCGATAACAGCAGTTTCCCTCAGCCACGCCAATACAACACTATGATGTATAAAGCTGCCGTTGCCGATGCCCCCCAATCCGACATCGACTTTAAAAAGATCAAGATCAGCCTGCAGATAAATGCGGTGTTTGAGATAAAGTAAGCCCCCGGTGCCCCTGAAAGGGAGTTTTTTGAACAAATAAAAAGGTCGTCCTAAGTTTTAAGGATGGCCTTTTATTTTGAAACTGGTTTCACGAAAATGAAGCCATTAAAGGGATGGGGTCAGAAGATTAATGATTTGTTGTAAATACAACGCACGCAAACATTATCCCGCAATAAAATGTTACCCCTAAAAAAAATCACAAAATTATGCAATGGTTTGGCAGGGGCGAAAGCGATAATGTAGAAGATCAGCGTGGCAGCGGCGGTGGTCGCGGTATAGCAATTGGCGGCGGGATCCTGGGCCTGATAGGGGCTGTAATTTATATGTTTACCGGGATTAACCCATCGCAGCTGCTTAACCAGAGCGGCGGCGACCAGCAACAGCAAACCGAACAATCGCAAAACCCAAATGCACCTGAAGACAACGGTAAAAAATTTGTACGCGTGGTACTTAAGGATACTGAAGATATCTGGGGCAAACTCTTTGCAGATATGGGCCGGCAGTACCGGGACCCTAAATTGGTTTTATTTACCGATTATGTACAATCGGCTTGTGGGAATGCCAGCTCGGCCACCGGGCCGTTTTATTGTCCCGGCGATGCCAAAGTTTATATAGATTTGAGTTTTTACGACGAGCTTAAAACGCGTTTTGACGCGGGTGGCGACTTTGCCAATGCCTACGTGATAGCGCACGAAGTGGGGCACCATGTGCAAAACCTGCTGGGTGTAAGTGCAAAAATGGACCAGGCCCGCAGCCGGATGAGCGAACGCGAATACAATAAACTGTCGGTAAAGCTGGAGCTGCAGGCCGATTTTTATGCGGGTGTTTGGGCCCATTATGAGCAAAGCATCAACAAAGTAATTAACGAAAAAGATATAGAAGATGCCCTGAACGCCGCTAACGCCATTGGCGACGACCGTTTGCAAAAACAAAGCCAGGGACATGTGGAACCAGACAGCTTTACCCACGGTACCAGCGCGCAACGCGTATACTGGTTTAAAAAAGGCTATGAAACCGGCGATGTAAAACAAGGCAACACGTTTGCCGATGACAGGTACGCTTTTCTGGCTAATTAGTTAGTCATTCGCTGCGTGGTCATTTGCTGCGCGTCATTGGTGTGCCGCTCCCAATGTAATTGGATTTGCATTTACTATTGTTAAATATCGCGAAATACCAGTTCGGCTACCTCTTCGCCAACCAGACTTCCCATGGCTACGCCCATGCCGTTACAGCGTACCGCGCAAAAAACATTGGGCTGTATAGCTTTCACTATCGGGCTTAGTTGTTCGCCGAAGCCCATGATGCCGCTCCACCAGTAATCAACCTCGGTTTTTTGATCGGGGAGGATAACTTCGGCCAAATAGGAAAAGAGTTTTTCCTTAACCTCATCTGTATGCCCAAACTCCCAGGTTTCTTCGGCCTTATAATTCAGGTTGCGGCCGCCGCCAAACAGCACACGGTTATCAATGTTCCTGAAATAATAGTACCCTTCATTAAAATGATAGGTACCCTTCAGTTTTAAACCATCTACAGGTTTTGTAACCAATACCTGGCCCCTGCCGGGCACTACATCCAATTCCGGGTACAGCTGGCCGGCAAATGCATTTGTTGCCAGTATTACCTTGCCTGCTTTAAAGCTACCCTGTGTAGTTTGCAGCCTAACGCAAGCGGCCTCGTGCTCAATTGCCAATACCTGTACGTTATTTAAAACCAGCACTCCCAACTCATACACTTTATACAATAAAGTCCGCATCATTTTACCGGTGTCAATCTGGCCTTCAAAGTGGTTATAAATTATGTTGGCCACATTATTGAAGCCAAAATCTGCAATTTTTTCATTCGCAACTGCATAAATGTCAGTTGTTCCGATAATTGGCTGCAATAATTTATTGAGATGATCAACCTTATCCAAAGCTATGTTTGCGGCCTGGGGTTCATCAACCATAAACAGCTCGTGCCCGCCGTGTTGATGGTAGTCGATATTCTTATCGCCAAGGTTTTGCCGCAGGCGCTGCAGGCCTCGCCATTTGTAATCAACCAAATGCATAGCTTCTGCTTCTGACGAGCGGTTTATTACCTCAATTTGCTCGCTAACTGTACCAAAACAGGCAAAGCCAGCGTTTTTAGTACTGGCCCCGCTTGGTAAAAAGCCGCGCTCAAGCACCAGTACTTTAAGCAATGGCTGTTGCTTTTTTAAATGCAGGGCGGCACTTAAACCCACCAGGCCGCTGCCGATAATAATTATATCGGCGTTATCAATAAAAGAAGTTCGCTCCCAGTAGGAAAACATTTTTTTTAATTCAAAAGTAAAAATTGCGCAGCACTCTTGAACACCATAAAAAAAATAAACACATTGTGAAAAATTCAAAAATCAAAACCTATCTCTGTAGGCATTACTTTTTAACATGCGTATTTGGTACGGAATGGTTTTTGAATGTGATAAGTTATAAATGCATGTGAAAGTACGTATACACACTAAGCTTAAGCGGCCTACCGCATGCCAATCATTTTTGAATTTTGACTTTTTAATTTTGACTTAACAAATGAATCACTTATCGTTTATAACAGCCTATATTGGATATAACTCTGCCTGGTTCCTGATGATCCTGGTTGCCATTGTTAGCTTTATAGTACAGTGGCGTTTTAAGAGTAAATTCAAACACTACTCAGAAGTTGGTTTGCTATCCGGCCTGTCGGGCCAGGAGGTAGCGGTTAAAATGCTGCGCGCCCACGGCATATTTGATGTACAGGTAATATGTGTTGAAGGCCAGCTTACCGATCATTATAACCCCGAAACCAAAACCGTTAACCTGAGCCAGGATGTTTTTTACAGCCGCAGCGTTGCCGCGGCTGCCGTTGCCGCCCACGAGTGTGGCCACGCCGTACAACATGCCCAGGCTTATGCGTGGCTTAGTTTCCGGTCGGCTATGGTACCGGTTATTAACATTGCATCAACGCTAACACAATGGACACTGCTTATTGGTGTAATGCTGCTCATTTTTTCGCACAATCCATTTGTATTGGCCATAGGTGTGGCCGCACTGGCATTGGTTACTTTTTTTAGCTTTATAACCCTGCCGGTAGAGTTTGATGCCAGCCGCCGCGCACTGGCCTGGCTTAACAATAACTATAGTATTGTACAAACTACAGAGGAGCATGAACAGGCTAAAGACGCCCTTTGGTGGGCGGCCATGACCTACGTTGTAGCCGCGCTTAGCTCGCTGGCAACATTGCTTTATTACGCTTCGTTTTTGTTTAACAGGCGGAATTAAAGGCCCGAAGGGCCTTGATGTGCAGATATGCAGATTTCAGATATGCAGATGATGAAAGCAAAAGAGGCCTTCCATACATGGAGGGCCTTTTGCTTGGCGCCCTTTTTAGCGAATCTGAAATCTGCACATCTGGAATCTGCACATTTTTTCCTACCTTACTGTAACCTAAGTAAAAGTCTTGTTGTCAGAGAGGTTGTAACACATGCAAAGCAAGCTTTCAGATATCGATCTTATTGAACAAACACTGGCGGGTAACCAATCGGCATATGCCGACCTGGTGAAGCGGCACCAGCGGTTTGTTTTTACACTTGCTTTGCGTTTTTCAAAAAACCGCGAGGATGCTGAAGAGATTGCGCAGGACTGTTTTATAAAGGCGTACCGCGCGCTGGCAACATACGGCGGGCAATCAAAATTCAGTACATGGCTGTACACTATTGTGTATAATACAGCTATGACATTTTTACGAAAGAAAAGAGTAGCAACCGATTCGATAGATGACGAAGCTACCTTTATACAGGTTGAAAACAACGAGTCGGCTTATGATGTATACAACGTAGAGAATAAATCGAGATCGTTTTACCTTAATCAGGCCATAGCGCAGTTACTGCCCGATGATGCTACCATTATAACCTTGTTTTATAAAGGCGAGCAATCACTGGAAGAAATTGCCCAAACTTTGGGGATGGAGGCCAATACGGTTAAGGTAAAACTATTCAGGGCGCGCCAGCGTTTGAAAGATAAGCTGGAGCGTAATTTAAAACATGAGGTTAAAGAACTGATATGAATACCATAGAAGAAGAACTCTGGAACTACATTGACGGCAACTGCACGCCGGCCGGGCAGGATGCCATTGCCCGCCTTATTGAGCAGGATGAGGCCTATAACAAAAAATACCAGGAACTGATGCAGCTAAACCTGGAATTTGCAGCCATGGAGCTTGACGAACCATCAATGGCATTTACGTATAACGTGATGGAAACCATCCGTACCGAAAACGCGCGCCAGCCACTTAAAGCGGCTATTGATAAACGTATTATTATAGGCATAGCTGTTTTCTTTATTTTTACCATATTGGCTTTGCTGGTGTTCGCTTTTGCCAACACTCATTCGCAGCTTTCGGCTTTTGATGTTAAAGTTAAACTGCCGGCTGCTATAAAACTGCCAAATGCCGCCAATATTTTTACCAGCCCGGTATTTAAATGGTTTATCATGTTTGACGTTGTATTGGCCTTATTTTTATCAGACAGTTATTTGCGTAGAAAAAAACCGACAAAACAGGCCTAAAGTGTTTACCATGTAGTACGCAAAAGTTTACAATTAACTAATACCAGCTTTTTTTTAATTGATATTTATTTTTTAACCACCGTTTTTAACTCGTATAGGCATATAATGCCAACTTGCTAAAAAAATTTACGAAGTTTTAATTTTTGGTATAGTAATTGTACAGGTATATATGAACTGGTAATCCTTACCGGTTTAATTGTGATAAGGTTTAGGTTGAAAGTCGCCCGACGCAAGGTCTGGGCGGCTTTTATTTTTTTAAGAGATTTCTCAATCTTGAAATATCAGCCTGAAAACCAACTGAAAATTCTTCATATTCCAAAACAAACTATTTCATTCTCCTTACCGTATAACCAAAACACAATAATAGCTGCCCCCCTTGACAGCTATGCCAATTGTATACTACATGATAAATCGTTTTGAGATAAATACCGGGGCCGATTTTAATTTTGAACGTTTTTTCGAGTTGTCGGCTGATCTTTTCTGCATTGCCGGTTATGATGGCTACTTTAAAAGAATTAATGCGGCGGTTTCAAAAACATTGGGGTATACCAATGAGGAGCTTTTTTCAAGACCTATAAACTTTTTTGTTCATCCTGACGATCAAACTATAACTGAAAAAAAGCGCGATAACATCAGGCATGAGATCCCGCTTTTAAATTTCGAAAACCGCTACATAACCAAAAGCGGAGAGGTTGTCTGGCTCGCCTGGACGTCGATGCCTGTTGACCGCGAACAACTTGTTTTTGCTATAGCCAAAAACATTACCGAAAAAAAAAGGCAGGAGGCTGAACGCAACAATTTGATAACCAGCCTGACTCAAATAAACGATGACCTTAAACAGCTTACCTACACTACATCGCATGATCTCCGGTCACCGGTAAGTAACCTGTTATCCGTTTTTAATTTTATTGATATTTCAAAAATACAGGATGCAGAGACCGTTGAGCTTATTGGCATGCTCAGATCGGCTTCAGAAAGCCTGAAAGAGACGCTTAATAATTATGTAGACGTTTTGAGCCAGAAAGACAGCCTGAATGTTCACCTGGAGAATATCAATGTTAACAACTCGTTAAATACCGTTCTGCGTTCGGTTAGTTCGTTGATACAAGATTCAGGCGTTACCATCAACTATAGCATTGCCGGCGATTGTACTATCAATTTCAACAAGGCTTACCTCGAAAGTGTTTTTTTAAACCTGATTACCAATTCCATTAAATACGCGCGCCCTGAAGTTGCCCCGGTTATCGATATCAGCTTTAGAATTTATAAGGGTTTAAAGCAAATAATATTTGCCGATAATGGTTTAGGATTCGACATGGATCGCGTTAAGGATAAAATATTTGGATTTCACCAAACGTTTCATCACCATCATGATAGCAAGGGTATAGGGCTATATTTGGTTTATAACCATATTACCAGCCTTGGCGGACAAATTACCATCGAAAGCAAACCTAACGAAGGGGCTACCTTTATCATATCGTTTAAAGATTAACATGGCCAGTTGGGAACCGCTGATGCCGTATTAAGTCGAAAGTTCTAAGTCTTGAGTCAAAAGTTGAATTCATTTTGACTTAGACCTCTGACTAACGACTATCCGTCATTACCTGACTAATATAATGTAGTTATTTCTGTCAAAACCATTCATAGCACACAAACAAATGGACAATTACAGGCTTTATATCCAAGGGTAATGAAAACCTTACATTAATTAAACATTGATATTACATACCTTTGCGGCTCGATCCTGACTGGTGGGGTATTGACAATAATAAATTAACAGCATGTACGATATTTGTTGCGTTGGGCATATAACGTTGGATAAGGTGGTAACACCGCGTGTAACCGCCCACATGGCCGGTGGCACTTCTTTTTACTTTTCAAATGCCATCCGCAATATGGATGTTAGCTACACCTTGGTAACAACACTTGCCGAAAGCGAAATGGTTGTTGTTGAAAAACTGCGCGCCAAGGGTATTAACGTAAATGCCTGCGCCTGTGGCCTCTCTGTTTATTTTGAAAATATATACTCCGAAAACCAGGACCACCGTACCCAGCGTGTATTGCAAAAAGCCAATCCTTTTACTGTTGAGCAATTACAGGAAATTGATGCTCAAATTTTCCATTTAGGTCCGCTGCTTGCCGATGACATGCCGGTTGAGCTGATTAAGGAGCTAAATAGCCGCGGCAAAGTATCGCTGGATGTGCAGGGCTACCTGCGTAAGGTTGAAGATAAAAACGTTGTGCCAATAGATTGGGCCGATAAGCGCGAAGCCTTGCAATACATCGATATACTGAAAGCCAACGAACACGAGACTGAAGTGCTCACCGGGAGTAAAGACATTCACGAGGGTGCCCGCATTTTGGCCGACTGGGGTGTTAAAGAAGTTGTACTTACCCTGGGCAGTATGGGATCTGTAATTTACACGGGTGGCGTTTTTTACAATATCCCTGCCTACAAACCATCTGCCGTTGTAGATGCTACAGGCTGTGGTGATACCTATATGGCCGGTTACCTATACCAGCGCATAAAAGGCGCATCTTTTCAACAAGCCGGTGAGTTTGCCGCAGCAATGGCAAGTTTTAAAATTGAATCATCCGGTCCGTTTACCGGCACCGAGGATGATGTTTTAAGCCTGATTGCCCGTGGCGAAAAAACTTACGCTTACTAACAATGTGTCTGTAACACTATGTTTGCCAAAAAAGGTGCAGCGGTCTTGATACTAAATACTTACTACTTGATACTGTTTCTAATAAGCCTTTGACATCCAGCTTTGTAATAATATTACGGCCGATATGGTATCTACCAGCTCCTTATTTTGGCGGCCTTTTTTATTCATACCGCTTTGGGCGATGGTAGCCGATGCCATTTTGGAGGTAAAACGCTCATCCAGCATTTCGATAGGGATGTCGGGAAAAGTTTTTTTAAGCAACCCCACAAAACCTTTAACATGTATGGCCGACTGCGATGGTGTATTATCCATCTGCTTGGGCTCACCCACAATAAAACGCTCCACCTGCTCGGTTTTTAAATACGTTTTCAGGTAATCAACAATATACATCGGGTGCACGGTATCCAGCCCGGTGGCTATAATCTGCAAAGGATCAGTAACCGCTATACCAATGCGCTTGGTACCATAATCGAAAGCCATTACTCTCATTATAGATGTGAGATATGAGATGTGAGATATGAGATATGCATTGGATGTAAATATATGGGTTATTGTGAAATATTGGGGTTCATTCGGTCTTTGATTCCTGACTCTTGATTCTTGACTCTGCCCTCACATTGTCAAAAAACGAACCTGTCTCAAAATCTCACATCTCACATCTCAAATCTATTTACTATTTTGCACCAAATGCAGTTTAAGGAAATAGTTGGACAAGCGGCAACAAAGCAAAGGTTGCTTAACTCGGTGGCAGAGAACCGGGTAAGTCATGCACAATTGTTTTTAGGCCCCGAAGGCTCGGGCAGCCTGGCGCTTGCCGTGGCCTATGCCCAGTACCTGAGTTGCGAAGATAAGCAGCCCGACGATTCCTGCGGCATATGCTCGTCATGCCGCAAGTACAATAAACTGATGCACCCCGACCTCCATTTTTCGTACCCATTCTTCGCTAAACATAAAGACGATACTGCCCTTACGTTTATTGAGCAGTGGCGTGAGGCTTTTGGTGCTAACCCCTATTTAAACCTGGATGCCTGGCGCGGCTACCTGGATGCCGAAAACAAACAGGCTAATATTAATATAGCCGAGTGCCACCAGATTATTAAAAAACTCAGTTTTAAACCTTTTGAGTCGGCCTATAAGATTCTGATTCTTTGGCTGCCCGAATATCTGGATAAAGAGGGCAACGCCTTGCTTAAAATCATCGAAGAGCCGCAGCCCAATACGCTGTTTATATTGGTGGCCCAAAACCAGGACCAGATATTGAATACCATCCTGAGCCGCACGCAGCTCATCAAAATACCCTGCCTGCATTCGGCAGAAGTAAAAGAATACCTTATAGCCGAGCACCACCAAACCGAAGATGCCGCCGGCGAAATTGCATACCTAACTAATGGCAACTTAACCGAGGCGCTTACCATGCTGCAGCAGGATACCAAGAGCTATCACGAACTTTTTGTACAATGGCTGCGCCTGTGTTTCAGCAACAAGGGGCTGGAGGTTTTAACTTTTGTAGATAGCTTTGCCAAGATGGGGCGCGAAAACCAGAAGAATTTTTTACGCTACGGCATAAGTTTTATCCGCGAGTGCTGCCTGTTGATGGCCGGTGCCGGCAACCTGGTGCACCTGCCGGCAAAAGAGCTGGAAACCGCCCAAAAAATGACCAACGTCCTTGATATTAACAAGGCTCAATATATAAGTACCGAGCTTGAAAAAGCACACTACCACGTAGAGAGAAATGCAAACCCTAAAATTTTATTTTTAGATGTATCTTTACAGATTATAAAAATATTAAATTTAAAAACCATCCCCTCGGGGAGTCAATATATACCAAGTTAATTATGGGATGTGGAAGTTGCTCAACAGGGGGCGGATGCTCACCTGCGGGCTGCAAAAGTAATGGCTCATGCCTTACCAACGGTTGCAGCAAATTAGATGTTTACGATTGGCTATCCCACATGGATATGCCAACAAATTATAAACCTTTTCCTGTTATCGAAGTAAAATTTAAAGGTTCGCGCAAGGAATTTTACCTCAATAACGATAATATTTACCTGGAAGCAGGTGATTTGGTTGCCGTGGAAGCTACCACCGGCGGCTATGATATTGGCCACGTATCTATCACCGGCGAACTGGTGCGCATGCAAATGACCAAGCGCCATGTAAAAGAGGCTGATGTGGTTAAAAAAATCTATCGCCGTGCTACCGTTGCGGATGTGGATAAATGGAAAATGGCCAAGGACCTGGAGTGGGAAACCATGCACAAATCGCGCAAGCTGGCCCTTGATTTAAACCTGAACATGAAGCTGAGCGACGTGGATTACCAGGGCGATAAAACCAAAGCTACTTTTTATTACACTGCCGAAGGTCGTGTGGATTTCAGGGAGCTGATCAAGAAAATGGCCGAAACCTTTCGCATCCGTATCGAGATGCGCCAGATAGGTATGCGCCAGGAAGCAAGCCGTTTAGGCGGTATTGGCTCCTGCGGCCGCGAACTTTGCTGCTCAACCTGGTTAACCGATTTTAAAACGGTATCAACCTCGGCAGCCCGTTACCAAAACCTGTCGTTAAATACCCTGAAACTGGCAGGCCAGTGCGGTAAGCTTAAGTGCTGTTTAAATTACGAGCTGGATACCTATATGGATGCGCTAAAGCACATCCCCGATAATGTAAACGTGCTTAAAACCGAAAAAGGCGATGCCCGTTTGCAAAAAACCGACATATTTAAAAAGATCATGTGGTTTAGCTACCCGCGCGAAGAGGCGTGGATACCGATGCCCATAGCCAAGGTTAAAGAAATTCAGCAACAAAACCGTGAAGGTATTATTCCTGCCGACCTGGGCGAGCTGGAGATGGAAGAAACGGAGGTAATAAAAGCCCTTGACTACGAAAACGTAGTTGGGCAAGACAGCCTTACCCGTTTAGACGACCGTAACCGCGCTAAAAACCAAAAGAAAAACAACAACAATAAAAACCGTAACCAGCAGCAAAAACCTGGCGTCGAAGGCCGGCCCGCAAACCAGCCCCGCCCGCAAGGCGCAGCCCCGGTAGCCGAGCGCCCGGCCGGCGCTCCTGAAGGTAACCGCCCGCCAAAGGGCAACCGGCCTCTGCAGCAAGGCAACAAACCGCCTCAAAACCAGGGCAACCGTACACCACAGCAACAGGGGCAAAAACCCCAACAACAGCATGGCCCGCAACAAGGCCCCAGGCCACAGCAGCAACACGGTCCGCAGCAAGGCCCAAAGCCACAGCAACAAGGTAACCGCCCGCCGCAGGAAGGCGGCAGCAGGCCCGAAGGTGGCGGCAACAACAGGCGCCACAGGCCAAACCGCCCTAATAATCAAAACCGGAATAACAATAACCCGCCACAGGATAATACGCCCCAATAAAATGAAACGGTTTATCAAAATACTTTACCCGGCAGCATGTGTACTAATCACCATGCTGTTAGGTAGCTGTACAGATCCCGGGGCAATTGTTGACACCAACACACAAATTGCCGATCATAACTGGTCGTACGTAAACCGGGCTAAGTTTGATTGTAAGATAGATGACGAAAAAGCGGCCTACAACCTGTACTTTAACCTGCGGGTAACCGATGCCTACAAATACTCCAACCTGTTTGTACTTATCCATCAAAAAAATCCAAACGGCTACATCAAAACCACCCGTTACGAGTTGAAGCTGGCCAGTAAAGATGGCCAGTGGCTGGGCAAAGGATCGGGTAATTTATATAGCTACCAGGTTCCTTTTCAAAGCGGGTTCAAATTCCCGGTTAAGGGCACATACCATTTTGAGATTGAGCAAAACATGCGCGATAACCCCCTGCATGAGGTGAGCGATGTTGGGATACGGGTGGAGAAGGTGAAGTAATTGCTTCATTTACCTGCAAGGTCTGCAACGGACATGGTGCACAACCGGTCGGTTACGTTCAAAATCTATTCTACGCTATGTATGACAGCTTGCAAGGTTTGCGAGCATATGCCTTGTACCATTACATATCCAATTTTCCTGTCATTCTTAGGTACGAAGGATCTACCAGTTGTGCAGACCGATAGAAAAGTCCGCGAATAGATACTTCGTTCCTGCCATTGACACATTAGGCAGCATTTTGATTTTCAATCAGTTGTAAATTGTGTTTTTTAGCTAATCTTTTCAATGATGCCATTTCTCTCTTCTTTAGTTGCTCTTCATAACGCCTAGTTCCCTCTTCTACGTACGCGGTTCCTTTGGTTAATGTATTGTAGTAGGCTATAGCCAGCTTTCTGGCACCTGCTTTTATGGCTATTCCCGAGTCTTTCCGGCCGCGAAGCTTTCTCATAAAACTTCCGATGGCACTATCTTTACTTTTCAATAGTGATTGAGCACACTGTTTAAAGATTTGTCCGGCAACATTGCAAGGCATACCTCTCACGTTTTTTTTCATTTTTCCGCTCCGGTGACTTTTTGGCGATAGGCTCGCCCAGTTTACAAAGTTTTTAGCGGTAGCAAAACGACTCATATCCGTTCCTGTTTCGCCAATTAAACGCAATGCTGTGTAGTCATTTATTCCCGGAATACTGGTAAGATCTACGCCGTATAAACGGGCCATGGTAGCATGAAGCCCTTTTATTTTGGGTGCATGGTGACGTATTGGTTTAGCTTTGCCTGCTGCCACTTCTTCTTTGTCTTCACTTAGTTCATCCAGCAAGTGAGCTATTTCCTTATCGATCATTTTTATTTGTTGCTGATGAATTTCCCAAAGCTTTAGGTTCTGCTCAAGCATAAACAAGTAAGTATCATTATATCGCCCCTCCAAAGCTTTTATTACTTTTTCGCCTTTATACTTTTGGATACGGTCATCACAAAGACTAAGCAAATAAGCAGCATCACGGCTACCCGATAATATGGCCTTGATCATATTGATCCCGCTGGTGCCATGGATCTGGCTAAGGACTTCCGGAAGCTTGATGTTCATCAGTTCCAGGCATTTTTGCATTTTATTAACATAGGTACTGCCCATGCTTATGATATCCAGCCGCTCACGGACTAAGTGACGAAGTTCCATGAATTTGCCTTGTGGAATGAAACTATGACGCAGGATGCCGGCTGCAAATAGCTTTTGGATCCACTGACAGTCCCTTACGTCTGTTTTTCTCCCTTTTGCTTGTTTTGTTTCTTTAGGGTTGACCAGGCATACCAGCATGCCAAGTTCTTCTAATAGAAAGTACAAAGCGATCCAGTATACCCCTGTCGCTTCCATCGCAACCTTTTTTATCCCCTTTTCCCGCAGATATATTGCACAGGCATAATAGCTCGATGTAAAGGTTTCAAAGGTGACCACTTCTTGTCCGTCCGGGGATACAAAAATTTGTTCCGCGCCGATATCAATACCCGCAACGTTTTCATGAACTGTTTCAAAAGTTGTTTCTTTTGCCATAACTTTGCTTTTAAGATCTAATAATTAAGCAACTTATGGCTCAGGAGAGCGATAGATAAAAAAGGCACGCTGCCATACGGGAATGCTGCTGCTAACAGTATCACCAAAATGCTTACGCTATTTCCTGAAGCAAAACTCAGGGGCGGGTAAAAAACACCAGGAGCTAAACTGCTACACTGCCATAAGTTGCTTTTTTACAAAATTCGGGAATAGCTTGTCATCTGCAATGACATTATTTGTGCGCAAATAAAACTTACTCAGGATGACAGTCTTGTATTTTTGAGTGTCATCCCCCCTTCAGAATCCACGGATATTCCCACTCAGCATGACAGTCTTTAATTTGAATGTCATTTCCTCTTCAGAATCTGCGGATTTTACCACTCAGGATTTGACAGTTTAATCATCGGTTTCCCATCACAGCTTCTCAAAATACTCCAGCTTAAGCTCCAATCCGTCAAATACAGCGTACGTATTGTAGTTAACCCACTCGCCAAGGTTAATGTAGCGGCTGTCGGGTGTTATCTGTATATCTAAGGGTTTATGGCGGTGGCCAAAAATAAGATAATCGTAAAAGTTGGTTTTCAATTCTTCACGACAAAATACAACCAGCCATTCCTGCTCACCGGGTTTACTGTCCTTTTTGTCGTTGCTGATGCGGCTTTTAGTCGACCAATAATTGGCTATGCCAACACCAAAGTTGGGGTGCAAGCGGGCAAACAGCCACTGGCAAAACCCGCTGCGGAAAAAGTTTTTTAGCAGCTTATAAAACCTATCGCCAGGCCCAAGTCCATCGCCATGATGCAGGAAGAATTTTTTGCCGCCGCGCTCTATTTTCAATTCATTGCTAACGATGGTGGCTCCAAGTTCCTTTTCAAAGTAATCAAACATCCACATATCGTGGTTGCCTTTAAACAGGTAAAGCTTTACACCTGCATCGGCAAGTTCGGCCAGTTTGCCCATAAAGCGGATATATCCTTTAGGGACAACGGTTTTGTATTCAAACCAAAAGTCAAACACATCGCCCATTAAAAAAAGTTCGGCCGCATCGGCTTTAATACTATCCAGCCAGCGTATTATCCTGTCTTCACGAGCGCGGCTGCTGCCAAGAGCCCCGGCACCCAGATGGAAATCGGAAGCAAAATAAAGTTTATTACGGGATGGCATAGGCTGCAAAAATACGGTTATTGGGCGAAAGGAAAAAATGGGTAAGCATACCATGTAAGAGCGCATTGCGGAGAAAGCTCAACTATTAAAGTATTACGGCAATTTGAAGCGGAAAATGATATAAATTGGCGAAAACGCTGTCGTTCATAAGCCTGTATTTATGATGAACGAAGCATATTCCCTATTCCGAATCAGCGGACTTTACAACTTAACAAAAGGATGAAAGCACAGATCCTAAAACTCCAGCTCCAACAAAACCGGGCAATGATCGGAGTGTTTGGCTTCGGGTAAAATGGCGGCCCGTTTGATATTGGCTTCCAGTTCTGTACTGGCCATGGCGTAGTCAATGCGCCAGCCCAAGTTTTTGCCGCGTGCCCCTGCTCTGAAACTCCACCAGGTATAGTTATGGGGCTCTTTATTCACGTGGCGGAAGGTATCTATAAAACCACCTTCGATAAATTTCTCCATCCATTCGCGCTCTTCGGGCAAAAAGCCTGATGAGTTGGCATTTGATTTTGGATTGTGGATATCAATAGGTCGATGGCAAATGTTATAATCGCCGCAAACCACCAGGTTAGGGATCTCTGATTTTAAGAGCGTTAAATACCGGCCAAATTCATCCAGGAAACGGTATTTAAAAACCTGCCGTTCATCGCCGCTTGAGCCGGATGGGAAGTAAGCGCTCATGACCGATACCTCGTCAAAATCAACGCGGATACAGCGCCCCTCGCGGTCAAAATCGGGGATGCCACATCCGTATTCAACATGCTTTGGCAGTTGTTTTGTAAATATAGCGGTACCACTGTATCCTTTTTTTTCGGCCGGAAACCAGTAGTGCTGGTAGCCCATCTGGTCAACCAGCCCCAAGTCTGTAAGTACATCAGGCGTAGCCTTAATTTCCTGAAGGCAAACTACATCGGCATCAGTAGCCTGTAGCCAGGCCAGCCAGTTTTTGCTTATTGCCGACCGGATACCGTTAACGTTATAAGTGATTATTTTCATGTCGGATTTGTGATGTTCGATTTCGGATTTAAAATTAAGATTAGTAAAGTGTACAATTTTAGATTTTTTATTTTATCAATCGTTCACATCAAATGATAATTCAAAAAATAAAAATCCGAAATCGAACATTCCAAATCCGAAATCAAGACCCTTGGCTCAGTAACTTATCCAGTTGCTTACACTCTTTTTTACTTAGTACGTCTACCTTCATCGGGATATCGGTAAGCGGCCGGTCCCTGTCGTCTTTTTTTACTGCGGCAATATGGTCAACCATATCAAAGCCGGTCACAACCTCGCCGTAAACGGTGTAACTATGATCAAGTTGGGCTGTACCGCCAACTGTTTTATAATATTCGCGTTGCCAGGCAGGTATTTTATGACCTTTTAGCCGTCCGTTTTCCAGCGAATCCATTTTGGCATCGCTAAGGCGTTTGCCCTCCACAATATAAAACTGGCACCCGCTTGATGCTTTTTGGGGGTTATCATCGCGGGCGGCAGCCAGTACCCCGCGTTTGTGAAACAGGCTATCCCTGAATTCGGCCGGGATAGTGTAGCCCACATCGCCATTACCCAATTCGGCACCGGGTTTGGCTTTGGCCGGGTTTTTAGAATCCGGGTCACCTCCCTGGATCATAAAATTCTGTATCACCCGGTGAAACAACACGCCGTTGTAAAAACCTTTTTTGGCCAGCTTGATAAAATTATCGCGGTGTAAAGGGGTCTCGTTATATAGTCTGATGATCACGTTCCCGTAGGTAGTACTGATGCGTACGTACTGGTTTTTGGGAGGTTTTGCAAAGGCAATGGCAGTGATAAATAACAGTAAGGTTAAGGAAAGGATTTTTTTCATATATTATCTGGAATCGGCAAGAACCCGAATTTAGAAATTTGCAGCAATAAATTACACACCGGCCTCTCTTAGTCATTCTTGAACGAAGTGAAAAATTCTATCAACCGGCACACATTACCTACTGAAAAGTTTGCAAATAGATTCTTCATGGCATTCATGATGACAGTGTTTGATTTTTGAACGTCACTCCGGCCTTTAGAAACATTCCAAATTTTACCACTCAGGGTAACAATTCATTTATTTGGATAGCCTAAACGTGCCTATACAAATCAACTTGATTTACGCGTTAAAGTGGTACACAAAAACTATCTCGCCGGTAAAGGCCGGTTTCTTTTGATCTTTAATTTCCAGGGTGGTTATCATGGTGGCTTTAATTGGTCCGCGCAGGTTTACCAGGCCGCCAAGCTTTACTTTTAAGCGCACTTCCGAATCAACCAGTACAGCCTGTCCAAAACGGAAGTTTTCAATGCCGTAGTTAATCTCCATCTTCAGGTTCTCAACTTTCACAATCTCTTTCCATAAATAAGGCACAAGCGATAGGGTAAGGTAGCCATGCGCAATAGTTGCACCAAACTGGCTTTCGGTTTTAGCCCGTTCCGGATCGGTGTGGATCCATTGGTGGTCTAATGTGGCATCGGCAAATTTGTTGATCTGTTCCTGGGTAATTTTGTACCATGACGAAACGCCAAGCTCGTTCCCTATTTGCGCTTCAAATTCAGCGAAGTTATTGATGGTTAACATTGATGATCAGTTTATTGATTAAAAGTTGGCGAAGTTACAAAAATTTAACAATCTCGATTTCTATATCTCGGGAGTAAAACAGGACAAATGCATCTAATTGGGTTAACATAACTTAACACATTTCAGATAAAATATTTGCAAACATTTGACAATCAATATTTTATATTTTATCATGGTTAACACTGAACTTATCGCGCAATATAGGTGCATCCAAATAGTTGTGCCTGTTGTTGGCCAATAAAAAGTCCCTTCGGTAGCCGGATCATTTAACCACGATCAGCCAATAAAAACAAGATGTTGCTTGGTGCTTATATTGTCCATTCCATAGCTATTTAGATGCGTTTGTTCCGGGTGTAAGCGCGTCACAGGGGCCTCAGTCGCCCAGCAATGCTTTCAAACTTTCCAGCGTATCGGCTTCTTCTTTCGGCTTATCATGCCGCCAGCGCAGTATCCGCGGAAAACGCAGTGCGATCCCTGATTTATGACGGGTTGATTTGTTGATCCCTTCAAATCCTATTTCGAAAACCAGCTCGGGCTTTACCGTACGCACAGGGCCAAATTTTTCAATGGTGTTGCGTTTGATAAAATAATCTACCTTATTAATCTCGGCATCGGTAAGGCCCGAATAGGCTTTGGCAAAGGGTACCAGCTTATCGCCATCCCAAACGGCGAAGGTATAATCGGTATATAAATCGGCCCGCCTGCCATGTCCTTTTTGGGCATAAATCATCACGGCATCTACCGACAGCGGATCAATTTTCCATTTCCACCAATCGCCGCGGCGACGCCCAACCTGGTAAGCGGCGCTTTTGCGTTTCAGCATTACACCCTCGGCTATCATGGCGCGCGACTGTTGTCTTATAGCTCCCAGCTGCTCCCAGCTATCAAATTTGATCAACTCCGAAATCCGGAACAATTCGGCAAAGGGCGTTGCAGCCTGCAATGTTTCCAATATCGCCCGCCTTTCGCTTTGCGTTTTCGGGCGGATGTCCTCACCGTTATATTCCAGGCAGTCATAAGCTATAACCGCCACCGGGCTCTCTTCTAATATTTTTTTGCTCAGGTTTTTTCGGCCTATGCGGGTTTGCAACACGTTAAATGGCATGGGCAAACCGTTCTGAAAGCTCAGGATTTCGCCGTCTATCACCGTGCCATCGGGCAGAGCATTTAAAAAGGGATGCAGCTCGGGAAATTTTTCGGTCGCCAGGTCTTCGCCGCGGCTCCAGATAAAAATTTCGCCGCCCCGTTTTATCATTTGTGCACGTATGCCATCCCATTTCCACTCGGCCTGCCAGTCATCGGCCTGGCCAAGCGAGGCACCCACCTCATCAGGCGTTTTTTGCTTTTCGGAGGTCTCCTGTATGGGGTAGGCCAGGAAAAAAGGGTACGGCCTGGAAATGTTGGCCGCTGCGTCCTGTTCTTCCATCAACTGGGCAAACTGTAAGGTTTCGGGCATCCAGCTACCCATAATACGGTGGGTAAGTACGGGGGCTTCCAGCCCCGAGATATCGGCCAGTGCTTTGATAACCAAATTTTGCGATACGCCAACCCTAAAACTGCCGGTTAGCAACTTGTTAAACACAAAACGCTCCTGGCTATCCAGCATAGCCCAGGAATTTAGCAGCCACTCCTTTTTCTGTTCTTCGGTTTTATTGCCAAGCGCGTTTATCTCGGCTATCCATTCTGTAAGCGTCTTGTTGCTGCTCTCGTTACTTTGGGGCATCAACAGGGCCATGGTTTCCGCAAGGTCGCCTACTACGTGGTAGCTTTCTTCAAATAACCAGGCCGGGATGTTTGAGGCTTCAATAGCCCAGTTGCGCACCAGGGTGGAGTTAATTTGCCGTTTAGGTTTCCGGCCTGTAAAAAGCGCCAGCATGTGCATTTTATCGGTATCGGGCACAGCAGTAAAATATTCTTTTAAAACCTTAACCTTTTCGCCGGTTTTATTGGTTTCATCCAACGAGAGGAAGAGTTGGGCAAATGCTTTCATGGGTTAAGCCCCCCAAAAGCCTCACCTAAATCCTCTCCAAAGGAGAGGACTTTATTTGCAGGTTCAATATTATTTCCCTCGTCTTGATTTTCAAGCTCCCTCTCCTTTAGCGAGGGCTGGGCTGAGGCTTCTTCTTCCCCTCCATATAAGGTATGTACCTCATGCGCATCAAATCCTATCCCGTTTAAATACCTTGCAAAGGTGGCGGTGTAGCCGTGGGTTAAATAAACGCTTTCGCAGCCTGTGGCATCGATGGCACTGATGAGGCCATTCCAATCGGCATGGTCCGACAGAACAAATCCGCGGTCGGCAGCGCGGCGGCGTTTGGCACCGCGGATGGCCATCCATCCCGAGCAATACCCAAAACTATAAGGCTGGAACTTACGCATCCACGGCGTACCTACCGATGATGGCGGGGCGATGATGATACCTTTGCGTACCTCCTCTTTCACCGAATCGGCGGTGATGCGTTCTGTGGGGTTTAAAATTACACCATTACGCCGAAGGGCTTCGTTGGTGTTTTCAATTACGCCGTGGGTATAAACCGGGCCGTTAAATAAATCGAGGTTTTGCAGTATGCGCTGAGCTTTGCCAAGGGAGTATCCTACCAAAACTGTAGCCACGCCATTATGCAGGTTGCCTCGCCACCAATTGTTAATGTCGTCAAAAATCTGCGCCTGCGGTTTCCAGGTGTATACAGGCATGCCAAATGTGCATTCGGATATAAAGTGGTGGCACTGCACCGGCTCAAAGGGTGTAGAGATGCAATCGTCTTCAACCTTGTAATCGCCCGAAACCACCCAGACCTCGCCTTTATACTCTACCCTGATCTGCGCCGAACCGATGACGTGTCCGGCCGGGTATAGCGATATGGCAACACCGTTTTTCATAACCGTTTCGCCATACTCCACCGTTTGTAGTTGAATTTCGCCAAGCCTGTAAAACAACACCTCGCGGGATAAATGGTGGGCCAGGTAATGCTTATGGCCCACGTAAGCATGGTCGGCATGGGCGTGGGTTATTACAGCATCGTCAACCGGTTTCCATGGGTCAATATAAAAACGGCCCTGTGTGCAGTAAATGCCGCTATCTGTAAATTCAAGGAGTTGCTTTTTCGCCATGGTACATAGTAAACCGTTGTGGCCAAAATAAGTTTGTCACCGGCAAGCTTGATGAATGGCTGCCGGCGTACGGCTCATGCTATTCTATTGTCCAGGCAGCGATACCATATGCCGGGAGACTTACCGGCATCTTTCCCTCATCAACTCTCGGAACGTCTTTCCCTATAAATTGGCCTATCTTTTTACCCTGGGCGTAAGGCACATCTACTGTTGCCGCCTGATTTTTATCAGACAAGTTGACCACCACAATTGCCGCCTTATCGCCATCCTGCCTGATAAATGAAAATACCTGGTCGTTATTGTTTATTAATGTTTTATAGCTGCCCCTGGTAATTGCCCTGTTTGATTTACGCAAGCGGATCATCGCTTTGTAGTAGTTGAACAATGAGTTGGGATCTTTCCGTTCTTCTTCCAGCGAGATGCCATCGTTAGGTTTATCATCATTAAACTCGTCTTTATAAGGGCCGGTTTGTTTGTACCAATAGGCCATCCCTTTACCCTGGCCGGATGCATACCATTCAAAGGCCTGCCGCTCGGGAATTTCGTTGGCATCGGTGGCGCCAAATTTGGCGCTGGTGCCGGTCATGCCCAACTCCTGCCCGTAATAGATGGCCGGTACGCCGCCCATCAGCAGGTTAAGGGCGCAGCCCACTTTTAGCTTGGCCAGGTTGCCTTTTACTTCGGATGCAAAGCGCGGCACATCGTGGTTCTCTACAAAAACTACCTGTTCTTTGCCCGGTGGCAGCATGGCCAGTGTCGAATCGGCGTTGGCCATCAGTAAATCTTTCCTGAACAGGCGGATGGCAAAAGCCAGCCGTAAGCCAAACAGGCGGTCAACCCCTCCTTTTTGCAGGTATTCCAATCCTAAGCTAAACCAGTTGGCCTGCTCGGCCACAATTTTTATTTTAGGGTTAATAGCCCGCAGTTTGGTTAACAGCGGGTTCCAAAAAGTATCGAACAAGTGGGGCAAGGTTCCTTTATTATCCAGGTTATCCATCATATGATCTAACCGGAAACCATCAACACCATCATCAAACTTGCCATCCTTATCCGGATCAAGCCAGTAGCTAAACAGCTGGTAATTATACTCCTTTGATTTTGGGCTGTTTAAATTGGCCGTGGTAATTTTATGGGTTACGCCATCATAGCCCTTTAGTTCGGTAAGGCTGTACACTATGGTTGATGGTTTTTTATTTTCCTTATCATCCCACAAAATATAATCAGAAAACGGCGATTTGGGGTTGCCAAAAGCGCCTTTCCACCACTCAGAATCTTCGGTAACATACTGGGTTTCCATATCCATATAAAATTTCATGCCCCGTTTGTGCAACTCCCTTATCAGGGCCAGGTAGTCCTGTAGTGTACCGTACCTGGGGTCGATCTTTTTAAAATCGATAGCGAAGTAATTGTGATAATAAATGGATTCATAAAGCGGCGTACATAAAATGGATGTTACACCCAACTCCTGCAAATAATCCAGTTTTTGACGAATGCCATTCAGGTCGCCATGATTATCGCCATTGCTGTCGAAAAAACTGCGCTCAAAAATGTGATAAATGATTTCGTCATCGTCGCCCTTTTGCCCGGCCGGAAACGCAAATGAGGATAAGGTAAGACATATCAAGCCGGCGAAAACGATAGCTATTTTTATTTTCATGGTGTTATAACTGGCATGCAAAACAACAGAAACAAGTACCAATATACAATGAATAAATAGCATTTAAAATGGCACATTTTATCTGTAAAAAATTGCATTAATTGCCTATGCGAATCGCCTATACTTTACACAAGGATAATATAAGCCATTATTGAATATTTTACAGGAGCTTTGATCTTCCCGCTGCGCAAAACTCCTGCCTGGTGGCTATAATCATCCCCAAAATTGGCTTCAAAAAACAGCGAAACGTAAATAACTGATATTTAATTTATTGTAAAATAAATTAATGAAAATTATCATTTTTATGTCAATTAGGCTACTGCCTGCATACGATTTTTGATAATTTAAACGTTAATCTACTTTGCGGGCGTTCTTGCCTGCAAATAGTGATAAGGTTTAGGTTTAAAGTCCCCAAGCAGCGAGTGCAAGGGGACTTTTATTTTAGGGGGAATATCAATGGTAAACCTCCCTAATACTAAATATCGCTTTATTAATAGCCGTTGACGGTAACCACCTACTTTTGTTTTATTTTTTCATAAGTTAAATGTATATTTACTTTAATTAATTTAATTCTTATCACCATTTAAGCTATAATACCCAAACCTGTGTTTTCTATAAAATAGATATACCTTAATTCCACGCCTTAACTTTTTCACAATTCCATGTATAAATTTTTTTTACCTGCATTTATTGTTGCGTTGTTTTTTTCTGCGAAACTTAGTGCCCAGAAACCCAACATTACTTATCCGGTTATTCCATCGGTTTACCTTGGTAAAAGTATAACTCCTATTAAGGTGAGTAATACCGGTGGCGCTGTTCCCAACGCCATATTTCCCAAGGTGAGCAGTATTCTCCAATCATCTGCCACGGTTACAAACTTTGTAAGATTACCAACGGGGGATATATACGGTGTACTATATGGCTCTGTTGTTCATGTAAAACCAGATGGTACATTTTCAACGCTTGCCGGAAGTGGCACTTATGGCTATGCCGACGGAATGGGTGCTGCGGCAGCTTTTGGAGAAATTGGCGGTATTACCCACGATGCAGCCGGAAATATATTTGTAACTGAAGATAATTATCGCGACGGGCTAAACTCCAGGGTCAGGAAAATAACTCCGGATGGTTTGGTTACCACTTATGCACAGGGGCTCCGGGCTCCGCGCGGAATAGTAATTGATGCCAATGGGATAATTTACGTAGCCGAAAGTGCCGGAAGGATCATGAAAGTGGCCAAAGATGGCACGCTATCATTATTGGCCGGGGCTATTGGCAACGGCGCAAAAGATGGTTTAGGCTCCGCTGCGTCGTTCAACAATCCTGCCGGAATTGATATGGACAAAGCAGGCAATTTATACGTGGCCGATTATGCCAACAATATGATCAGGAAGGTTACGCCGGCGGGGCTTGTTACAACTATTGCCGGCTCAACAAAAAATGGCAGCGATGATGGGATTGGCGCCGCCGCCACATTTAACTATCCCGAATCAATAAAAATCGACTCCAAAGGCTATATTATTGTTGGAGACCTTGACGGTTTGCTGCGTAAAATAAGCCCGGCAGGCGAGGTTAACTCAATTCCCGCGCCTTACTATGAAGATAATGGCCAGGTTTCTTATCAAACATTTTTTAATAAAGTTGCAATTGATGAAAACGATAATATTATAATTTACTCGGGCAATGGTTTTAGTGGAAATGGCTTTTACAAGGTAAGCACAACAGGCTATAATGTTTCGCCGATTTTACCTGCCGGCCTGGTGTTAGGCGGCGACGGAACCATCAGCGGCACACCAACTGCACTTTATACCACCGGTAAATATAAAATTACAGCTTCCAACGCAACCGGAATGGCCTCCACGGTTATAAGCCTGGCTGTAATATTATCATCAGATCCGCCGGTCGTTAATTCGTTTAGCCCCGCCACGGGTTATCCGGGCACGGTCATAAGTATTACAGGTAATTTTTTTACCGGCACAACTGGCGTTACAATTGGTGGTAAGCCAGCCGATTTTTACGAAGTGTCGCCTACCAGTATTACCGCTTATGTGCCTACAGGCGCCTCTTCGGGCGAGATTAGTGTTACCACCCCAAGGGGGACGGCACACCTTACCGGATTTACCCTTATCCCCCCGCCTGTAATAACAGCTGTTTCGCCAACATCTGGCTGGAAAGGCAATAAAATAACCATTACAGGAACTGGCTTTTCAGATGCCAGCCAGGTTACATTCGGCGGTTATTATTCATTATTCAAGGTTATTTCGCCTACGCAAATAGAAGCAGTGCTAACCGACGGAGCATCCGGCGACGTTTACGTATCCGCCCCCAGCGGCGATGCCAGATTTTCGGGTTTTACTTATATTAATGCGCCGGTTATTGCTTCAATATCACCTTCCAGTGCAGGTGCAGGCACTACTGTAACTATTAACGGAAGTGACTTTAGCAATGCAACTTCGGTAAAGTTTGGCAGCGCTGCTGCTGCTTCATATACTGTTGTTTCGCCAACAAAAATTACCGCTGTTGTTGCATCCGGATCATCAGATGGAATTACTGTAAATACGCCCGCGGGTTATTCAAATTACTATAACTTTACCTTTATTCTTCCACCTGCTATAACACAAGTATCTCCTATAAAAGGGGGCAATAACTCTTCCATAACAATTTATGGTTCTAACCTTAGCGGGGCACAGGTAACTATAGGCGGTGTGCCGGCTTCAGTTGCTTATAATTACGGTTATATGCTAACTGCTAATGTAGGCGCCGGGGCTTCATCTGGTGATATTACCGTTGCAACTACCGGCGGCAACGCCACATATCCGGGTTTTGTTTGGGTACCAGCTCCGCATATTACTTCATTTTCGCCACAGACAGCAGGTATGGGCGATAAGGTTACCATCACAGGAACCGATTTGACAGAAGTGGACAATGTAACATTTGGCGATATAAACTGCACATTCACCGTTATATCTCCTACCACTATCGAAGCAAAAGTGGGGTATGGAGCATCAGGTGCTGTAGCTGTCAGATCCGAAGGCGGTTTTGCAAGCATAGCGGGCTTCACTCATACAGGTCCGGTAATTACATCCTTTTCGCCCGCTCATGCCGGAGTTGGCGAAACCGTAACTATAACCGGAAGTAACTTTACAAATACCACCGAAGTTGATTTTGGCGGTGTAAAGGCAACTTCTTTTACAGTTATTTCGCCTACACAAATAAGCGCGGTTGTAGGGAACGGAAGATCGGGTAATGTAACGGTGATAACACCATTGGGCAGTGCATTTCTTGCCGGTTTCAGCCACCCGGGCCCATCTATTTCATACTTTAATCCTACCTATGCCGGAGCGCTTACTACATCGCCTATAACAATAACCGGCAGCAATTTTACGGGCGCTACAGCCGTTAGTTTTGGAGGGCTACCGGCGGCATCCTTTACTGTTGTTTCGGCAACAACTATTACTGCAACGCCCGCGGCCACAACATCGGGCAATGTAATGGTAACAACTCCGTTAGGTACCGACAAAGCAGCAGGTTTTACATGGGTGCAAGCGCCTGCCATTACCTCGTTTTCGCCTTCTTCACAAAAAAGCGGTGGTACGGTAACTATTACCGGAACAAATTTTACCGGCGTAACCTCCGTTAAATTTGGCGGTGTACCCTCTTATTATTATGCATCTTCGCCTACAACTATAATAGCAACTGTTAATAGCGGTGCAAGTGGCGATATTTTTGTTGCTACCGCAGGTGGCACAGTTACTAAACCCGGTTTTACTTATACTTCGCCTGTAATTACATCCATAGCACCGGTAATTGCGGCAGCCGGGCAAACGGTTGTTATAACGGGTACAAATTTGGATGGCGTGCAATCTGTAAAATTCGGATATACCAACGCGGCATCTTTTACTATTGTTTCTTCCAAAGAAATTGATGCAGTAGTAGGCTCCGGGGCAAGCGGAACTATAAGTGTTTCGGGCACAGCCGGAGCAGCTTCAATTGATGGCTTTACTTACCTGGGGCCTCCCGTTATTTACTCGTTTACACCAACAATGGGCGGTGCTGGTACAGTTATAACTATCAATGGTGCAAACCTGACCAGCACATCTGAAATAAAAGTTGGCGAAATACCGGCAACCATTATTAAGGTTGATAATAATGTTGTTACCGCAAAAGTAGGTGCCGGCGCTACGGGTAAAGTTTGGCTAAAAACTATAGCGGGCACAGTGGAGTCTGATGGCTTTACCTGGTACCCGGCGCCAACTATCACATCGGCCAGTCCACTAAAAGCCAATGCACAAACAACAGTTACTATCAATGGTACAAATTTTACAGATATAACGGAGCTTAAATTTGGCTCCATGTATACCAATTTTACGATAGTTTCGCCAACTCAAATTACTGCGCAGCCATCTAACGGCGAATCGGGCGATATTACGCTTACAGGCCCTGGCGGTACGGCGGTATTACCTGGCTTTACCTTTATTCCGGCGCCGGTAATTGATTCGTTTACAAAAAGCGGCGAGGGAGCAAATGCTGTTGTAACAATCACGGGCAGTAATTTTACCGGCGTTACTGAAGTTAAATTCGGTGGAATTTCCGCGGCATCGTTCACCGTACTGTCATCAACCAGCATTTCGGCTAAACCTGGTTCGGGAGCTACAGGAGCAATCACCATAAAAGCAGCTGGCGGAAGCGGCACCAAACTTGGCTATTTATATGATAGCCCGCCTTCAATATCATCTTTTGCACCGGCTTTTGGCCCTATCGGAACAACATTGGCTATCGAAGGTGATAATTTTAACACAACACCCGAAAAAAACATCGTGTTCTTCGGGCCGGTTAAAGCAAAGGTTAAAAGCGCCACTAAAACGCACCTGGAGGTTACTGTACCAGCAGGGGCAAATGACTTAATAACGGTAGTTAATACTGATAAAAGATTATCTGCAAGTTCAAATTTGCCTTTTGTAGTTACAAGCAGCCTGGGGGCAACCAGCTTTTCAAATAGGCTCGATCTCAAGTTTAACTCGGGTTTCTCGGTTTTAGCCTGTAATGATTTTGATGGAGATGGTAACCCTGATTTATTAATAACAAAGGCAGATTCTATATATATACTTAAACACGGTTCTGATCCCATGCTATCCAAGTCGTCTTTTTTACAAAAAATTGTGCTTCAAAGTGAAAGGCAGGCCCTATCTGTTGCCATTGGTGATGTAGACGGAGACGGTAAAATTGATATTTTATACAGTACCACGCCCAGTATAATTCTTTTGCATAATACATCGTCAAACGGAAATGTTTCTTTTGAGGAAAAAGCATTGGAGAATTTAGAAGGCACAACCGGTAGCATGGTGCTTAGGGATATGAATAATGACGGGCGGCCTGACCTGGTGCTTTACGGCCCGTATGCCAGTTATTGCTACGCCAATACTACCACCGGATTAAATATTTCATTTGGCCCCATGATGGGGCTTCCAAATGTTTATTCGAGCGGTACCATCTCTACAGCGCTTGCAGACATTGACGGCGATAATAAGCCCGATCCTATTGGAGGAAGCTCTTACACAGGTATAACAATATTTGAAAATAATTCTGTCCCTGGTGATCTTTCAACTTCAGATTTCCCGACCACTTATTTTTTACACCAGGGATATTATTACACAGCATGGAATATGATCACTGCTGATTTTGACGGCGATAGTAAACCCGATATCGTTGAGGACGACTTTTCTGGTAACCAACTCCTTATTTCCAGGAATACCGCTACAAAGGGGATAATAAATGCTTCGTCGCTTGCTGAACCTAAAGCGTTTTCCAATTCATCCATGACCTATAACCTGAATGTTGCCGACATGAATGGCGATGGAAAAATTGACCTGTTAGGCTCATCAAACATAGGAGTTTATTACGAAAAGAACCAATCTGTAACGGGCAATATATCTTTGGCGGGCCCTGTGCCGCTTATAGCTGGCACATCAAATAACTCAGTGAATAACGTCAAAATAAATGACATGGATGGGGACGGTAGAATGGATATAATGTTGGTTAACATTGAAAACAGCACCCTTTCTATATATCACAATGGCCCTGCTGTGGTGCCACAAATTACAGCAGTTACTCCGTTAACGGCAAAGGCTGGTACAAAAATAACCATTACGGGAAAGCATTTTGATGGAACAACCGTAGTGAATTTTGGCGGCAAGGCGGCAAAATCATTTACAGTCGATTCATCTGAAAGTATTATTGCAATAGTTGGCGAAGGCGAAACCGGTGCTATTTCTATTCAAACCCCAAATGGTACCGCTTCGTTTCCCGGATTTGTTTTTGTGGCGGCGCCCACAATAACCTCGGCCGTAGCTGCTACCGATGGTAGTGGCACACTAATAATTAACGGAAGCTATTTTACAAACGCTACAAACGTAACCATTGCAGGTATTCCTGCTTCGTCTTTCACCGTAAATTCCGCTACTAAAATTACAGCCACTTTTCCGGGCATCAGTGGCGACCTAACCATAACTACACCCGGGGGTGTTGCAACGCTGGCTGCGGTAACTATTAAAACAAACCTGAACATCAATTTTCCAATGCCTGCAAACCATATTTACGGCGATGCAGACTTCCTTTTATCTGCCGTGAGTAATAACAATACAATTCCTGTTACTTTTGGTGTGGATAAGCCCGATGTTGTTACTATAACAAATGGCAAATTGCATATTCTTAAAGCCGGCACAGTTACTATTACAGCCTCACAAGCCGGCGATGCACTCAATAATGCCGCTGTTGATGTTAAACGGCAACTGATCATCAATAAAAAACCATTACAAGTAAAAGCCGTTGATCAAAGCCGCATATTCGGAACATCTAACCCTACTTTGACAATTGATTATGACGGCTTTATAGATGGCGAGAATAAAAGCTCACTTACAACATTACCTGTAATTAATACGCTGGCCACCAAGCAATCGCCCGCCGGTATTTATGACATTACGGTTGCGGGGGCCACTTCTGATAATTATGCCTTCACTTATATTAATGGCAAGCTAACCATAACTCCGGCTATAACCAATTTAAAATTAGCTGCCAACAGTGTAACCTGCAAAGGACAAAATAACGGTTCAATAAGCATTACTGCCGCGCAACCTGCAAGCTATACCGCTGTAGTTACAGGCAATAGTTTAAACAAAAGCTATAACTTCAGCAACAATACAAGTATCGATAACTTAAGTCCGGGTACCTATAATGTATGCGTTACCGATGCGGCGCTAATAAACAACAAGCAGTGTTTTGATCTCGTTATTACTGAGCCAAAAGATCTTGCGGTATATACCACGGTAAACAAAACTACCAATATGGTAAACGTAACCTTAGATGGTGGTTTATCTTATGAAATTAAGCTCAACGGAGTAAGTTATAAAACAAGCGATAATACAATTACACTGCCGTTAAGCAAGGGGAGTAACCGTTTAACGGTAAGTACAGATAAGCTTTGCCAGGGAATGGTGCAACAGATCATCGATATTTCGGGCATTACAATTCCGTATCCTAACCCTTTTCAGAATGTATTAAATATTAATATAGGAGAGGATGTGGTTAAAAAAGCTACTGTTAAAATCTACAGCTTAAATACAGGAGTGTTTAAATTATCAAAGGATTTTACCAATCAATCGGGAGTGATTAGCCTGGATGTTTCCATTTTAACCAGGGGCGTTTATTCTCTTAACTTAACTATCGACGGTAAAGAGTCGGTTTATAAAATTATAAAACAATGAGGCATGCTATATTCATTTTATTAGGTATCGTTTTTTTAACCGGATGTGGTAGCCATAAAGATAATACGCCGGCACCCGCCCCTGGCAAAACGGTTCTGTTGGCTCCCGCCCAGGACCAGGTTTGTACACAAGGAACGGTTGTTTCATCTACTCAAAGCACTGTTACCCTAAAGTGGACTGCTGCTGCGAATGCTGTAAATTATGAGGTAAATGTAAAGAACCTTGAGGATGGTACAATTATAACTCAAACAACAAGTAGCATACAGCTTGATGTCACCTTAAAAAGGAATACTCCATATTCCTGGTCTGTTACGGCAAAAGCAACCAATAGTGCAACAACAACCCAAAGCGATACCTGGAAATTTTATAATTCGGGTCCCGCTATCGTTAATTATGCGCCGTTCCCCGCCCAAATTGTGGCCCCGGCAATGGGACAAACAATAGAAGCGTTAAACGGAAAAATTACATTATCATGGAACGGCAGCGATGTAGACAACGATATAGTTACTTACGATGTTTACCTAAGCGATTCGGCATCACCGGCCTTATTACAAAGCAATGTTTCGGAAAATACGTTAAAGGACGTTTCCGTTTCTGCCGGAAAAACATATTACTGGAAGATAATTACCAGGGATTCGAAAGGAAACACATCAGATTCCGGTATTTATCTATTTATGACTAAATAGCCGGTCATACATTATAAGACCGTTAATGCTTCCATCTTTCAATGTGCACCGTTAAGGTTGGTACTTTTTCAACAAGGAGGGTAAGGAACCGGCTTTGAGATTATACATTGATTTTTACCAACATACTAATCCGAATAATCATAGCTATTAATGTCTTTTACGGCAAAAGCATATGAACAAATATATCCTCAGCTGCCCGCCATTTGTGAATTGTCCTTCGTTTTTTATTTCAAGACAATTAATGTTACCAATTTGCACATCAATAAATTATTTTGTGCCCCGGTGCAACGTTGTAAAATGGCCTGCGTCTATTAACCTGAAGCTTAACGCAATTGGAAGCAATATTTGTAGATAAACATTACAGCCTGGTACTGGAGTGCAAGCAGGGAAGCAAAAAAGCTTCCTATGAGCTCTATCGCCTGTATGCCAAAGCGATGTTGAACGTCGCCTTTAGGATAGTGGGCAATATTGGCGAGGCCGAGGATGTTTTGCAGGAAGCCTTCCTGGATGCTTTTAACAAGCTGAAGGATTTTAGGCAGGAAACCACCTTTGGGCTTTGGCTCAAACAAATAGTGGTAAACCGGTCTATAAATTTGCTCCGCAAACGAAAGCTGGAGCTTATTGAAATAGAGGGAGATCATCTGGAAAACATCCCCGATGAAGAGCCTGAGGATGAAGACGACGTACAATACCAGGTAGCACTGGTTAAAGAGACTATGAAACAATTACCGGATGGTTACCGGCTTGTGTTATCCCTTTACCTGCTGGAAGGTTACGATCACGAAGAAATAGGACAAATATTGAATATATCTGAAAACACATCAAGAACGCAGTTTTTGAGAGCTAAAAGAAAATTAATGGAAATTTTAAAAGGAAGAGGAAAAGTGTCATGAGCAAGCGATTTGAAGATTTCATGAAAAATAATCACGATGAATTTGACGAGATTGAGCCATCGGCAGATCTGTGGAGTAAAATAGAGGCACGTTTAGATACGCTGGATGCGCCAAAAAAGCGCGAAGCCAAAACTTTCTCGCTCACGTTCGTGCTAAAAATGGCCGCATCCATCATCGTGGTGATGGGTATAGGTTTCGGGGCATATCTCCAAAGCCAGAAAGGCGCAAAAAGCGTTGACCTGGCTGCTATTAACCCCGAATATGCCAAACAACAGGTGCATTATGCATCATTGGTTAAAACACAACTTAGCCAGCTTAAAACAGCATCAAAAGGCGACCCGCAGTTGTTTAAAGAGTTTACTGCTGAGATTGCCAAAATGGATTCGACCTATAAAAAACTAAATAGCGACTTAGCCACAAGCCCTAACCAGGAACGTGTTTTACGTGCAATGATCCGGAACTTGCAAATACAAACCGATGTGCTTAGTCAGCAATTAAATGTAATAGAGCAGTATAACGAGACTAATAAAGATCAAAAAGATGAAATCAAAAATATTTAAACCTTTCCTGTTTATGCTGATGGTTTTATTGACCATAGGCAACATCGGTTTTGCGCAACAAAAGCCAGCTAAACCCGCTAAGCCTGCCAAACCGGCCGCGGCAACCAAGCCAGCCCAAACGGCTGATGATGACGACGACGATTCGGATATGGATTCGAAGGATTATCAGCAAAAAATGAAAGACCTGCAGGCAAAAATGCATGATCTGCAGGCAAAAATGAACGCGCTTAGCAGGCAAAAGTTCAACAAAACCATGAAGCAGAACATGAAGCATTTTAGCAAAAGCTTTAAGGGGTATGATAAAACTTTCAAGTTTGACAGCTTAAAAGGTTTTGCCTATAAGTTTAACGACAGCATGCTAAACTTTGCTTATAAATTTGATACGCATATAGCCCCCATGATAGCCTATGGCTTTAAGGATTTTGATAAAAACTTCAATTTTAACTACAACATAGATGCTGACGATGATATCAAAGTACAGACCGGCGACGAAGTTGTAAAAACAAAAAGCTACAGCAAAAGCTACAGTGTTGATGCCAACGATATAATTAACATCGACAATAAATTTGGCAAAATAACCGTAAACACCTGGGCAAAAAACGAGGTAAAGGTTGACGTACAGATAAAAGTGACCACCAATGATGCCGAAAAAGCGCAAAAAATGCTGGATAACGTAAATATACAGGATAGTAAGGATGGCAACGGGGTTTACTTTAAAACCTCGATAAACTCCAATAACGATAACAACAGCTCGTGGGGTGGCATATTCAGAAGTGGTAATTCGGTACGGTCAATGGAAATAAACTATACGGTTTACATGCCTGCCAAAAACCCACTCACCATCAGTAATAAGTACGGCGCTACCGATTTGCCCGATCTTGGCGGCAAACTCATCATCAGCAACTCATATGGCAGCCTGGTGGCTAAGGCATTAAGCAACAACGGTAACCAAATAAGGGTAAAATACGGCAACGCCACCATTGGCAACTTAACCGGCAGCGACCTCGACGTTGCTTACGGCAGCTTAAGCCTGGGCGATTGCGATAAGCTTAATGCCAACCTAAGCTACAGTTCGGCAAAAATTGGCCGCATCAAAACATCTGGTAACATCAATGTTAAGTTTGGCGGCGGTATCAGTATTGAAGATGTAGACAAAAATCTGAAAGATCTTTCGGTACGGTCGTCATACTCCAGCATAAAACTTGGCCTGGGCGACAGCCAAAGCGCCGATTTTGATGTAACCGTACGTTACGGCAGCTTTAACTATGGCAACCACGATGTAAGCCTTACCAGCAAAAGCCCTGCCGATGGTGAGCGCGGCTTTAACCCCACCAAAAACTATAAAGGTCATTTTGGAAAAGGCGGCTCGGATAAAACCATCACCATTAATTCAACCTTTGGAAGTGTAAACTTTGATTAAGCGATAAATTCATCCTTTTACGCAAGCCCTTGCCCTAAAAAGCAGGGGTTTTGTTATTTTTGGGCTTAACCACATCGCGCACCTATGGATTTATCAATATTTGCCCAGGCCGAAACCTGGATCTCCCTGCTTACACTTACCGTTTTAGAGATTGTTTTAGGTATAGATAACATTGTTTTCATCTCGATATTATCAGATAAACTGCCTGCAAAACAGCAAAGCAAAGGCCGCCGGGTTGGTTTAGGCATGGCCATGATTACCCGGGTTTTGTTGTTGCTATCTATTAGCTGGGTGATGACGCTTACCGCGCCCCTGTTTAACCTGAGCCATTTGTTTAATATTACCGACCCTGATTGGGCCGAAAAACTGGCCATATCCGGCCGCGATCTGATCTTGATCATAGGCGGCCTGTTCCTGATATATAAAAGTACTGCCGAAATTCACCATAAAATTGAAGGTGAAGAAGAAAACAGCGAGACAGTAAAACCCCAGGGCTTTGTGGCTACCATTATCCAGATCATGTTGCTTGATATCGTTTTCTCTTTAGATTCTGTAATAACCGCCGTAGGTATGGCCAGCCACGTCGAGATCATGATCCTGGCGGTTATCATAGCCGTAGGCATCATGATGTGGGCATCAAACAGTGTATCGGGCTTTGTAAACAAACACCCTACGGTTAAAATGCTGGCACTATCTTTTTTACTGCTGATAGGCGTATCGCTGTTAGCCGAAGCCTTCGAGCAGCATATCCCCAAAGGGTACATTTACTTCGCGATGGCGTTCTCAGTTTTGGTGGAGTTATTGAATTTAAAAATGAAGGGGAATAGAGTCAAAAACCAAGAGTCAAGAATCAAGAAATAGACAGGGTTCATCTTCAGGCATACAAAACAAGTTTTTCTTCTGTCTTGATGCCAGACTCTTAACTCTTGATTCTCTCTCAAAATACCCGGCAAAGCAGCCCTTTCAAATACTCGCCTTCAGGGAAAGAAGCTCTTACCGGATGATCTTCCGGCTGATGGAACTGGTAAATGAATTGCACCTGTTTGCCGGCATCTAAGGCGGCCCAGGCTATTACCTGTTTAAACGTTTCCATATCCATAGCCCCCGAGCAGGAATAAGTGGCCAGCAGGCCGCCTTCGTTCAGTAACAGCATGCCCAATCGGTTCAGGTCTTTGTAAGCGCGTGAAGCTCTGGTTAGCGCCGAGCGGGATGGCGCGTATTTAGGCGGATCGAGCACGATAAGGTCAAACTTTTCGCCATCATCCCGGAATTTGCGCAATTGGGTGTTTACATCTGATTTGATGGCGTTATGTTTTTCTGCATCCAGCTTGTTAAGCAGGATGTTTTCTTTTAAGGTTTCAATGGCCAGGGCCGAGCTATCTACGCTGGTTACGGATGCAGCGCCATTTTTAAGGCTGTTTAGGGTAAAGCCACCGGTATAGCAAAAACAATCCAACACTTTTTTGTCTTTGGCATAAGTGGCAACTACGTGGCGGTTATCCCGCTGATCGCAATAAAACCCGGATTTCTGCCCTTCGGTGATATTGATGCCGTAAACCACATTGTTTTCCAGCACCTCCACAATTTCGGGTGGCGGGTTGCCTGCTAAAACTTTATTCTCGGTTTCGCCCATGCCCTCATGCGCCCGGGATGCTGCATCGCTTTTATCCGAGATGCTTTCGGGGTTCAGCAGCTTTTGCAATTGGTCAATAATTACCGGCATCATACGTTCCATACCTGATGTAAGCACCTGCACTGCCAAATGCCCGGCGTATTTATCAACTATAAGGCCCGGCAGGTAATCCGATTCGCTAAAAACCAGGCGGCAGGTATTGGTGCCATTTTCCAATACGTTGGCGCGGCTTTTAACAGCCATTGACAATTTGTTGCGAAACCAGTCGTCATTAATTTCCGCTGCCTCGTCCCATTCCAACAGGCGCAGCGCAACGCGCGATTGATCGTTATAAAAACCATAGGCCATAAATTCGCCTTTGGCATTAAGCAGGCGTACAACATCGCCGTTGGCCGGCTTACCCTTTACTTTATCAATAGCCCCCGAAAATACCCAGGGATGCCTTTGCACAACAGCTTTCTCTTTGCCTTTACTTAAAACAACGTCAATCATGGGTGCAAAGGTAGTAAATTAGTGAGTGGTTGATTAGGTTGGATTAAGTTGAGTAAGAGAAGTAGTTGCCAGGTCTATCGGTTCTCCAAAAATAAACCTCCTGCCTATCTATCCAACCCAATCAATTCAAGCTAACCTAATCAACTCAATCCAACTCAATCCAACCCAATCAACTTAATCCAACCTAATCAAACTCAATCAACCACTCACTCCATTAAACCATTCCCTTTTTTATTACTCCAATACAATATTTTCCAATTAAAAACATTTGGTATCTTAGTATCCGAAACATAAACATGAGAAAAATTTACCTATTGGTAGCTACCGTGCTATTGGCATGTTGTAGTTATAAAAGCTATGCCCAGGTGCCCCGCATTCCTGAGGCCAGTTCTACGCAAACCATTATCCAGGATTTTGGCCTGGGCAAAATAACTATTACCTACTCGCGCCCAAATGTTAAAGACCGTAAAATTTTTGGTGGCATCATCCCCTGGGGCGAAGTTTGGCGAACCGGTGCCAATGCCGCCACTGTAATTACTTTTTCTGAAAAGGTTTTGATTGAGGGCAATAGTGTGCCCGCAGGCAGTTATTCGCTTTTCAGTATCCCCGAAAAAAATGAGTGGACTATTATATTAAACAAGGTGGTTAAACAGTGGGGCGCTTATAGCTATAAACAATCAGAAGATTTTTTACGCTTTACCGTGAAACCCATGCGGGTAAGCGAAAAACGCGAAACCTTTACTATGGCCTTTGCCAATTCGACCACCAAATCATCTGACCTGTACCTGGTTTGGGACCACACTTCGGTTATGATTCATTTACAAACAGATGATGACGCCAAAATAACCGCCAATATTGACGAGCTGATGAAAGGCGACCGGAAGCCTTACTATTTTAACGCCATCCAATATTACTACGAAAACAACAAAGATGTTGATAAAGCTTTAGGCTGGGTTTACGAGGCCGAAAAAATTGAGCCTAAAGGCCCCTGGTATAAACTATGGGAATCGCGATTGCTATTACGCAAAGGCGATAAAGCAGGCGCTATTGCCGCCGCCGAAGCGGGTATAGCCCTATCTAAAGCCAGTAAAGATGATGAATACGAACGTTTAAATAAAGAAGCTCTGGATCACGCGAAGGATTAAGAGCCTCACCCAACCCTCTCCAAAGGACGGCTTTAAATAGCACATATAAAAGGCTTTTTGCTTGATGCAAAGAGCCTTTTTCTATTCCCCTCTCGAGAGGGGGCGCGCCGGAATTGTGCGGCTGCAGGGGTGTGTTCCGCGTTCCAGGTAGCAGATTTAGGTAGTCTCAGCAACAACCCTTTTTTCCCCAACCGCCCTATTCAACACAAGTCCTAAAATCATTACCAGGAAACAACCAATCGGGTTAAGCCACAGGTAAGCCACAGTTTTGGTTAGGCCTAAATATATAATGGTAGCTTCGCTGATGATAGCGGCAATAAATACAGCATTGCCGTTTATGCGTTTCATATAAAAGGCTACAACAAATACGCCCAGCACGGTACCATATATGTATGATCCCAACTGGTTTACCGCTTCGAGCAGGTTGCCCAGCTTGCTGGCATATAAAGCCATAATTACACAAACTACGCCCCAAAATACCGTTGCCAGGCGCGAAGCGTTCAGGTAGTTTCGGTCAGATGCGTCCTTGTTTATTGTGCGTTTATAAATGTCAACCACCGTGGTAGATGCCAGCGAGTTTAATGCGCTGGCGGTAGAGCCCATAGAAGCCAGGAATATAATGGCTATTAACAAACCCACCAATCCGCGCGGCAGGTATTGCTTTACAAAGGTAAGAAACACGTAGTTGGTATCATTATCGTCGGCGCCGGCGTTGCTTTTCTTCATCACGTCAATGGCTTGCTTCCTGATGTCTTTGGCTTGTTTGTCGGCATTTTTAAGGGCCGCCTGGGCCTGGTTTACCCGGTTGGCATCTTTACTGTCAAAAGCCTTAATCAGGTCGTTGGTTTTGGCTTTTCGCTGTTCAAAGGCCTCGGTATATTGCTGATCGAGCTGGTTGTATGCCGCCGCGTAGCTGCCTTTACGCACATTATCCACCTCGTAATTGTTAAAAAACATGGGCGGCCGGTTAAACTGGTAAAAAGCAAAAACCAGCACGCCAATCAGCAGGATCAAAAACTGCATCGGGATTTTGATCAACCCGTTCATAATCAACCCCAGGCGGCTTTGCCCAATAGAACTACCTGTAAGGTAGCGGCCAACCTGGCTTTGGTCGGTACCAAAGTATGATAGTTGTAAAAAGAAGCCCCCTATAAGTCCGCTCCAAACGTTGTAGCGGTTATCCCAATCAAACTTCCAGTCAATAACGTTCATGCGGCCAAGTTTGCCCGCCATTTTCAGGGCGTGCGTAAAGCCAACGCCTTGTGGCAGCAGGCTAACTACCAAGATTCCGGCTAAAAACATGCCCGCGAAAATGATACTCATCTGCAGTAGCTGGGTATATGATACCGCTTTACTGCCGCCGTAAACCGTGTAAAATATCACCAGGCCACCTATAAACAGTGTGGTATAAACGGTATTGATGTTTAATATGGTTGATAATATAATAGCCGGCGCGTAAATAGCCACCCCGGTTGATAAACTCCTCAATACCAAAAACAAGAACGATGTTAGCGCCCTTGTCTTCAAATCAAAACGCTGTTCCAGGAATTCATAAGCCGTATAAACCTTCAGCCGGCTAAACATGGGCACAAACGTAACGCAGAGCACGATCATGGCCAGCGGTAGCCCAAAATAGAACTGTACAAAGCGCATTCCATCAGAGTAGGCCTGGCCGGGAGCCGAAAGAAAGGTGATGGCGCTGGCCTGCGTGGCCATAACCGAAAAACCAACATGATACCAGGGCAACGAGCGGTTGCCCATTAAAAACTGGTCGATATTTTTATTATTACCGCTTTTCCAGATGCCGTAGGCAACTATGCCAAAAAGAGTAAGGGCTAAAACAATCCAGTCGGGTAAGCTCATTCAAAATATTTTGTAATGAGCCAAAATACAAAAACTAAAAAAACCAGCCATGCGGCTACGATGCCGTAAAACTGGTTCCAATTACTTATAAACGATGGTAAATCCGGATCAGATTTTTTCGCCACGGCCCCTAACCAAAACATTCAGGAAGAAAGCAGCAGTTAATAAACCCAATACCCCACCTACAACAATCCAGGTAAAACCTTTTTCAATTATTGCCCCAACAAACGCGCCCGATACCAGCGCTACCAGGTAGTATATATAATCCAGATTGTCTTTAACTTCTTCTTGGTGTTTCATATTTGCTTTGATATAACCCCACAAAAATAGGTGATTAATTGAATTTTAGCAACAGTTTATTTTGATATACATTAAGGCGTTAAAGCAAGGTGTAAAAAAGATTAATCTATTGGTTTATCCGCGCTTTGAATAATAAAACTTTCTTATTGATAACTTCGCCCGTTATTATCTGTAAATGCGACGCCCGCAGAGATAGGCTAAGGCACGACAACTTACAAAGGCTATATTGATAGATAAAACTGCCATTGGCTCTGTTTACATTTTTACAACCAAAATACTATCATTACTTAAAACATCCGAAACAATTTTGGGATTGATTTATTTGCAATAATTATGAAACTATTTATCCGGTCACTGCTGTTTGTTTTATTATCAGTAACGGTACCATTAACCTTATTTGCGCAGGCCAATTATCGCACCATAGCAAACTATAAAGTTTTTTACGGCTGGGCGCACCGCTTTCCACAGGATTGGATGATTATCCGGTCATTTGAAAACGAGGGAAAAAACTATTACCTGTTGGTAAATCCACAAACGTTGGAGACTAAAATTGAAGAACCCAATTTTTACCAGGTAAAGCCAATGAGCATACATGACGCGCGCTCATTTTTTAATAACACGCCATATATAAAGGCTTTGCGCAAGGCCGAAAAACAATCGGTAACCATTCAGGACGCAGGAATTGAAAGCGGCATTCCCAAAGAGAAAGGAATTAGTTTAACGGCTGATCTTTGCCCCTCTCACCGGGCATTGGATAAGCGCATTTTTACAGATATTTTTAACGGGTTCAACAAGGTGGAGCGGCCGGTACCGGTTGCTTTATCAATAACCGGTATCTGGATGCGCCAGCATCCGCAGGATTTGGAATGGCTTAAGCAAATGCAGGCCAAACATGAAATTTATATCACCTGGATAAACCACTCCTTTAACCATCGTGTAAGCCTGAAAGCGCCCCTTAAAGAAAATTTTTTATTGGAACCCGGCACCGATATCAGCTACGAAGTGCTGGAAACAGAAAAGGACATGCTCAAAAATGGACTGCTGCCATCAGCGTTTTTCCGGTTCCCTGGCCTGGTGTCTGATCAGCAATTGGTATACAAAATAACCGGTTTTGGGTTGATTCCTGTTGGTACGGATGCCTGGCTGGCCAAAGGACAGCAACCGCAGGCCGGCAGTATTGTACTTATACATGGTAACGGCAATGAACCAACCGGGGTAAATGATTTTATAAAGTTGCTGCAATTAAAAAGTCGTGCCATTGCTAACAAACAATGGCTGCTTTATGATCTTCGCGAGAGTGTGGATGAGGAATTTGAGGACACTCAAAAATAGCTTGTCGGTTCGTCTGGATCTGGTCATACTCGATGGGCAATGTGGGAATGCCCGCTGCCGCAAGACTTCAGCCTTGTGGCCCACATGCTAAGTTTACGCCATGCCTTTAGGAAAATCAACAATGTTTGTTGTTAACCTTAAGTTCTTATATTACTCTTTTGCTCTGTTTAAAAATACAAAATCCCGGATGCTCGTTTCTTCCGGGATTTGCATATTCATTACTTAGCATGGCATTTACCTATCAGCGGGCCACAAGGCTGGAGCCTTGCGGCAGCGAAAGGGGGAATTATATCAGTTAATTCGGGCAGGTTTTTAAACTCAGTTATATATTCTTAGAATGATTTTTACATGAGTAGATGTTTTTTTTCGTATAATGTGTTTCAAGTTTAACAAAGATTATGAAATAGTGCAACCAACTTTCATTAAAATTTTGGTAAGCACAGGAGGCTCGCACATATATTACTTTGCATGTCGATGACGGCGAAAATTATTGGGGCAGCAGAAAAACGCCTGGGCGGGCCGGGGAATTTCAAAAGCGATTCCCTCTCCTGCATATTTTTTGCCGTATGTTTAAATAATACCTGTTAATTTTATTGCACTAATAACAACACATGGCATTAACGCTTAAAAACTACGCAACCACGGTACCGGCAGAGCTACTACAGCAGGCGAAGAAAAATACAGTACGCGAATGTGATGAAACAGAAAAAGGTCACTTTGTAGCCTATGTGGATGACGGGGGCGACAGTTTTGATGTTTCGGTAACATTAAAGGCAGGCAACGAAATTACCCGGCACACCTGCGAATGCAAAAGCACGGCGGGTTTTTGCAGGCACAAGGCGGCTTTAATAACGCACATTGCCAACGGAAAAAAAGCAAAAGAGGTTGTTGTTAAGGTTGGTAAAAAGCAAAGCAAGGCAGAAGAGCTGCTGATTAACGCCGAACCCGATAGGCTGAAAGACTGGGTAAGGAGTGTTATTGCCAAAAACAAGGACCTGGAACTTTCGTTTGTGCATTATTTTTCGGTTAAAGAGCAGCCAACGCAAGCCGAGGTACAGAAAATAGTTAACGACGCGGTGAAGGCTGTTGTCGGTGGCAAAAGAACGATAGATGCGACACAATTAAAAAAGCTTGTTGAGCTTTGGGCTGACATGCTAACCCCGGTAGTGGAGCACTACCAGGACAACGTTACTGATGAAAAATCGTTCCTGAACTTTCACGCCTTATTGGAGGGCTGTATCGATTTCGGGTTTAAGGTTGAGTCGGGCAGTAATAAAATCTCCAAATTTATTGAGGAATGTTTACTAAGGTCTGTGGAGCCTGTTACCATGCTACAGGTTGAAGAAACCTGGGATAAAGCGGTTGGCTTTTTCATAAATCACGTCCCGGATGGCGTAAATAGGGTCAGGATGCATTACCTGGTGCACCTGCAAAATATCATGAAACTAAGCAGCCGGGAGCGGCAATTAAAGATAATTGATTGGCTGGCCCGGCAATTTGAAAAATGCACCCCGGATACACTGATGAATGGCACCTTGTATAGCAAGTTTATTTTTGCGATGGTAAATGAGCATGACCTGTTTGCCAGGTATGGCCGTATGTTTAAACCAATCCGTTTTGATAATGAATATAACCGGGAGCTTCTGGAGTTGTTAATTGAACACAAGGAGTTAACACTGGCAAAAGAATACTGCCTTGAACAAATTAAATACAATTTCAGGGACGAATACAACGTACTATACTGGACTTTTTTAAGAGAGTTGTATTTAATTGAAAATGACGAGGAAAATTTGGCTAAAATATTGGCATTGCTTTTCCCTTTTTCGTTCAACTTTGATGATTATTTGTTCATTTCGAAAAGGCTGCCCGAAGAAGAACGAAAAAAATGGCGCACCAAAATGTTAACCAGGGCGCGGAGCATATCGGCTCCCTATAAAAAAAACGCGATGGTATTTTATTTTAAGCTGGCTGATGCCGATAAAGCATACCGTAAAATGATTGACTATATTGAGCACGACACGCCATACAACTTCATATTAGAATACTTTGAACCAATGGCGCTTACCGACAAAAACCGGCTCATGGAGGCTATAATCCGTAAACATGACGATTCTGGCTGGGGCAAAAAGAGCGAAAAAGATACAGGCTACTTCCCTGAATTGTATCAGCTGATTTCAAAGCATTACACAGCAGACTATTTAAAAATGGTGATTAAAAACTCCGAGAAGTCGCGATATTTTATACCTAATAAGCTAATAAGTTATATTAAAGAGCAGGTATACTCATAGTTGATGGGGGAGCACCCGCGTTTTGTAAAGCAGGTGTTCGGGATATTGATATTGCCGGGCCGATGTTACTTCTGTATTTCATATAGATCATTGTAGAAATACTTTGCGCCTTAAAGGTACAAGCGCCTAAAACGTTTTAAAACTATTGGTTTTGGCATCCTGCTTGGTATTCAATGAATAAAACAAACTCAAAACGTTAATAAGTTGATTGCCGTTTTTTATGTTGAACAATTGGTCGTTTTTAAAGTTTTTACCTACCGAATAAGATGCTGCAATTTGATCTGTGATTTTGTAGGTAAGTTCAAACCCATATTTATTGTCCCATGCTTTTTTGGCCGCGGTATACGTTACCCCATTCACCACCAGTTGGGGCAGGTTGTTTGAACTTCGCCGCAACACTCCCCATAATGAGACGGTAAATTTTTGCAGGGCATCTGTCGCATAGTTGACCCTGAAAATCCCATCGAAATTATTGGCTGCACTTACAGAATCGGTTTTAAACGTGCGGACGTAACGCAAGGCTGCCGTACCGTCAAGGTGCCAGCTTTTAACAATATCGAAAGAATAATCTGACCATATAGCCACGTTTGAGTATCTTGAATAATTGAATTTATTGGTAGGGAATGCAATTGACAAAGCGCCGCTTACCTCCCAGTTGCTGGATTGCCGCAGGGCAGATGTTATGGAGTCTGTAGCTGCTTTGCCTATGGGTTTGTTCACTATGGTAAAATAAGCTGCCAGTACTTTACCAATATCCGCTTTTTTTGATGCCAGGCTTTGGCCGCTCATGCCCTTGAGTGATTGTTGCAAAGTGTCTGACATGATTTTCAGTATTTGCGGCGCTTGGGTTTTCCATATTCCCGGCGGTGGTGTTTTTAAGCTGTCCAGGATGTTGTTCAGCAGGTCATCAACCGTTGCGGCCTTATTTGTAAGGATATAGAAAGTGAAATCATTTTGAAATGCCAGCAAGTTATTTTGAATGGCAGAAAGGTAAGCTTTCAATTCTGCCTGTACCTTATTCCTCTTTTTTAGTCCTGTGAGTATGGGTATCCGAAAACCAAACCCCATGCTTTGTGCCGAATCCTTACCGTAAGGCGCTTTTGCCGAGGCGAAGGACACCGAAAGGTTACGAAGGCTGAATCCGCTCTGATTAAGATAATCTTTATAGGTAAATTTAGGGTGATTGGAAAGCCAGTATGGCTTAAATTCCAATGCAAAATTTTTGAGCAAACCAGTGGAGCCATCACCAGAACTTAAACTTTGGTAGGCAGCAGCCTGGAGCGCGCTCCAGGTATTAGGTTTTGAAATTTCGGTGGGGTTTGTACCCAAAATGGTAAATGCCGGTGCCGACGAGGGTACTATAGACGAAACATCCTGCTCCTGGGCAAACAACCGGCCGAAGACAAATATTAAAACAAAAAGTACTAAAATTTTTCGTTTCATGCTTCTGAAAATGTAAGGGTTGTATCAAAAATCAGGCTTTCATTGGCACCCGGCACAGCTACAGAATCGCCTGCTTTCATATCGTCTGTAAGGTCATCCGTTGTACCAAGTGTTTTATCGGTAACATAATAGGTGATTATCACAGAATCGGTATCGGGGTTAATTTCCAGTACGTTTGAAATGACATCGACGCTTTTATCTTTAATATCGCTGCCTTTGCCGATAACAGCGTTAAATACCTCGGGTTTATAAATCTGGCCTTCAAAATTTTTAAATGTTGTTGCGCCTGCCTGCCCGTTACCTATCAATACGTGCAGGTAATAATTGGAATCAATAGCTATCGTGATATCAATCTCTTTAGGAATGTAGTTGGATGCCATAACGATAAGAGTTTTAAGTTGTACCAATGTAGCAAATATTCCCTTAAGAAGTAAAAAAAGTTTTATTCCATCACTTTGTTGGTGTTTTCATCGCCGATAAAAATGGGCTTATTTCACCCGCGCTAAAGGACCTAAAAATGGGCATGGCAATGTTCGGATTTTTCAAAAAAAATGCTGTTCGGGTAACCTATGGCCCGTACACCTTTAAATAACTAAGTGGCTGATTATCAACAGGTGTTTATTTAGATTCAAAACCAAGCCTAATATTTAACATTCTGAATATCAATCAATTAAGCGTTATGGTATTTCAATAAACACTAAAGGGGTGTCAAAACCGAACATGTGGTTACTACATACCTTTGTTGATGGCTTCATACACCACATCCTGTATCCTCGGCCTGATGTTAAGGCTGCCCAGCTTACTGCCCACATTGGGGTTTACCCGGTTGGATAGGAAGATGTATACCAGGTTGTATTTAGGATCAACCCATACGCAGGTGCCTGTAAAACCGGTGTGGCCAAAAGTTTGGTCGGAAGCCAGTTTGGATGGGTAGTGCCTGTCGGTAATTGGGTCCCAGCGGTCAAAACCTAAGCCTCGCCTGCTTACAGGCGATTGTTTGGAGGTAAACAGGTCTACCACCTCGGGCTTAAAGAATTGTACGCCGCCGTAGGTGCCCTTGTTCAGCAGCATCTGGTATAGTATGGCAACATCATTGGCGCTGGCAAACAGGCCGGCATGGCCCGCAACTCCGCCTTTAAGCGCGGCAGTAGGATCATGCACGTAGCCATCCAATAAACTCATGCGGTATTCCTGGTCATTTTCGGTCGGGATGATCTGTGCCGGGCTAAACCTGTGCAAGGGTAAAAAACCAGCTGTTTGCATACCCAGCGGAGTATAAAACTGCTGCTGTACATACACATTCTCGGGGATAGAGGTAATGCTTTCTACTACCTCCTGCATAAACAGCATGCTTACGTCGCTGTAAACGTACTGCCCCCGGGTTTTCAGTGGTGAATTGAGCATATCAGGCAGCATCACATCTTTAAAATAATCCTTCCGCAAAAAATAATGGTCAGATACCCTGGTTGGGTAGGTCGCCGAGGAATCGGTACTATGATCTGATGGTTTTACCTTTTCAAATGATTGGATATCAGGAATAAATCCGGCCTGGTGCAACAATACCTCGCGCAGCTTTACATCGTTTTTATTGCTGGTGCGGGCCAGGGGCAGATAATCGCCTAAGGTGTTTTCAACACTTAGCTTGCCCTGGTCAACCAGTTGCATGGCCTCTACCGTGGTAGCCGATATTTTGGTCATGGATGCAAGGTCGAAGATATCAGTCAGTTTATCGGGCATTACATTATCGTAGGTGTGGTAGCCATAGGCTTTATTAAATATCACCTTGCCATCTTTGGCAACCAGTACCACGCAGCCCGGAGTGGCATGTTGGGTAATGGCCTCGCGGGCTATCTGGTCAATCTCCTGCAGGTTGTTGGAGTTAATACCTACATCTTCGGGCACGCTGTATTGTAGCCTGCTTTGCTGGGTAACAAACCCCATTCCGCTGCTATAAAGAGCCGAGTAGGTTTTGGCTAATTTTTGCGTAATGGCCACCCCGCCAAATATGGCCTGGGCCGCATACGAAGCCGATACCGGCGACACCCTTTCGGACCAGATTACCGGCACTGTTGTATTATTTAGCTTGTTTAACAGCGCGCCATTTCCAAAGGCGGCGATGATAACCCGCTTTATTTTTTGATTGGTGGTAATAAAATCTGTCAACAGCGGGTTACCCAGATCGGCGTCATTTACCTGTAAAATAATAGTGTTGTACCACTTTAAATCGGCAGCAAGCGTATTCAGATTTTTACCATTGCCATCAAACACCTGCACTTTGCAGTATTTATTAAGCAGGCTATCAAAAACGCTGGCGTACTGGCTGGTAAAATGTACGCTGGCAATTTTTAAATCTTCCAGCTTTTGCAGCGGGATAGTATATTGAGCGTTGTTGAGCAAAACGGTTGAGTTTTGAACCAATCGTTCTTCGGCAACATAGGCGCGCCCGGTAAAAGGTGGATTTTGAGCGCAGGCGGTATTAAATAATGCAAACCCTAACAATACTACAGAGACACAGCCCCATTTATTTTTTATCATATACTTTAACTCCGTTTATATAGGTTTGGGTTACTTTGGTAGTTGGTAATTCGGCGCCTTTTACTTTCATGATATCCTTATCCAGTATTACAAAATCGGCATACTTGCCCGGTTCAATACTGCCTTTTTCTTTTTCTTCAAAGTTGGCTTTTGCGGCCCATATGGTTATTCCTCTTAACGCTTCGGTACGGCTTAAAGCATTTTCCTTTTGGAAACCGTGTTCAGGAAAACCCTTCAGGTCCTGCCGCTCTACCGCTGCATAAAACGTATACATCGGGTTAATGTTTTCTACCGGGAAATCTGTTCCCAACGGAATCCATCCGTTTTGATTTAACAGCGTTTTATAAATGTATGCTGATGATTTCAGTCTTTTATCACCCAGGCGCTTGCCCGCCCAGTACATATCTGATGTAGCATGTGTAGGCTGTACCGATGGGATGATGCTGTTATCGCCAAAAAGGGCAACATCTTCGGGCGCCACAATTTGTGAATGCTCTATCCTCCAGCGGAGATCGTTTTTACCTTTTAAAACAGATGCATATATTTTTAACATTACCCGGTTGGCCGAATCGCCGATGGCATGGGTGCACATCTGGAAGCCTTTGGCTGCAATTTTCTTTGCTACCTCCTCAAAATGGGCCTGGCTGCTCAATAAGAAGCCACTCCATTTCGGCTGGTCGGCATAAGGCTTTAGTAAACAGGCCCCGCGGGAGCCCAAAGCACCATCGGCATAAACCTTAAACGCGCGAACATTTAGGCCCGGCGTTTTAAACGCGCCACGTTTAAACAGGTAATCGTAATTCTCAGGCCTGTCTGATAGCATGACATACATGCGCATTTTTAATGATCCTTTATGCTGCAAATCGGCAATGGTATTAATCATGGTATAAGGCAGCCCGCAATCATCAACCGTAGTTAAGCCAACGGCGAAACAGTTTCTTTGTGCCGATAGCAGGGCATTCTCCACAACAGGAGCCGTTGGCTCGGGCACTTTGCGGGTAACAATGCCTACGGCGTTATCAACCATGATGCCGGTGAGCTTCCCGCTAATGGTTTCTATCTCACCACCGGTTATAGTTTGCCCGGGTTTTACGCCTGCAATGTTTAAAGCAGCCTGGTTGGCAATAATAGCATGCCCGTCAACCCGGCTCAATATTACCGGGCGTACCGGGAACAGGCTATCCAGTTTGGCCTTGTCCGGAAACTGTTTTTTAGCCCAGTCGTTTTGGTCCCAACCCCGGCCAATAATCCAGCCATCGGGGTTGCGTGTCGAGTAAGCCTGAACTGAATCAACCACCTCGCCCCAGCTTTTGGTTCCATCCAGGTTTACTTCCTGCAGGCCTAATCCATATTCATAAAAATGGGCGTGGGCGTCAATAAAACCTGGATAAACGGCAGCGCCTTTGGCATCAACTACTTCATGGGCCAGGTATTTTTGCTCTAACGTATCGGCGTTGCCAACAGCTACAATTTTACCTTTGCTTACCACAAATGCGTTGGCTGTAGTAAAAGCGCTATCAACGGTATAAACAACCGCGTTTTTTATTAGCAAATCGGCATTATACTCTTTTTGTTTGCAGGCTGCAGCCAGGAGCAGCAGCGCCGGCAATAATTTCTTCATAAGCTTTTAAAAGTATCAAGTAGTAAGTATCAAGAACGCTCGCAATGTTGAATAGTTTGCAAATTACTTGTAGATACTGATCAATTACAAAACTAATGTATTCTCAGTCAAATCTGGATACTTGCTACTTACTACTTGATACTACAAAATCATAAAGTTATGCCTTCAAATATTTAATTTAGCATCGAAAACGAAATTGAAGGGAATTTTTTTAAATGTCAGATATAATTCAGCTTTTACCAGATGCCGTTGCCAACCAGATTGCTGCAGGCGAGGTGGTACAACGACCGGCATCGGCGGTAAAAGAATTGGTGGAGAACGCGATTGATGCCGGGGCGGGTAAAATACAGCTCATTATTAAAGATGCCGGAAAATCATTGATACAGGTTATTGACGATGGCTGCGGCATGAGCCTTACCGATGCCCGTATGTGCTTTGAGCGGCATGCTACCTCCAAAATTCGCAAGGCCGAAGATCTGTTCGCCATCCGCACCATGGGCTTCAGGGGCGAGGCCATGGCATCGATAGCCGCTATTGCGCAGGTGGAATTAAAAACCCGCCGACATGAAGATGAGCTGGGTACCTGTATTTTTATTGAAGGATCGGAAGTGATTAGCCAGGAGGCGTGTTCGGCCAATACCGGTACCTCTATATCCATCAAAAACCTGTTTTATAACACACCCGCCCGGCGTAACTTTTTAAAAAGTAACCCGGTAGAAATGCGCCATATTATCGACGAATTTCAACGGGTAGCGCTGGCCAACCCACAAATATTTTTTACCCTGCACCATGATGGTCAGGAAGTTTACCATTTGCCCGGCGCTGCCTTAAAGCAACGCATAGTGCACCTGTTTGGCAATAACTATAATCAGCGCCTGGTGCCGGTTGAGGAAGATACTACCATTATTAACCTGCGTGGTTTTGTTGGCAAACCCGAGTTTGCCCGTAAAACACGGGGCGAGCAATTCTTTTTTGTAAACTACCGCTTTATCCGCGATGCCTATTTGAACCACGCTGTACTTACAGCCTTTGAGGAATTGTTGCCCGATGATTGCTACCCGTTTTATGTGCTGTTTATAGATATCGATCCGTCAAAAATTGATATTAACGTGCATCCTACCAAAACCGAGATTAAGTACCAGGATGAGAAGGCGATTTATGCCATTATCCGGTCGGCGGTAAAACGGTCTTTAGGCAGGTATAACATTACTCCAAGTTTGGATTTTGACCAGGAAAACAGCATCGAACACCTGATAACCCCAAAACCTTTTGAGGAGATTATTGCCCCGACAATTTCCTTTAACCCTGACTTTAACCCCTTTGCTGCCGAGAAAAAATCATCAGGAACACGCGAGCAGCATCCTTTTTTGAGGGATAACAACGATTACCGCAACACCCCTATACCCAATAACTGGGATACGCTGTACGAGATAAGCAAAAAAGAAACCAACCTGCAGCAGCAGATGCACAACGAAAAAAGCATTGCTGTTGATGAGCAGGAGGTAAGCAAACCCAGCGAGCGGCAATTGTTCCAGATTCATAACCGGTTTATTTTATCGCAAATTAAATCGGGCTTTATGCTGATAGGGCAGCAGGCCGCGCATGAGCGCATTTTGTACGAACGCTTTTTACAACAACTGCAGCATCACTCGGGCGTAAGCCAGCAAAGTTTATTTCCACAATCGGTAACACTAAACGGCAGCGATTTTGAGTTATTGAGGGAGCTTTTGCCCGATATTAAGGCCCTCGGCTTTGATATCCGTGAGTTTGGTAAAAACACCGTGGTTGTTGACGGCATACCGGCCGATTTGAGCAATGTTGACGAACACGAACTTTTAGAACATTTATTGGAAGGGTTTAAAAACAATATGGCCATTTTAAAAGTAGATAAGCGGGATAACCTGGCACGGTCATTAGCCCGTAATGCTGCGCTTAAAACCGGCACCAAATTATCATTGGAAGAAATGAACCAGCTTATCGACCAGCTTTTTGCCTGCCAATCGCCTAACCAGGCATTGAACGGTAAGCCCGTAATCAGTACATTTACGCTGGCCGAATTAATGGAACGCTTTGAAAAATAGCCCCGGGGCTTTAATTATACTATGAACGGATACAATCAATCGCCTTTTGCCAATATCACACCGGTAGTAAAAAACCTGCTGATTATAAATGTTTTGTTTTTTATAGGAGATCTTACCATCGGGAAATATATTCCTAAGATAATGCAGGTTTTACCTGTTTATTATTTTAATTCTCCATTTTTTAGGCCTTGGGAAATAATCACCTACATGTTTATGCACGGCGGTTTTACGCACATCTTTTTCAATATGTTCGCGCTGTTTTCTTTTGGTCCTATCCTGGAATATGCCATGGGATCAAAAAAGTTTTTCAATCTGTATTTTTTATGCGGAATAGGTGGAGTTCTTTGTAATTTTGCAGTTCAGGCCTATGAAGTACATGCCATTACCGGCGCATTTACCTTATCGCATCCAGAGCTTCAGTCAACATTTGATCAATATCTTGGAGGAGGCGAAAAGCTTGCTGCAATTTACTATGTACCAACGGTAGGAGCATCCGGTGCAATATTTGGCTTGCTGGTAGCCTTTGGCATGTTGTATCCGAACCTTGAATTAATGATCATGTTTATACCCGTGCCCATCAAGGCAAAATATATTATACCAATATATATTGTTATAGAGCTATTTATGGGATATGAAAAATTTTCATGGGATCCGGTAGCACACTTTGCCCATCTTGGCGGTGCATTAATTGGTTATCTGATGGTAAAAATTTGGCGATTGCAGCATAACTAACAATTTTTAACAATAAACAGGAGTTATCAAATTAATAACGGTTTTATTATGAGCACCCTTTGGCAAAATATCCAATACAAAATGCTGCGGTCGGGCAATAAGCTCAACCTGCTTATTGGTATTAATGTGATTGTTTTTTTGGCGATAAACGTCCCGGCTGTGCTTGAACATATGATTACAAGTTTTAGCAGGCCAAGTACAATTGAGTTTTACGCGTTTGATTATTTAGCAACTACTGCTCACCTGCCCAAATTACTTACCCGTTTTTGGACCCCATTCACCTACATGTTTATGCATGACGGCATATTTCATATCCTGTTCAACATGCTTTGGCTGTACTGGATGGGCCAGATATTTGAGGAGTACCTGGGCAACAAACGTACCATTGGCCTTTACATTATGGGGGGGCTTTCCGGCGCTTTGTTGTTTATAGCTTGTTTTAATCTTTTCCCGGCCTTTTCTCAAAATCCGGCCCTGTTGGCTGTGCCGGTTGTCGGAGCATCGGCAAGTGTTATGGCTATTGTTGTTGCTACCGCTACGCTACTGCCAAATTATACTATTTCATTAATATTGATTGGCCCGGTTAAGCTAAAATGGCTTGTTTTTGTGATCCTGGTAATTGACTTTTTGAGTATCGTTGGCCCCAACGCCGGTGGCGAAATAGCACATTTGGGAGGTGCGCTGTTTGGCTTTATATATATTAAACAGCTACAGCGTGGTCATGATTGGATAACAGGCATCGCCAACATCTTCAAATCAAAGTCAAAATTGAAGGTTGTATACAGCAATACCGGTAAAAACAGCACGGAGTATCCGCGCCAGGACGAAATTGATCGTATATTAGATAAAATATCACAAACGGGTGTTGATAGCCTGAGCAGACAGGAGAAAGAGACATTAGCCCGCGCAAGCAAGAATGAAAAATAAAAAAAGTGGATTAGGTTTTATTGATAAAGTATTTTTATGGATAAACCTGCTGCTTTGCGTTGCTTTATTGCTTAGTTATCTTGCCCCCTCGGTTAACCCCAAAACTTTTTGGCTGATTGCCTTTTTTGGCCTGGCCTACCCGCCAATACTATTGCTAAATGTAATCATGATGCTGGTTTGGCTATTGCGCTGGCGCTGGCCGGCGGCGCTTTCAATGATCACTATTTTGATTGGCTGGGGAGTGCTCAATAACAATATTGGGTTGCGCGCGGCATCAACATTTTCGCCGGCACCGGGTATAAATTCGATACGGTTGATTACCTACAACGTACATAACTTTAAACGCTTTGGGTCAAAAAACGATGTATCCACCAAGCACGAGATCCTGGAACTTATTAATGATCAAAAGCCCGATATTATCGGTTTCCAGGAGTTTTATACCCGCTACAAAGGCGAGTATGATATGCGCGACTCCATCGTAAAAATAATGGGAGCCAAAAACTATTATTTCGAGCCGCTTAACTTCAATAGCTCAGAAGCAATAGGGATGGCCATTTTCTCCAAGTATCCCATTGTAGCCAAGGGCTTAATCCAGCTGGCTGCCGACAGGTCATCGGCAAACCAGTGTTTGTACATCGATGTAAAAAAAGGCGAAAAAACATTCAGGGTTTACAGTCTTCATTTGCAATCGATAAGATTTAACCCCGAGGATTATAAATACCTGGATAGCGTATCAAAAAAAGGGAAAACGGATATGCAAGCAACTAAAAGACTTGGCGGCAAACTAAAAACAGCATTTATAAAGCGGAGCGAACAGGTTTTCAAAATAAAGGCACATGCCGCGCAATGTCCATACCCCTATGTCATATCCGGCGATTTTAACGATACACCTACATCCTTTGCAGTTAACCAAATGGCAAAAGGGCTTAAAAATGCATTCCGCGAAAAAGGGGCCGGTTTTGGGCGCACCTATAATGGCGACTTCCCCAATTACCAGATAGATTACATTATGGTGAGCCCGCAGTTTGATGTGGCATCGTACCTAATCATCGAAAAAAAGCTTTCTGATCACTTTCCGCTGCGGAGCGATTTGATGTTGAATTAAATATCGGGCATGAAAATTCTGGTCACAGGTTCATCCGGTCAGTTAGGTTCGGCCACCGTAAAACATTTAAAGGCGTTTGGCCACCATATTACCGGCGTCGATGTAATACCCGCAGCTACCACGGATGATATCATCGACATAAAAAACAAAAGCGAGACCGAAAACCTTTGCCGTGGGTTTGATGCCATTATTCATACTGCAGCCGTACATGGCAAGCACTATGAGCTTAATTACCCAAGGGAAGCTTTTATACAAACAAATATTATAGGTACGCTTAATTTACTTAATGCCTGTGTTAAACATGGTGTAAACAGGTTTTTGTATACCAGCACAACATCCATTTATGGCAGCGCCTTAATTGACCATGAAAAGGCAGTTTGGGTGGATGAAAACCTGCCCGAAAAACCACGCGATATTTATGATATTACCAAGCAAACTACCGAGCAGCTTTGCAAAGATTTTTTTTATAAAGAAGGCCTGCAAACATCAGTATACCGGGTTGGGCGTTTTTTGCCCGAGGAGGATAACCTAAAAATAAACCACCGGATTTATAGGGGGCTGGATGAGCGTGACGGCGCCGAAGCATTACGGTTGGCATTGGGTATAACATTTGCTGATTTTGAAATTTTCAATATTTCAAGTGGGTCGCCATTTGGTAAGGATGATCTGGTGCAGCTTAAATACAACCCTGAAGGAGTTATCCTTAAATTTTTCCCGGAAGCCAAAGATATCTATCGGCGTAAAAACTGGTTTTTCCCAGAAAGTATTGATCGTGTTTATGTTTGCAATAAAGCAAAACAGATTTTGGGCTATCAGCCTCAATTTGATTTCGAATATTTACTGCATCAATAAAGATAGTATCACTTGGGTGTAAGCTTTAATAATCGGGCTGCCTGCATTAGCTAAAAATTGAAAAAATCGTAAGTTTGCCCTCATGAAACAAAAATTGTTTGTTTACAATACTTTATCCCGCAAAAAAGAAGAATTTAAGGCCCTTAATGCCCCGCATGTGGGCATGTACGTGTGTGGCCCAACTGTTTACAGCGATGTGCATTTGGGTAACTGCCGTACCTATATATCTTTCGATCTGATGTTTCGTTACCTTAACCATTTAGGGTACAAGGTGCGCTATGTACGTAACGTAACTGATGCCGGCCACCTGGAAGGCGATGCCGGCGACGAAGGCGAAGATAAAATTTCAAAAAAAGCAAAACTGGCCCAACTGGAGCCCATGGAAATTGTACAAAAGTATACCGTAGGTTTTCATGATGTAATGCAGATACTGAACACGCTGCCGCCAAGTATTGAACCAACGGCTACCGGCCATATTATTGAGCAGATAGAAATGGTAAAAGTTATTCTTGAAAAAGGATATGCTTACGAAGTAGACGGATCGGTTTATTTTGATGTTGAAAAATATAACAAAACCAAAGATTACGGCGTGCTGAGCGGCCGCAACCTGGAAGATTTACTGAATAACACCCGCACGCTGGGCGGTCAGCAGGAAAAACACGGCAAGCTTGATTTTGCCCTGTGGATAAAAGCCAAGCCCGAGCACCTGATGAAATGGCCATCTCCCTGGGGTGTGGGCTTCCCGGGCTGGCACCTGGAATGCTCGGCCATGAGTCAGAAATATTTGGGCGACCAGTTTGATATTCATGGAGGCGGACTGGATCTTGTGCCAACCCACCATACCAATGAGATAGCCCAGCATGTTGCCTGCTGCGGTAAAAACCCGGCCAATTACTGGGTGCATACCAATATGCTTACCGTGAACGGCCAAAAAATGTCGAAATCATTAGGGAACAGCTTTTTGCCCCATGAACTTTTCAGCGGCGAAAACTCTATCCTGAATAAGGGTTACAGCCCCATGACTGTACGTTTTTTTATGCTGCAGGCACATTACCGTAGTACGCTTGATTTTGGCAATGATGCTATGGAGGCCTCTGAAAAAGGATTTAAGCGATTGATGAACGCCTATGCCTTACTGGATGGTTTAAAGGTATCAGGCAGTACCGAAATTGAAATAGAGCCCCTGCTGGAGCGCTGCTATGCTGCAATGAATGATGATTTTAACAGCCCGGTATTGATTGCCGAACTGTTTGAAGCATCGCGTATCATCAACTCGGTACATGACGGCAAAATGAAGATTAACGAAGTTAACCTTGGCTTGCTTAAAAACCTCATGAAAACATTTGTGCAGGATGTTTTAGGGCTTAAAGATGAACAGGCGGACAACGACGATTTGCCTAAAATACTGAACCTGATAGTTGAACTCCGCAACGAAGCCAAGGCAAATAAAGATTATGCCACCAGTGATAAAATACGTGAAGGCCTGTCAAAAGTAGGGTTTCAGCTAAAGGATAGCAAAGAAGGCACGCTCTGGAGTAAAAGTTAAAGAGGGAGTATCAAGTAGTTAGTATCAGGTATCAAGACTTTGGAACGGGGGAACAGGAACAAAAACCTCCATTTGTCCCTGTTCCTATACAATCCTTAAAGCGAGTTATAATACGTGAACAGTTTGGCCAGGTCGCGGTCGCTTTTAAAATCAGTTTTATTGATTTTTATGAAGGCTTGTACCTGGTCTGCTTTATCGGCCAGGGCGACTGCGATTGTTTTTGGATTTAGTTTAACCCGGCTTATTTTATTATCTGCAAACAAGTAATAAACAGCATCGCGCATAGCAAATGTTTTGGTAGTGGTTGCCGAATTGAAGGCCTGGTTGGAATGAATCACTTTTTTATAACGTTTTAGCAGCTTTGCTTTTCCATCGGCAATTACCTGGTAAAAGGAGTTTTCTGATTGTTCGTCAATAGCCGGGTAACCATTGCTGAAGATGAGTGGGGCGAGAGAACTTTCATCTATTGAGCCAATATCAAACCGGAAGCTTTTAACTGGTGCAACAAAGGCAAGGGCCATAGAATCCCTCGGGCTTTGAAATATTGGCTCGTCTTTTACAACATCATATTTCAACTTTGCAGCTATTGTTTTACCATTTGCAAAAGCCACGGTGCCCGGCAACCAGTTTGCCGCCAGGTAGGGGCTGCCCTCCACATCTATGTAGCTTTGTTCCATAACGGGCTTGCCCTGGTTGTCGTTCAGGATTTGATTTTGTGCGCTGCATATTGTTCCGCAACACATCAAACCGGCCACAATCAAGGTGAAAAAACGTATTTTCATAATTGCGTAAATTTATAAGCTAAAGACGTAATATGGCTTTTTAACGAAACATTATGCATATTATTGGGTTGTTTGTTTTTGTGCTTATGCAATAGCGCTGATTTTTAAAGCTTGTTAACTGATACAATAATTAATATGACCGTAATAAATTTTTATATATATAAACAGGTCTCGGCCACAATTAAATATAGCGGTTTTCGTTTCACTTTAGGCAGATAAATTGCAAAAAGTATACAGCTATGGTTATTTAAAGCAATTTGTAATTGCATAACCGACTTAAAATTTATTACTAAATTGCCTACCCAACATTCCATCAAAAACATGAAGAAAGTATTATTAGCCGCCACATTTATGGGCTATAGCATTTTGGCCTTAGCACAGTCAGCACCGGTTAAAGTAAATAAAGTTGTAAGTGCCGAAGAAGCATTTAATAAATTAGTTGAACGTAAAGGAATAAAAGATGGCTTTTTGGCTGTTGCAGCGCCCGACGGCATTGTGTTTAAACCTGATGCCGTTAAAATTGTTGATTTTTATAGCAATATTGATAAACAGGCCGGTAAATTAAGCTGGCAGCCAAAATTTGCACGGATATCTGCCAATGGCGATCTTGCCTTCACCGCCGGCCCCTACGTTTACCAAAATGGCAAAACTGATGACGACAAAGTTTTTGGTGACTATGTATCCATCTGGCGTGCTGATGCTGACGATAACAATAAATTAAAACTACTGATAGATTTGGGCATACAACACCCCGAACCCGAAGGAGAAATAGTTACCGATTTTAAAGAACCGGATGCCAGCACAAAATCGGCCCCAAGCAAGGACCCCTTTACTGCCAAAAGCGTTATTGTAAATACCGATAAAATATTTAACCACTCGCTTACCATATCAACCATGGCCAGTTATAAGGAGTTTTTAAGCTCCGAAGGCCGCTATTATTTCCCGGGCTTTGAGCCAATGACAGGGCCTGATGTTATCATGAAGTTTATCAACAACGAAGCGATAAGCATAACCGCCGAAACCACCGACGCAGGCAGGTCTGTAAGTAACGATTTAGCTTATAGCTATGGCCATGCAAGGATAACCAAAGGCAATGTTGTGGGTAATTATAACTATGTACGGATTTGGGAAATAGACCAAAACAAAAAGTGGAATATTTTACTTGAAGTTTTTTCGGCTATTGAAAACGAATAAGTAGTAAAAATTTTCAAAACAAAGACAGCGATGGGGGAATACTCATCGCTGTTTTTGTTTTGGGCACCATCTTGTAAAACCAGATCGATTATTCTGTTAGCTGTTTTTTAGTTTCTCGTTACACTTCTTAATCTGTATCCTAATATGCTCCTCTTCCTTTTTTGTAGCTATTACTTTGCTTAGCGCGGTTTGATAATACCCCAGAGCTTTTTTATAATTCTTCAGTTTAAAAGTATAATCGCCGGCTATTACGTAAGCAAAATAGTATTGTGGATTGGTGGCAACAAGGCTGTCAGTATTGATGGATTCGCCATCAAGCACGCGCTGGCGCATTCTGCGGAAATTCACAAAATCTTTGTATTGAGAGGTAGACAGGAAGGTGTCCGCGGGTACAGTAAGGTTTTGCTCGTTTATTTCCTGGTCCTGCTTCATGCCCCGCAGGCCGAATACTTTTTTTAGGTCGTAGCACACATACTCGCCAAGCTGCCATGGCGAGGTACTTACCCACACCAATAGCTTTTTAGGCTCAAATACAATGCTGTGGTGGCTCATCAGCTGGTTAATGGCCTTCTCGTTGCCCATGCCGATATTTTCGCCGTGCAAGCCTTTCTGATCGCGCAGGATGGCTATGGTTTTTTGTACAGTATTTTTGCCATTGGTATTTAACAATTCCATCAAACGGTTATAACGGTACGGCGAGGCGCTCTCGGCCATCTGAACTTTATTTTCTTTAGATTGACTTAGGCCTTTGCTTTGAAAGTGGTTGGCGCATACAATGTAATCCTGGTGCGGGTCGTATATATCCAGCGTATCTGGTGTTTTCTCAATCACTACGGCTTTGTTATCGGCAGCCGATGCTACCAGGAAAGCCTCGGATACAAACATTTTGCGTTTTTTGGCAATGGCATAAGCCTCCTGCGTATTTTTGGCATATTGCAAAATTTCGCGGGCTACCAACGATACCGGGGTTGCCGCGCTGGTTGGGATATTGGTTTTATCGGCATTAATGGTAACGCTTACGCCTTTCTCATTCATACCGCTTACCGCACCAATAAAACCACCCCAGGTAACCGTCATGAATTTATAACCATCGGATGGAGCGAAGAAGGCCACTATTTTATCCTGCGCAAATTTATCGCCCACGTAAAAATCAAAATTACGACCGATGATCATGGTGCTGTCCTCGCTTTTTACACCCCAGGTACCAAAAGAGGTGCAGCCCACCAAAGCCATACTTTGCAAGGCGTGGCCAATATCATGGGCTGCGTGATAGTTTAAAATGCGCTGATAATTAGAGCCGATGTGTTGGTATTTATCCGACGCGGATTTTGAGATACCATAAATCTCTTCTTTATATTCTTCGGTAACATTTTTATCCAGGTTGCGGTTAAACCAGGCTATAAAGTATTTCAAAAAGTGACGGTAAAAGTTGGATGGTACAATGCGGCTTATCTGCTCCACAAAATGATCTTCTTGAGCTACAACTAATTCCTGGCTCAGTTTGCCGTTAATAACGCCGCGCTCAAAGGGTTTTCCTTCCACATACATCTCGAACAGGCCGCTTTTACTTTTGCGGAACCAGCTGTTATTAATGGTATAAAACCCTTTTGATGGCTGCTCCCGTTTGAGGTTAAGGCTGCTTTGGTCTTTAGGCTCGGGCGGGTAATCAATGGCAACAATGTACAGGTACACCATGCCGATAATAATAAGCCCCACAAAGCCAAGGAATGCATATAACGTCCTTTTCCCAAACTTTTTCCAGCTAAATTTTTTACGCATTCCGTATTTTTCCTATAATGGCATCGTCGCCAAGTAATGTGGTGCAGGTAACAATAGCGCTCATAGCCGTGCCTAAAATACCATGCAGGTTAAGGTTTTGCCCGGTAAAGTACAGGTTTGGTATTTTGGTGCGCGGCGATATAAATGTTTTTAAGGTGTGCTTATAATCTTTTACAATGCCGTAAAGCGAACCATCGCCATTACCAATATAATCGCGGTAGCTAAGCGGCGTTGCCGAGTAGTAAGATTTAACATGGCTCCTGAAACCGGGGAATTTCTCTTCCACCATATCCAGCAGTTTCTCGCTTTTGCGGATCTTAAACTCCTCATATGTTTCACCCCGTTCATTAACGTTTGATACCGTGTTAAATGTATCCTCCCATGGCTTCATCTCCTCAAAGCGCATATAAGTAAGGATAGATGCGCCATCGGCATATTCTGGTGATTTAGATGATGGTGCCATGAAGTAAGCAAAACCCAGGGGCCAGTTCTCCTCGGTATACTCCGCAATATCCCAAACGTGGCCTTCTTTGCCCACGTAATAGTTGGTGTTAAAATATGGGAAGCTATCCTTTTTAAAAACCACATTTAAGGTAAACGACGATACGGAGTTTTCAAGCCCTTTCAGCCGGTTACGGTAAGCCAGCTTGATGATATCACTATCGGTCATCTCCAGCGTTTGCACCGGGTGTATGTTACTTATAAACTGCTTGCCGTAAATTTTACCACCACCGGCTATCTCCACGTGCGATATCCTGCCATCTTCTACTATAATGCGTTTCACCTCGCAATTGCGTTTAATGACGCCACCGCGCGCACGGATATTTTTGGCTATGTACTTGGCAATCTGCGAACCGCCATCTATGCATTTATAAGAGCTTTCAATGTAGCTGTTCAGGATGAGCGCGTGTACGTAAAACGGGGTTTTATCGGCCTGGCCGGCGTAAAGGGCGTTATTGCCTGCAAGTACCGCCTGTAAACGTGGGTTGTCGGTTATCGATTCAATAAAACCTTTGGTATCTATTTCAAGCACGGCAGATTTCTCGTTAAAATCATCACCGCTTTTCAGGTTGTACAACGAAAATTTGCTGCAAACTTCTTTGATCTTATCGCAGTAGGCGTTTAGCGCAGCCTCTTCGCCGGGGAAATGTTTCAATATATGGGCGATGAAATTATCGTAGCCCTGGGCGTATTCATACTCAATGTTTTCGCCGTGGATGCCTATCTTATCAAAAACAACATCCTGCTTTTGAAGTTTAAGCTTATCTATAATGTCGATGTATTTGAATATCTGGTACAGGTTTTGCCCCTCATCCAACCCGCCAAGGTAGTGCACGCCAGAGTCGAAGATCACTTTATCGCGCACATAAGTTTGCAACGAACCTCCTATCTGCTGGTTTTTTTCGATGACGCAAACTTTAAATCCTTCTCTGCCTAATAAATCGGCGCTCACTAATCCCCCCATACCGCTGCCGATAATTACGGCATCAAAAATCTCCATTTATCTAATCCCTGTTTTTATATTCAATTACAAAAATAATATTTGATGTGAACTTTGTCTCATCTATTATTTTGCAACTCATGCTGTTAGCCGCTGCAATATCCTCTACCAGTTGCGCCGATAAAAACGACAAGCCCCGGCTGGCTTTATTAAATTTGATGAACCTGGTCGAGAAAAACTCCGTAAGCTCCGTGCCACGGTGCTTTTCCTTCAAATCTTTATTGCCATCGCGGATGATCAGTTTGCCCCCTTCATTTAAACTGTGTATGCATCGTTCAATGATCAGCTTTTGCTCGTCAGGCTGCATGTAATGCAACATGTCGGCTATAATAATGGCATCGTATTTTTCAAATTCAAAGCTTAGTACGTCGGCATGCTCAAATTTAATCTGTGTATCCTTACTAAAGTTGTTGTTGGCTGCTTCTATTTTATCCTCGTCATAATCAATTCCGGTAAACTCGCGCTGCGGGGCGGCAAAGTGCAGCATATAAGGCATAAAACCATAACCACACCCAATATCAAGCATTTTCCCTTTAGCCGGCAACAGGTCATGAAACTGCTGGTAGTTTTTCTCTAAACGTATTTTTATCCGCATGTACCATTCCAGTACCGGCCCTTTGTACAGGTAGTTGTAAATCAATTGCTCTCGATAGTATCGTGGCTGTTGTATCTCTGCGCCGAGTTGCTTAAACTCAGCCTTAAAATATTTACTGATGGCTTTGGTCCGTTCGGCGTATCCGGTGCCAAAATTAGTGTCGGCGGGTTTTATGCGGGGCAGGTATTTCAGGGTGATCTTGCCGTTTTTCAACAGGAAATCGCCTTTGGTCATGCAGTAGCCGGTGCCGTGGATAAGGATGGGCTGAATGTCCATTTTTAAAGCTTCGGCCAGGTAAAAAGCCCCTTTGTGGAATCGCTTGATCTCGCCATCTACCGACCGGGTGCCTTCGGGAAATATTACGATGGAATAGCCTTTTTTAACCCTGTCGGCCAATACATCAATACTTTCTTCGGTACCTTGCGCTACCGGGAAGTAATCGGCCATACGCACCACGGCGCCAAATACCGGCGAGTTCCATACCCAGTTATTGGTAAATAAAATGAGCCTTGGGTTCAGCATCACCAAAATCAAAATATCTAAAAACGACTGGTGGTTGGCGATAATAACCGCTGGGTTTTTAAAATCGGCAAGTTGCTTATTGATGATCTCCTTTTTTACATTCCCCATAATGTAAATCATCGACCAGGAAAACCTCGCCAGTATAGCATGATAAACTAATTTGCCTTTTTCTTTGCTAAATGGATTCAGCCGGAATATAAAGCCCAATGCTGATAAGATTAAACAGCCGGTAACAAAATAGGTGAATGCAAAAATACTGATCACGAACCCGCTGATAGTCCAGGGAAAACGTTTCTTAGCGGCACGGTTTTTAATGAGGATATTGAACAGGAAGGGAATCAATATCTGCGACATGATCACCACGCAAACAATCCCGATAATAGATATGGCCGCTATTGACCGTAATGCCGGGTGCCTGGCAAAAATCAAAACCCCAAGCCCGGTTATAGTGGTTATAGCCGATAAAAAGATAGACGATTTGTAGGATGATAATACCTTTTTACCGGTTTTATACTCCTGGAGCAAGCCATCCATAATGTACAGGCTATAGTCATCGCCCAAACCGAATATCAGTGCCGAAATAATAATGTTCACGATATTAAATCCGATACCGAAGATGCCCATCAAGCCCAAAATCCAGATCCAGGAGATAGCCATGGGGATAAAGGAAACCAGCGCCAGCTCCATGCGGCCATAGGTAAGCAGCAACACCACAAATACCAATAGTGACGACATGACCGCTATTTTGGTAAAATCGGCATTGATGATCTCTACCAGTTTATTGGTAAGGTATTGTTTATCAATAACGGTAACATTCGGGTCGTTTTCAAAAGCTTTGTATATGGCTGCTTTTTTATCGGGCGATGTTTGTATTAGTGTTACTACTGTGGAGTGGCTTGGATATTCATTGATGAAATTATCCAGGAAGCTTTTCCTGATCTCGGCTACATCCTCATCGTTAGTATGCGAAAAATTTTTGTTCAACAAGGCTTTAAACTTTTCAAACGCCGATACGCTAAACCCTTTTAGCTTGCCTTCGCTTTCGAGGGTAGCAAAGAGTTGTTGTTTCTTTTCAGTTGTCCAGTAAGTATTCCAGCGGTTAACGCGTTCTTTCTGTAGCGAATCGGAAATGATGAAGGAGGATACATCTGACGATTTTTTGACGATGCCCTGCGCCTTCAGTTTTTCAATCTGCCCGGCCAGCTTTTCGTTATTGATAAGCGCCCTATCCAATGTTTTTCCTTCAGATACCAGGTAAACCGATTGCAGCGCGTACTGGTTAATTTTATTGAGCTTGTTTTGCGATTGCTGCAACGCGGGCGGCATGTAGTTCATTTTGGCTACATCAAACTCAAAGGTTACATCGTTGGCTTTGTAAAAAAACACGCCTGTAAGCAGGATGATGCCGATAACAATGTACTTGTTATACTCGGGATTAAACGAGGCCAGCTTATCAATCCACGATAGCTGAGTAAAAGTGTGGTTTTCCTGCTCTTTTTTTGTGGATATAAATTGCGGCAAAAATACCAGCGAACAAATGGATGCGCCTATTAAACTAAAGGCTGCGAATAAACCCAGGTCCTTCAACATTTCCGACTCTACAAACTCCAGGCACAGGAAACCGCCGATGGTGGTAAAACTGCCAACGGTAAGCGGCATCACCAGGTCTTTAATTACCTGCTCCACACTTTTGGTATGGCGGTAGTGGTTAAACACATGTAGCGAATAATTGATGGCGATACCCAGCACCACCGAACCCGTGCCCAATGCAATAACAGAGATACTTCCCTTTAAAAAGTAAATAGCGGTGAGGGAGAATAGCGAGCCAAATAGTACCGGGATGAGGATAATGATGGGCGCCCTTTTTTTGCGAAAGTACAAGCCTAAAAACAAAATGAGTACAACAACGGTAGCGCCTTGCGTAAGCGCGGTGTCCCGCCTTAGCTGCTGTGCGTTACCATAATACACCGCCGCCGATCCAAAGTAGGTTGCAGTCGCGATGCGTTTTGGCCTGTTGCCCAGGCTGTCAATTAGTTTATCTAAGCCCTTTATCAGTACCGAGTTTTTGGCTGTATTATTTGGCGGGTAAGCCGGGGTGATAAACATCAACAGATTTTTATGATCCTTGGTTACCACGTAATTATCGTACAGTTCAAAATTCTTATCGTACTGTAGCTGCTGCAGTTTTTTAAGGCCGATAAAGGAGATGCCTACCGGGTCGTTACTAATAATGCTTTTGAGCGCTATGCCCGCCGGTGATGTAAGCGTGCGGTAATCATAAGCCAGTGTTTGCTTAATTTTTGCCGGGGTGATGAGTGTATCAATGGTTTTATAGTCCTTTTCCGTTAAATAAACAGGTAAACGCTGGCTGATGGTACCAAACAATTTCATCACCACATCATCATCTACCTTAAAATTGGCCTTGCCTATATAATCTTTAAATTTTGGCCCCACTGCGGCGGCAAATTCATCGGCGTAAGCAACCAGGCTATCGGGGTTGGCTGTGGCAGTGCTATCTTTAAGCGATACCATGATCACCAGCTTATCCAGGAACTTGGAGTTTTGAAAAACCTCGTTGAGCTTGGCAATCTTTTTATCTTTTGGGATAACCTTACTGATATCTTCTTCAAACCTTACCCGCGACGCAAAATATCCCATCACCAAAAAGCAGGCAGCAAATACTGTATAAAAAACAAGCTTGTGTTTGGCAAAGTAATGATATATCAGGATCAGGCCTTTTTCCATTTAAATGGGCGACTATAATGCAGCAGGTGATTTTTTTAGCAGTTTTAACAGGGCATAAGTTACCAGCCCCACTGTAAGCGAAGCTACTACGGCAAGCGTTAAACTGCCATAAATATACTGCTCTAAATGCGCGCTGATAGATTTAAAAGAGATATCCGAACTGAAGGCGATATTGGCAACCTTGTCGCCCATCCAATACTCGCCCGCTTTATAGCTTAAAAACAGGACGACCGGGATCATGGGCGGGATACTGATATGTGCCGAGAACACTACCAGCGCCTTGTTTAGTTTAAATATAATAGAAAGGAATATGGCCACTGCAAGTTGAAAGCCCCAGATGGGCACTATCCCCATAAAAATGCCAAAGCCGATAGAGAGGGCTTTGGTTTCGTCCGAATCGTTGGGATTGTACAGGGTGGCTAATATTTTTTTACGGCCTTTTTTTTTAAATAAATCGCGGAAGAAGTTGCGCGGCTTAATCCAGGCAAAGGCTATGACTACCAAAAAGGCATTCAACACGCCCACCCGCGAAAAATCGGTAAAGGGACGGAAGTGTGATACCCGGGTTTCTTTAGGGGCATAGTAAACCGTAACCGGTACCGAATCCATATGAACGCCCCGCCAAACGGCCCGAACAATCACTTCTATCTCAAACTCGTATTTAACGGTGTAAAACTTCATGCCTTCCAGCAGATATAAGGGGTACAGCCTGAAACCCGATTGCGTATCGGGGCAATGAATGCCGGTTTCTACCCAAAACCAAAAGTTGGAGAACTTGTGGCCGAAGCTGCTTTTACCCGGCACGGCCGCCTGGTCCATATTGCGGGAGCCTATGATAATGGCATCGCGTACATCTTCCAGTTTATTTAAAAAGGTGGGGATATCTTTGGCAAAGTGCTGCCCGTCCGAGTCGATGGTTAGGGCATATTGGTAACCCTTTTCCATCGCGTAAGCAAATGCCTGGCGTAATGCCCAGCCTTTACCCACATTTTGTGGATAGCTGATGAGCTGAACCTGCGGGAATGATTTTACAATATCTTCGGTATTATCTGTAGAGCCATCGTTAACTACGACGATGTGGTTGCTGTAGGCGGCCACATCGGTAATTACACTGGCCAGGGTAAGGTGGTTATTATACGTAGGGATGATGACACATACCCGCAACTCTTCAAACCGTTTATTGATACCCTCAAATTCCATTAATTGCCCCTGATCTATAATAAATTCAACACAACATTTTTATACATAACAAAATTAGTGTTAATGCTGACAAACCAATTAAATACTTTCAAATTAATGAAACCGGAACTTTTTATTAACATATAAGCCCGCTACATACGCGCTGATTAATATTCAGAAACATATATGATGTACAGCTAAAATCGGCATTATATAATTATATTTTTTTCGGCACGACGCTTGTGTCATATATTATGAATACTTAATAATAAGCAAAATGAAAATTCTTTTAACCATGATATCATTGAGCGCCCTGTTAAGCGGTTGCCAAAACGAAAGCGGGAACCCACCTGTAGATATTGAAACAACCGGCGGGTTAAACGGAGTTGAAATTGTAGAAACCAGTGATAAATATGATGTTACCGAGGGCCTGTATTATGTGCACGCCACTATAAAAACAACTGGTAAACAAGTATTTAGAAATGTTTATGTATGTGCTACCTATTATAATGCCATGGGGCATGTAGTAGCCAAATCAAAAGGCGAAGCCGATTTGGTATTAAACCCGGGCGATAAGGACGTTGTTGAAACGGCCTGTTTTTTCCCAACATCATCAGATATGCCTACCCGGGTGGTGTTAACTACCGAAGAAGAGTACCCAAAGTAATTTTATCGGCTGGGATTTAAGGAGGCAGCCCGGGGCATTCCGGGGAACAGAAGCCCCGTTTTTTGTAGACACGCATCACATGTGTTTGCCCGAAAATATTCGATATTCTGGGGAAACATCATGATACGCTTCACCACCCGGAATGGCTTCTTGTTAATATCATTCTGTATATTAGTGCCTCGTAATACAATATAGTGTCTATCAACAAACTTCTTTCCTGTTTCGATAAATACCTGCCCCTTAATGCGGAAGAAAAGGCCGACCTTGCCCAACGGGTAACCGAACGGAAAATTAAACGTCGCCAATTCATTCTGCAGGAAAACGACATTTGCAGACATTACACCTTTGTTGCCGAAGGCTGTTTTAAAAAATTCCAGGTTGATAAAAAAGGGACTGAGCATAACCTGCAGTTTGCTGCTGAAGGCGATTGGCTAATGGAGATTGATAGTTTTTATTTTGAAAAACCAAGCCGCGTTTATATTGAGGCCATTGAGCCGGCTGTTATTTACCAGTTAAACAAGGCCAACCTGTTTTACCTGTTCACCAACAACCCCAAATTCGACAGAAATTTCAGGGTAATTATGGAGAATCGTTTTGTTGAGCAGGAAAACCGCATCCTGCAAACCATCAGCTCAACAGCCGAAGAGCGCTACCTGTCGTTCATTAAACAATACCCCCATTTATACCAGCGCCTGCCAGGCACGCAGATAGCATCGTACCTGGGCATTACCCCCGAGTTTTTGAGCAAGGTGCGTAAAGATATCGCCAAAAAATAACGGCATGCTTAAACTACATTAAGGGTGTTTCTTAAGCTACCTTATAGGTAATTAACCGTGTATACCGCCACCTTTGTGCAACAAAAGCAACGAAGTTACCAGGACAAGTATTGGCATTTAAACGCCCCTAAAAACTAACAGCAACATGAAAGCAGCAGTAACCCCACAACCCGGCATGCCCGGAGTTATCCAGATACAGGACTTACCTATACCGGCGGCAAAAGAAGGCTGGGTATTAATTAAAATAAAAGCTTTCGGCTTAAACCGGTCGGAGTTGTTTACACGGCAGGGCCACTCGCCGGGTGTTATGTTCCCGCGCGTACAGGGTATTGAATGTGTGGGCGAGGTGGAGCATGATCCATCGGGTACATACCAGAAAGGCCAGAAAGTAGCAGCCATCATGGGCGGCATGGGCCGCGAATTTGATGGAGGATATGCCGAATACACCCTTGTTCCCCAAACCATCGTTTTTCCGTTTGAAAGCGATATGCCCTGGGCAGTGCTTGGAGCAATCCCCGAAATGTTCCAGACCGTATCGGGTTCGTTGAATGAAGCATTGGAAATAAAAACAGGCGAAACACTGCTTATTCGGGGAGGCACGTCCTCAATTGGCATGCTGGCCTGCCAGCTGGCGAAAAGCATGGGACTGACGGTGGTTTCAACTACCAGGGATGAAGCTAAAGTTGTCCACCTTAAAAAAAATGGCGCCGATTATATGATCATCGACGATGGCGATGTTAATTCAAAACTTCGGCAAATAATCCCGCAGGGTGTTGATAAAGTGTTGGAACTGGTGGGTGTCGCAAGCCTTAAAGACTCGCTTAAATGCATCAGGCCCAAGGGTATAGTTTGCATGACCGGCATATTGGGCGGCAGCTGGACGATGAACGAATTTACTCCCATGGGCGATATTCCGTCATTGGGCCACCTCACGGTTTACATGGGCGATGCCGCCAACCTGCATAAAGACCATTTGCAGCAATTTATTGATGCCGTGGCCGACGGAACAATTAAGCTCAACATTGATAAGGTGTTTAACCTTAACCAGGTTGCCGAAGCGCATACCTATATGGAAAGTAACCAGGCTAAAGGAAAAATAGTGGTAGAAATTTAAAAGTGATGTGGCTGTAAAACAGGCCGATAATTGTAAATTAGATGGCATGTTTTAACCTAAAACTTTTATGAGTAACACCAGCGATTTCCTTGCCAAAATCCCATTTTTTTACGAGCCTGAATTTAAGGCGGAGTTGATGGAGCATGCCAAAGTGGTAAGCTTTAATAAGGGCGATGTTATTGTGCGCGACGGGCAGTATGTAAAGTTTTTGCCTATTGTTATTAAAGGCGCAATCAGGGTATTTCAGCAAAAGGAGGATAGGGAATTTCTACTTTATTATGTGAAGGCCGAAGAAACCTGTACCATGTCGCTTGCCGCAGCCTATTTTAATAACAAAAGCACATCGCACGGAGTAGTTACCGAACCAACGGAGGTGCTCATATTCCCGGCCGGTTTGATAGATCAGTGGCAGCTTAAATATCCGTCATGGAACAGGTACGTGATGAATATTTTCAGGAAGCGGTATGATGAATTGATCAGCAATTTTGAGGTGACCGTGTTTGAGCATATTGATGTGCGGGTGATGGAATACTTAAAAAACCGGGCGCGAAATGAAGGCAGCAATTCGGTTCATTTTTCGCACCGGCAACTGGCTGATGAACTGGGTACAACCAGGGTGGTAATATCGCGGATATTAAAGGAGTTTGAACGGCAGCAAAAAATAAAACTGTACCGTGGCCGAATAGATATGCTTTAAAAATAAATTTTTGCCTGTGTATCTTTTGATACCGTTTTGAGGGGCCGGGCGCTTGTAGTTTTGGTTTATAATAAATAATCACTCTTTAAAACAATCAAAATTATGAAAACGCTACACTGTGCCGATGCCGGCTTTACCTGCGATGCTGTTGTAACCGCAAACACGGAAGAAGAAGTATTAACCATTGCTGCCGAGCATGCCCGCACTGTTCACGGTACCGAGGTTACACCCGAAATGGCCGAGCAGATAAAAACACTCATCAAAGAGGCTTAACAGGGTACACTATTGTTGATACATACCCTGTTAGGGCAGACAACCCGTTCGGGGTATTATTTTTTTTGCGCCGGGCGCTTAAAAATCAAGCAATTATCGATATTGCATGTAAATAAAACCCCTGGGCAAATGAAAAACTCTCCTGCGGCAACAGAAACTGCGAAAATCGGCGGCAGCCGGCTAATTTCGGTTGATGCCTACCGTGGCTTTGTGATGTTGCTGATGATGGGCGAGGCGCTATCATTTAAGGAAGTTTATAGCAAGCTGCCCGGAAGTACGTTTTGGAGTGTTCTGGCCTTTAACCAGGATCACGTTGCCTGGGCCGGTTGTTCGCTGCATGATATGATCCAGCCGTCGTTTTCATTTTTGGTTGGCCTTGCTTTGCCTTTTTCAATAGCCGGCCGCATGGCTAAAGGCGATAAGTTCTCCGAATTGTTAAAGCATGCTTTGCTGCGCTCGGTTATACTTATTGCCCTGGGCATTTTTTTGCGTTCCATGTGGTCTAAACAAACGTATTTTACTTTCGAAGATACCCTGACCCAGATAGGCCTGGGATACACCTTCCTTTTTTTACTGGGATTTTGCAGGCAGCGGATACAAATTATTGCGCTCGTTGTAATTCTTGTAGGGTATTGGGCGGCTTTTGCAGCATACCCTTTGCCGGGCGGTGGTTTTGATTACGCGGCGGCAGGTGTACCCCCAAACTGGGAACATAATTTTACAGGCTTTGCCGCCCACTGGAACAAAAACACCAACCTAGCCTGGGCCTTTGATCGCTGGTTTTTAAACCTGTTCCCTCGCGAGTCCGTCTTTACTCACAATAATGGGGGCTATGCCACCCTAAGCTTTATACCAACCCTTGGCACCATGATTATTGGCTTGCTGGCCGGCAACCAACTGCGTAAAGGAACCGCTCCGTTTGTTTTGGTGCGCCGCTTTGTGTTAACCGGGATTGGTTTTATAGCCATTGCGACCTTATTACATTTTACAGGTATCGCGCCCATTGTAAAGCGCATCTGGACACCCGGCTGGGTATTGTTTAGCGGCGGATGCTGCTTTTTATTGCTATCCTTTTTTTACGGTGTTATTGATGCGGCGGGGCATAAAAAATGGCCGCTGTTGCTGGTAATGATAGGCACAAACTCCATAGCAGCCTACGTGCTGGCCGATGGTTTTGGCTCCTTTATCCGCGAGAGTTTATACATCCACCTGGGCCGTAACTATGATATGATTTTTGGCGATGCTTACAGTACACTCATTAAAGGCGCGCTTGTGCTGGCAATACAATGGCTTATCCTGTTTTGGATGTATCGTAAAAAAATATTCATTAAAATTTAAGGCAGGATTTCGGTAGGTGCCCGTGTTAATAAAACTCCTGCATGCACTGTGCGTAAGTAGCCCCAATGGGAATGCTGTGCTCATTGATATTAATTTGGGCCCTGTCAAACCGGCTGATTTTATCGCGGGCAACTATAAAAGCCCGATGCGTGCGGATAAACTTTTTGGCCGGGAGCATCAGCAACATATCGGTAATGGTTATCCGGGTGCTTAATGTGCTATCGCCCTGCAGGTATATTTTGGTATAGTTGCCGGCAGCCTCTATAAACAGGATTTCATTCAGCTTAACTTTAATTTGCTCATAACCGTCTTTTATAAATACAGACGTCACCTCGTCGGTGCTGCCGGGCTTGTTGCGTAACACATACAGCTCATGGGCTTTATTGCAGGCCTTTAAAAAGCGCGGCAGCGAAAAAGGTTTTAGCAGGTAATCAATGGCATCCAGTTCAAAGCTTTTTACGGCATGTTCAGAGTACGCTGTTGTGAAAATAACCATCGGCGGGTTGGCAATGCTGCTTAAAAAATCAATTCCGCTGATGTCGGGCATTTTAATATCAAGGAATATTAAATCTGTTTTATTTTTTTGCAGGTAGGTCAGCGCGTCAAATGCGTTGGTAAACGTTTCTGCCAACTCAATAAACGGCACTTTGGCTGCATGCGATTTTACTACGTCGAGCGCTATGGGTTCATCATCAATGGCAATGGCTATCATCCTTTAAAATTAATTATTATATGGAAGCTAAAAGCAGAATGCACAAAGCACAAAGCTAACATATTGATTTTCTGTTTGATAAAAGGATTAAATCATTATATGGAAGCTAAAAGCAGAATGCACAAAGCCTAAAGCTAACATATTGATTTTCTGTTTGATAAAAGGATTAAAGTAAGATTAATTAGTAAATTCTATATAATATCCAGCTGCACCGTTAGGTGTATAAAAAACTCTTTGGCGTTTTCGCGGATAACCAAATCGTGCCGGTTGGGGTAAAGTAATGCCAACCTTTGTTTTACGTTATCAAGCCCAATGCCGCTTTGCCCTTTTTCGGGGTCGTTATCATGGCGAATGTGGATGCTGTTGTGCACGTCAAAGTAAAGCGTGTTGCCATCGGTTTGCAGGGTAACCTTTATATGCGATGGGTTTTGCAGGCTTATGCCATGTTTAAAGGCATTCTCTACAAAAGGGATCAGCAGCATCGGTGTTATCATGAGCGCGCCCTGGTAATCTTCAATCTGGGTTTCAATAATGATAGATGATGAAGCGGATGTACGCAGCTTTTGCAACAGGATATAATTTTTAAGATAATCAATATCCCGCGATAGCAGGATCCTGTCGCGCACGTTTTCTTCCAGCATAAAACGCATCATATCGCCCAGTTTTTGAATGCCCTCGCCGGTGCGCTCGGCATTTTCCTGCAGGGCGGTGCCATACAGCGTATTTAGCGCGTTGAATAAAAAGTGCGGGTTAATTTGCGATTTTAAAAAGTTAAGGTTAGCATCCGATTGGCCCAACTCGGTTTTAAGGGTTTTAATTTCTTCGTCTTTTTTAGCGTTGCGCCTTTTGTAGGTAGTGCGGGCCAGCGGCATTACAATAAACAATTGCGTTAAAAAGTTGAGAAAAACCAACCATGCGATGTTTTCTGCGTCGCCAATATCAATAACCAGCACAAATATGGCGGCAGGCCTGCTTAATCCGCTTCCGCCTTTAAAGGATAAGCAGATGAGATACACCGCAAGAGACGATAGTGCCGCAAGCAGGAACATCCGGAAGAAATAATAAATGATATTCTTGTTTTTTAATTTCTCGTTTGGCAATAGCACATGTACGGCGTATAGGTATAAAACCATTGCTGCGGCTACATCATACAAAATATAAAAATGCAGCATAACCGGGGTGGATACATAAAGCAACCCAATGGTAATTAGTATCCACGATGCAGTAAGCAAAGAAGCTTCATAATACAGAGCGCTTTCGCCGTTTTGGCGGTTACGGTTAAAGTAAATGAACAGAATTTTTAGCGCCAGCAATGCCGCGAAATAGATGCTGATAATGCCCACTAAATAACTGAGTGCGATGAAAATAAATATTAGCAGCGAGCCGTTTAATGCCGTACCGCCATCACCTTCAAAAGCAGGTGTCAGGTAAAAGCAAAGCAAAAGATAGATGATAAATGTTACCAGATAACTAAACAGAATGGGCATCAGCGTTGCGCTCAATAGTGCGGGGGTAACCGCTTGCTGGCCCGCCTGGATCATGTTATTGGCTGCTATCTGATTATTGCGTACAATATCAAATATCGAAAGTATCAACGCCGCTATAATGCAGCCTGTTACTACCCAAAACTCAATCCGGGTTACGTCGTTTTTAAACTTAAAGGTTATTTGCTTAAACATTGCGTTTGTGATTTAAGGTGTATGTGTTTTCCGGTACAATGGTACAAAAGCTATTTTTGCCGAATTATTAAAATGTGATGAACCATCCAAAAAATGTGACGAACGACGTTGCCTGACCGGCTTTGAAGTTACCGCCCCGTTATATTACTCTCCCCACCGCCTTCCCCGGCTCAATTTAGTGTAACATTTACACTTGTTAAAAATCTCTTAAAGCACTGTTAATCATTAGTTAATATCTGGTATTTGCAAAATGCTTGTATTTTTTTGGATTTATATAAAAATCAGCGCTAAATTGATTTATTTTGTTTGTACAACCAATTATCTGCCCGGCTCCCATTTGCCGATAAGTTAACATCTATTTTATCTCATGCTAACAACATTAGCGTTTTTTTGCACAAAAATATCGTCGGCCAATATTCTTTGGGTCGGCAATCATCTTACATCAAAAAGGGTATAAATTAAATCAAGAACTATGAAAAAAAACTACAGATTCATTTTAAGGCTATTTTACCACGCAAGGCAAGCAGCCATGCTGCTGCTTTTTATGCTGATAGCCTCGGCAAGTGTACAGGCGCAACAAAGCACCACCATACGCGGTACCGTTACCGACGAAACCAATTCCCCTCTGCCGGGTGTTGTGGTAACGGTTAAAAGCACAGGCAAAGCTACCACAACCAACAGTAACGGTGTTTACCAGGTTACGGTTAGCGGTGCTGCTGATGTTTTGAAATTTACATTTTTAGGTTCGGTACCTAAAGAAGTAACCGTAGGCGGCAAAACCGTTGTAAATATTACTTTGGTAACCGATACCAAACAGCTTAAGGATGTTGTGGTTATTGGTTATGGTACAGCAAGCCGTAAGGATGTAACCGGAGCCATTACCTCGGTAAAGGCCGAAGACTTTAACGCAGGTGTTTTAACCACTCCCGCCGAACTTTTACAAGGTAAGGTAGCCGGCTTAAACATTACCAAAAGCGGCGACCCTAACAAACAGCCTGCAACTATTTTAAGGGGACCATCAACCCTGCGCGAGGGTGCTGCACAACAGCCGTTTTATGTGATTGACGGTGTTCCAGGCGCTTCTATCGACCTGCTTGCGCCAGCTGACATTGAAAGCATTGATGTGTTAAAAGATGCATCGTCTACAGCTATTTACGGTTCGCGTGCTGCAAACGGTGTAATTATAGTTACTACCCGCAAGGCCAAAGCCGGGCAAACAAGGCTAACTTACAGCGCTTATGGTGCTGTTGAGAAGGTATCAAAAAACATCGACGTACTTACCGGCGATCAGCTGCGCCAATACCTGGCCGACAACGGTGTAAAAGCATTGGCCCAACCAACTGATGATGACGGCTCCAATACCAATTGGCAAAAGCTTGCCGAAAGAACCGGTTATTCTCAAAACCATAACCTTTCATACGGCGGCGCCGGTACCAATTCGGAGTATGGTGCAAGTGTAAACTATATGAAAAATAATGGTATACTAAGAAATACCAGCCTTGAGCGTACCATTTACAAAGGCTATATCAACCAGCGGTTTTTCAATGATCGTTTAAAATTGGGTATCACCCTTACCAACAGCGTTACCAAAAACAACGATATATTTCAAAGCCAGGTGTTATCGGGTATTTTATTCTACCTGCCAACGGTTAGCCCCTTTAACCCTGATGGTACCTATAAAGAAAACTACTCCCGTACAGGTAGCGGCCCATTAAACCCGTTAAGTTTAATTAACAACAACTTCACCAAAACAGAAAATAACAAAACGCTCATCAATGGTTTTGCTTCTGTCGACATATTAAAAGGTTTAAAGTTTACTATATCTGGGTCAACCCAAAAAGAGCAGAACAACGTAAACACATACTCTACAAGCCAGTCGGGTATCTATGTTAACCAAAACGGCGTTGCTGTACGCAGTGCCTATACTAATACCAGCAATGTTGTTGAAGCTTATTTTAATTATGACCGTGTTTTTGGAAAGCACTCGTTGAAATTATTGGGTGGATACTCTTATCAGCAGGATCGTAACAATGACGGTTTTGGTGTGCAAACACAAAACTTCTCAAACGATGCCTTAACTTACAACTACCTGGCCCTTTCAAACCCTACCCAGCTTTCGCAAATAGTATTTAACCCGGCCTATATTTCAACATTAAGGTTTGTATCGTTTTATGCACGTGCTCAGTATGAGTTTTCAGACAAATACCTATTACAGGCTTCATTGAGGGAAGACGGCTCTTCGGCATTTGGTATTAACCAGCGCCATGGTTATTTCCCGGCTGTTTCTGCAGGATGGAAGATCACTAACGAAGAGTTTATGAAATCCATTCCGGTTATCAGCGACCTGAAATTAAGGGCAGGCTATGGTGTATCAGGTAACAGTTTGGGCTTCGATGCCTTTACCGCAAGGTTAATTTACGGCGTTCCTCCGGGCGGCGGTAAATTTTTAAGCAATGGCAACATTGTTAACCCTATTGGCCCTGTACGTAACGATAACCCCGATTTGAAATGGGAGAGTACCGCAACCACCAACGTTGGTTTGGATTTTGGTTTGTTTAATAACCGTTTAACCGGCTCGGTAGATTACTATATCAAGAAAACGTCCGATCTGATATACACTTACCCGGTGTCAACAACATTGTATTTTTATCCATTTTATACTGCTAACGTAGGTAAAATTAAAAACAGCGGTATCGAGGTTGTTATCAACGCGGTACCTGTAAAAACACGCGATTTTACCTGGCGTACTTCATTCAATGTTTCGCATAATAAAAACGTTGTACAAAGCCTGTCAAACAGCCAGTTTGGCCTTAACTTTATTCAAACAGCACAGTTGGGTGGTAAAGGTCAATCAGGCAACTACAGCCAGATCATTCAGCCAGGCTATGCTATCGGCACGTTTGACCTGTGGCATTACTTAGGTAAAAATGCCAACGGCGTAAGTACCTATCAAAAGGCCGACGGATCAACAACGGCTACCCAACCGCTTACCTCCGATCAGTTTATTAAATACGATGCCCAACCGAAACTGATTTACGGCTGGAGCAACAGTTTCTTCTATAAAAACTTCGACCTTAATTTCCTGGTACGCGGTGTATACGGCAACAAAGTACTGAACGCAACCCTCGCCTCGCTGAACAACCCTGCCGATTCAAAGCTGCAGAATATCCCAACGTTTACCTTAGGCGAATCATTTAAAGATATCAATGCTTACCTCGTATCTGATCGTTTCCTTGAAAGTGGTTCATACCTGCGTTTAGATAACGCTACACTGGGTTACACCATCAAGCCACATATCCAGGCCTTTAAAAGCCTTCGTTTTTATGCATCCGGAAATAACATTTTTATCATCACCAAATACCGTGGTGTTGATCCCGAAATTAATATCGGCGGCCTGACACCGGGTATCGATAATAAGGATTTCTATCCTAAAACACGCACGTTTAGCTTAGGCATAACGGCACAATTCTAAAAAATCAGAAGGAGATAAAAAGATGAAAAAGATAATTATAATATGTGCCGCAATTGCCGTGATCATGAGCACATATTCATGTACAAAATTAGATGTACCTGTTGAATCACAATACGTAAAAACAAATTTCCCGGTTACCGATGCCGATTATACCGCATTGCTGGGCACTATTTATTCAAACCTATCGGCAAGCTACGCGGTGCCTTACTGGCGCATGCAGGACATGTCTACAGATGAGGCCATATTGCCCGCCCGTGATGGCAACTTTGACGACGGCGGCCAGTACAGGCAATTACACTACCACACCTGGACGTTTGACCACCCTAACGTAATAGGTGTTTGGCAATGGGGTTTTGGGGGTATCAACACCTGTAACCGTATCATCAGCGTAATTAACGCTTCATCATCATCGGCCACAAAAAAGGCAGCCTCTATTGCCGAAGTTAAAGCAATGCGCGCCCTGTACCTTTATTTCATGATGGATTTGTACGGCAACGTACCTATCATTACCGATTTTCCGGTAACTGTACAACCCGCCAACCAGCCGCGTGCCAAGGTATACGCGTTTATTGAAAGCGAGCTTAAAGCCGTTTTACCTTTATTGCCCGCTAAAAGCGCCAATGCAGCAACAAACGTATCGCAGTATGGCCGCCCAACAAAAGGTATGGTGTTTGCCTTGCTTGCAAAAATGTACCTCAACTCCGGCGTGTATACCGGTACCACCCGTTACCAGGAAACCGTTACCATGTGCGATAGCGTACAGGCCAACGCCAACTACTTCCTGGATGCCAGATACAGGGACATATTTTTGCCAACCAATGGCCCGGCAATTAATGAAACCATTTTTGCAGTACCTTACGATCAGCAAATACCGGGCAACCAGTTTACCCGTTTCGGTTTCTTTTACTACCTGGCTAATGCATACGGCTTTAACGTGGGTTTAAGTATTGCTATGAGTACTACGCCCGAGTTTTACAACCGTTTTAATATTCCGGGCGACGACCGTACCAAAACATGGCTGGCTGGACCGCAATATTATCCAGATGGGAATGGCGGCTTTACTAATCAGCCGGTTTACTATCCTGTGGGAGCCGCAGGTGTTCCGCCAAACACACAAATAAACATTATTCCTACGTTAACCTTAACCGGGTTAAAGCCAATGGATTTGGGCAACGATGTGCTTACTTCACAATCAGAAGGCGTGCGTTCACTAAAATACTATCCGGATGTTAACATCATCCAGGCAACCCGGTTAAACAGTAATGATGTACCGGTATTCCGTTTGGCCGATGTGTACCTGATGAAAGCAGAAGCTATATTGCGCGGGGCAACACCAACAGCCATAAACGGCGAAGTGCAAATCCCGCTTATATTGGTAAACAAACTTCGTACCCGCGCTCACGCGCAACTGGCCTCATCCATTGATTTGGATGGCTTGCTGGATGAGCGTGCACGTGAACTGTCATGGGAAGCATGGCGCCGTAACGATTTGATCCGTTATGGGTTGTTTGAAAAAGAGTATCCGCTGCCCGTTGCCGGTGGTAAAACAGACGATTTGAAAATGAATACCGATCCTACCCGTAGGTTATATCCAATTCCATCAACCGAATTAAAAACAAATCCTAACCTGGTGCAAAACCCTGGTTATTAATATTTTTTTGACAGATAATAAGCGCAAAGGACACGTCTCTTGCGCTTATTTCGTTTTAATTTGATAGCTAAATAATATAATACCATGAAACTCATTAGCGGCTTACTCATCAGCCTTTTATTCCCACTCACGGTTTTAAAAAACGATACCGATGATATTACCATCAACAAGATCCAGGTAATCGGATCGCACAATAGCTATAAGCGGGCCATCGACCCCAAATTGTTTAAATTTTTGCAGCAGCGCGATTCTGTGGGCATGAGCAAAATTGATTACGAACACGTCGATCTGTCAGATCAGCTTAATTTAGGTTTGGGCGCCCTGGAAATAGATGTTTACGCTGATGCCAAAGGCGGTAAATATGCCCACCCAAAAGGATTGGACTGGGCACCCGGCCAACCCGCTTTTGATACCGATGGCGTAATGAAAGCGCCCGGCTTTAAGGTTTTTCATATACAGGATATCGACTACCGCAGCAATTGTCAAACCTTTAAACTTTGCCTGCAGGAGCTAAAAAAATGGAGCGACGCGCATCCAGGCCATAACCCTGTTTTTATTACTATGAATGCCAAGGACGAGCCGATGAAGAAGCCGGGCTTTACCATCCCCGAAAAATTTACTTCGGCCACATTTAACGCTTTGGATAAAGAGATTTTGGATAACCTGGGCAAACAATACGTAATAACCCCCGACGATGTACGGGGCAAATATAAAACCCTTGAAACAGCAGTATTACATAACAACTGGCCAACGCTAAAAGCAGCTAAAGGGAAGTTTATATTTATCCTTGATGAAAAAGGCAAAAAAAGGGCCGCTTATATAGCCGGCCACCCATCGTTAAAAGGCAGGGTGTTGTTTGCCGATGCTATGCCCGGCACGCCCGAAGCTGCCATCCATATCATGAACAACGCAAAAAAAGACCTTGTTGCAATAAAAGCACTGGTAAAAAAAGGATATATCATCCGTACCCGTGCTGATTCGGACACCGAAGAAGCCCGCAATAATGACAAAAGCTCATTTGCCGCCGCGCAAAAATCGGGAGCTCAAATTATCAGTACCGACTACTACAAAAAAAGCACTCATTTTAAATCAGATTACGTGATCAGTTTTGCTGATGGCACCTACTTTAAAGTTGACCCATTGTTTAAGGCGACGGCGGCCGTTGGTGCAAAGTAACAAGCATATTATAACTAATAACGGAAGCCCTGGATGTGATAGTCCGGGGCTTTCCTGGTTTAATAATTCCAGATTTGAGAAGTTTAATTAATGCTGTTTTTTTTCAACAAATTGTTGATGGCTACACTGTTTAAAATTTTTTTAAGTCTTCCGCTGCTTTATCATCGAAAGCAAAATATTTCTCCGTCTCTGCACAAAATGTTCCTACCTTACGTTATCGTAGTAATTAAAACTAACCATCAAACTTTACACAACATGAAAAAACTACTTACCCTTGTCATCCTGTTCGCGCTTGTTGCTCCCGTATTTGCACAATCAACCGATTCGCGCCGCACTATTGTTGTTACCGGTACAGCTGAAGCCGAAGTTACACCCGATAATATCACCGTGTCTATCGCACTACAGGAATTTATGGATGGCAAAAAACGTGTGCCTATTTATGAGTTGGAGGCTCAGCTTGAAAAAGCGGTTAAAGATGCCGGTATCCCTAAAGAGGATTTCACTATCGATGATGTTTCGGCCTGGAACAATTATTATCAAAAGAAAAGAGCTCCCGATTTTATGGCCGGCAAGCAATATCATATCCTGGTGCACAACCTTGATAAATACAACAAGATATTGGCCGCTATAAACCCCAAAGGCATTTCTGCTACCGAGGTACAAAGCTCCGAATACTCTAAAATAATCGAACTAAAGCGGGAGCTTAAGATTAAGGCCCTTCTTGCTGCCCGCGATAAAGCAACTTATATGCTTGATGCCCTGGGCGAAAAATTAGGCCGCCCCATCACCATTAATGAAGCCGACCCTGCAGTCAGCTATTTCGGTTTATCAGTCCCGCAGTACTCCAACACCATCATGTTTAACAAAGCGGCACCGGCAGAGTCTGACATCAACTATAAAAAGATAAAAGTAAGCTTCCAGGTGCAGGCTGTTTTCGAGATAAAGTGAGACTGAGTAAAAACAGGTCGGTGTCAAGGCGGCGTCCACAAAATAATTATCTTTCCCTGCAACGATTCCCGCCCAGCCGCTGTCTTATCCATGCAAACCAAATCAAAACAACATGAAAGCATATATTTTATCGGCCTTGCTAGCCTGCCAAACCATAGCGGCTATAGCGCAGGATAACGATGGCAAAACGCCATATCTAACTAAATCGCTGGCAAGCGATGCCATCAGCAGCGTTGTGGTAAATACATCGGCCGGTGGCATTGAAGTAAGCGGGCGCGCAGGGCAGGCGCCAAGGGTTGAGGTATACATCAGGGGCAATAACGGCCGTGATCTGTCGAAAGAGGAAATCAAAAAACGCCTTGATAAGGATTACGACCTGAGCGTAACCGTAACCGGCCACGAAGTACGGGCCATTGCCAAAAACAAGCACGAAAACCAAAGCTTCAACTGGAAAAAATCAATCAGTATCTCGTTTAAAATATTTGTTCCGCAACAGGTTGCTACCAATCTGAAAACCAGTGGCGGAGGTATCCGTTTAGATAACTTAAAAGGTAATGAAACATTTACTACCAGCGGCGGAGGATTGGAAGTCGACAGGCTTTACGGCACAATTAAAGGTATCACATCGGGTGGTGGTATCAGGGTTACCAACAGCGGCGATAACATTAACCTGCAAACCAGCGGCGGTGGTATCGAGGCCAAAAATCTGACAGGTAAAATCAGCCTGGAAACATCGGGTGGTGGGTTACGCCTTGAAAATTTAAAAGGCACCGTTAACGCCCATACCAGCGGGGGCGGTGTTGAGGGCAGCAGTATTGAAGGCGAACTGGTTACCAGCACCTCCGGTGGTGGCATCGACCTTAAAGGCATGAACTGCAGCCTCGACGCATCAACAAGCGCCGGAAGCCTGCGTGCGCAAATGGTTAAAGTGGGTAAGTTCCTGAAACTGGACGTAAGCTCGGGTAATATTGATTTACAGCTGCCGGCAAACCAGGGCCTAAACCTCGATATTCGTGGCGACGGTATTAACCAGCACCCATCAAAAATAAGTGGCTTTACCGGGCAGTGGGACAATGAACATATTAAAGGCACGGTGAACGGAGGAGGTGCGCCGGTGACAGCCGAAGCGTCGAGCGGTAACGTAAGCGTAAGGTTTAACTAAGTAAACAAACCAATCAACCATATACAGGAAGCTCCGGGTCGGAAGATCAGGGGCTTTTTGTGTTTAGTGAAAAATAACAGCTTTACTCCGGTTTTCAAAAAAAATGCATGAGCAATTGTGTTGCTTTATATGGTAGATGATTGCTGTGTATGGTATTGATGGTTAGGTATTTAAATGCTATTTTTTTAGGTTGTTGAGATAGGGTTTTTACTTTTAAAACAAATACTTGTGGCTTAAGGATTCAGGGATATTGAAGCAATAAACAATGAATAATATGCTCAAATAGTTGAATCCATTTAAGCTATTAGTTACGATTTTTACTGATTAGGTGTATCTTCATACGCCCCGACTTCAACCAGCATAAATGAGAAAACTGATAAGCATTCCTCCGGCCTTTAAACAATTTGGCGACCACCATTTTGCCAAAGAAAACTATTACTTCAGCTCGGACCCTAAAGAGGGCAAAGTTGGCTCGGGTGGCGGAACAGTTAATTTATTGTATGAAGCCAGTAAAGAGGAGAATGCTATAGGCCCGATAAATAATTGGTTACGCAAAGAGAAGCGGCTGATTATCCATGCAGGGGGCCAAAGCCGGCGTTTGCCGGCCTATGCGGCCGTAGGCAAAGTGTTTACACCCATGCCCATCTTTCGCTGGAAAAGAGGACAGCGCATAGGCCAAACGCTGATTGACCTGCAATTACCGCTGTATGAAGAAATATTGAACAAAGCCCCCAAAAGCCTCAATCACCTGGTAGCCAGTGGCGATGTGCTTATTCGTGCAGGGGGCGTATTGCCCGAAATTCCGGATGCGGATATTGTTTGCTTCGGCCTGTGGGAGCGGCCCGAGAAAGCATCTAATTTTGGTGTTTTTTTTGCACATAAAAGCTCGCCCAAAGAGTTGGCCTTTGCGTTGCAAAAACCCACAGCTCAAAAATTGCAGGAGTTGCAACCTAACTACCTGTTTTTTATCGATATCGGCGTTTGGCTGTTTAGCCCTAAAGCCATGGAATTGATGTTTGAGCGTAGCGGGTGGGATAAAGATAGTAACTCGTTTGCTGGCGGCATTCCCTCGTTTTATGATATGTACACAGAGTTTGGGCAGGCCCTGGGCAAAAAACCAACGTTGAAGGACGATGCCATCAATCAGTTAAAAGTAGCAATTGTGCCGCTCCCTAAAGGCGAATTTTACCATTTTGGAACCAGCGCCGAGCTGATAGAATCGACCGATAAGCTGCAAAACCTGGTGAAAAACCAGGAAGAGATATGGCATAATAAAATAAAACCCAGTGCCGACCTGTTTACTCAAAACGCGATCACCGGGATTGACTTTACCCGCGCAAACAATTCTATTTGGATTGAGAATAGTGATATTGCCCGCACCTGGAAATTGAGTAGTAAACATGTTATTACAGGAGCACCTGCAAATGATTGGACGCTTAACCTGCCCGAAGAAACATGTCTTGATTTTATACCCATTGGTAATAACGATGAATTGTGTGTAAGGGTTTATGGTTTTTACAACCCCCAATTACCCAAACGGGGAATAAATGCAAATAACGGTTATTCGGCTGCCGACTGGTTTAACGAGCCTGTTTACCCTGTATTTGATGCGGCAGATTTGAACAGTGAGGTGATACAGGACCTGATTGATAACCCATGTAATTACCAGGCAAAGGGAAAACGGTTAATTGCCGCCGCTGATGTTGCCGATGAAATAAACCTTTACCGCCAGTACGCCCAGCGTGAAACTTTTTTAGAAAGTAACCTGCAAAGTATGGCAGCTAACTGGAAACAATCTGTTTTTTATCAGCTTGATTTGAAGAATGCTGCCGGGATATTTAAAAATGCAAAGCTAACATTACCGCCTGCTTTACCGGATGACGCCCCGCTGTTAACGCGCCTGCACGACCAGATGTTCAGGAGCGAGGTGTTAGGTTCAAACGATCCATCCGCTGCCGCCTACGAGGCAAAAGCATTTGGATTGCTTGCCGAAACTATTGTTGATACGGCCAAAGCTGAACTTGCGGCGCCGCGGTTGGATGTAATGTCCGACCAGATAGTTTGGGGCCGCAGCCCAATCAGGCTCGACCTGGCTGGTGGTTGGACAGACACGCCTCCAAACTGCCTCATAAACGGCGGTAAGGTACTAAACCTGGCTGTTGAGCTTAATGGCCAGCCCCCGCTGCAGGTATTCATAAAACCGTCTGCCGAATATGTTATCACGCTGCGATCTATTGATTTGGGTGTAAGGGAGGATATAACCACTTATCAGCAATTAAATGATTATAATAATTCAGTCGGTTCGGCATTTTGTATTCCCAAAGCGGCGCTTTGCCTGGCTGGTTTTGTTCCGGAATTTTCGGCAAACAGGTACGGTTCGCTGATAGAGCAATTGAAAGACTTTGGTATGGGTATCGAGGTAACGTTGTTGGCTGCTATACCCAAGGGATCGGGCTTAGGCACAAGTTCAATCCTGGCAAGTACGGTATTGGGCACCTTAAGCGATTTTTGCGATTTGAAATGGGATAAATATGCCATCTGCTCGCGAACACTGGTTTTGGAGCAAATGTTAACAACCGGCGGCGGCTGGCAGGATCAGTATGGCGGTGTTTTTGGTGGAATTAAGTTATTGGAAAGCAACCCGGGTATTTTTCAAAAGCCCACAGTACGGTGGGCGCCCGAGTTTATTTTTACCGATGCTTCTGCAGCATCTGTGTTGTTATATTATACCGGAATTACCCGGGTAGCTAAAAATATCCTGGCCGAAATTGTGAAAGGGATGTTCCTTAACGGCAATGGCTATTTAAGCATTCTTGAAGAAATGAACCAGCACGCCCTTAAAACCTACGAAGCTTTCCAATACGGCAACCTGCAGCAAGTGGCCGAGGCTACGGGCATTAGCTGGGAGCTTAACCAGCGGTTGGATGGCGGTACCAATACTCCGGAAACTCAGGCTATTATTGATCGTATCAGCGATTATATCATTAGCTGTAAATTACTGGGCGCGGGTGGCGGTGGATACATGCTAATATTTGCAAAGGATGTGGCCGCAGCGGCAAAGGTGCGCGGCGCTCTTAATACCAACCCGCTTAATAACAGGGCGAGGTTTGTTGATTGGTCTATTTCGCGGGATGGATTTAAGACATCAAGGAGTTAATGTAAGGGTTAGCAAGGGGGGCACACTCGCACCCCGCCAAAATCCCATTAATTTAATTGCCCGGCTCTTTTGTCTTGCTGTTCATCAGCTTTCGCCCTTTGCTCAACACTTTTAACCGTTGCCTTTTTAGGGATATCGGCTGTGCTGTTTCATCGGCCTCATTATTATGGAGTCCATATGCAGCTATGATTTCTTTGCAGGATAGGCTGCCGATGATTGTGTTTTCTGCCGATGTAACTGCTACCAGTTCTGCGCTATGCTTTGCCATTAATTCGGCCGCCTGGCGTAATGATGTGTTGCTGTTTATCGTTAATGTTGATGGATGAACTATATTAGCGAGGGTTAGTTTGTCGGCCAGTGTATCATTATAAATATCGGCTAAATTGGCTGTACCTGTGTAATTGCCTTTTTTATCAACCACAATAAAATCATGGGTGTTTGTGCTGTCGGCCAGCAGCGTGGCTTTTACTTCACTAACCGTGTTTTGGGCGTTTAGTATAACAAAGCTTTTGTTCATAACATCAACTACAGATAATTTACTCAGCACATCGGGCTCAAATGAAACAGGAGTGACTACCCCTCTGCGGGCAATTTTTTCGGTCATAATGGTATTCTCCATTAAAAAGAACGATACCAGGTACGATGCTGTGCAAGCGCCAAGCAAAGGGAGTAAGGCGTTTGACTGCATGGTAGATTCGAGCGCGAAGGTAATGCTGGTTAAATATGCCCGTGAGGCACCGGCAAACATAGATGACATGCCCAGCAACGCAGCCATTGGTATGGTTATGCCCGAATTGGGAAAAAACATTAAAATAACCGCGCCGGTGATAGCCCCCGCCGCGCCGCCAATGGTTAACAAGGGAGCAAGCGTGCCGCCGGATGTGCCGCTACCCAGTGCAATTGCCCACGACAGAAATTTAAAAAAGCATAAACGCAAAATAAGCAGTAACGGAATGGTGCCCGATAAAATGCTAATGATATTATCATAACCCACACCCAATGTATGAGGGGCAAAATATCCAATTAAACCAACACCAAGGCCGCCTAAGGCAGGCCACCACATCCAGTGTATGGGGAGTTTATCAAACCAATCTTCAATTAAATAAACGATTTTGGTAATCCCTAATGATAAAAATCCGGTAAACAGGCCGATACCACTATAAATGGCTAATGCCCCATTAGATGGCACCGCTAAATTGGGCATAGGAAAAACCGGGCCCGGTTCAAATAACAGGTGGTGACCTGCAGCCCCCGTTATACAAGCCAGGGCGACCGGTAAAATAGATTTGGGCGAAAACTCAAATAAAAGCAACTCGATAGCCAATAACACCGCCGCTATAGGGGTGCCGAATATGGCCGACATGCCTGCGGTTGCACCGGCAGCAAGGATAACTTTACGCTCATTGGCGGTAATTTTTAATAGCTGGCCAAGGGTTGATCCTAATGCCCCACCGGTTGCAATTATTGGCCCTTCGGCACCGAAGGGCCCACCGGTACCAATGGCAATTGCCGATGATATGGGCTTTAGAAAAGTAATAGAAGGTTTTATTTTGCTTTGGTTAGTTAGTATTTGTTCCATGGCTTCGGGGATACCATGCCCCCTGATGGCTTTTGAACCATATAAGGCCATTAGCCCCACAATTATCCCGCCAATGGCCGGCACAGTAATAACCCACAAGCCCAGGTGGTTAGCGGCAGGGCTGTGGAAATGCACATCCAGCAAACCGTAAAAAGATATGTTGGTTACAATATTAATGAGGTATATAAGGCCCTTGGCTATAATGCTGATGGCTATTGCCACCGTAACAGATAATGCCGAAATATATAAGAGCCTGTTTTTTGTAGTACGGCTTAAGGTTAATTTATCCTGATGGCTATTAATGGCGTTTAAGGAAGGCGAGATGGGAATGCCTGTTTCTTTCTGTTTCATAATGAATATTACAGCCCGCATAATTATAAATGGGCGTCTATTTTATTGCAAAAGTAATATAAAATAGATTTTTTATGAAAAAACTTTACAATAAAACATTGCACATGCAATGTTTTATTGTAAAGTTTGTGGCGGAATTTATTAAAAACATTACAAGGATAGTAACATGAAAAAATTCAGTTATGCATTAATGGCGATAGGGGTTATCATCATTATTATTGGTTTTTTAACCTTTACCAATTTAAAAACAGTTAACGCGGTTGATTCACACAACTGGACAATTTACATTAATGGCGCAAAATCATTCCCATGGCCTGTGTTTGGCGGCTCGGTAATTGCCATATTAGGAATTATTTTTAACATGGCTACCTGGGAGCAGCCAAAAGGCCGGTACTTTTAATAATTTCGCACAGGCAATTTGCCAATATAAAAGGGGCATTCATACATGGCAAAAAGTAAAAACGTTTGTGATTTAAAAAGCTGCTTTTTGTGCATGCACTGCTTAAAAGATTGGATTCCGGCTATTGCGGCCCAGCGAAAAAACTATGTTGTAAAAAAAGGCGAAGCAATATTTAAAGAAGGCGACCCGGTTACAGGAATTTATTTTGTTTACGAGGGCAAAGTAAAAGTGCACAAGAAATGGGATGCCGAAAAAGAGTTGATATTGCGTTTTGCCAAAAAAGGCGATATTGTTGGCCACCTGGGGCTTGGCGATACAGGTTATTATCCTGTATCGGCTACGGCTATTGAGGCCGGCATAATTTGTTATATCAGCATGGATTTCCTGGAATCGACGCTGAACGTTAACAATAGCTTTGTAATAAAGCTTATGCGCTTTTTTGCTAATGAGTTGCAGGAATCTGAAAAGCGAATGCGGAACCTTGCGCATATGCCCGTTAAAGGGCGGGTTGCGCAGGCGCTCATCTCCCTCAAAAATAAATTCGGTATCAATGCCGATGGGTTTATTGACATCGACCTGAGTCGGCAGGACCTGGCCGCATTTACCGGTGCCGCATACGAATCACTGTTTCGCACCATTAATGATCTGGTTGAGGAAAAGATCATTGAAATAGCCGGCAAAAGCATATTTATTAAAAACGAGGGCTTATTGCTTAAACTGACAGAAGAAACAGGCGTGTAGGCGGTAACTTAACGCTGATACCTGCGCCATACCATAAACCACTTTTTATTGTTGGGATATTTGCGATGGCCGCTTACATTGTTTACCAGCAAAGCTACCAGCAGCAATACTATTGCGCCGGATAATACCGGGCTTAATACGTATAAATATCCCAATGCCTGTATTTTGGCCGAGCCAATGTTAGCAATCAGCGCTGTGGCTCCACCCGGCGGATGCAGCGTTTTGGTAATTTGCATCAATACAATGGCAACTGATACAGCCAGGGCAGATGACAGCCAAACCTCGTGCGGGATAAGCTTATGCATTGTTACCCCTACGATAGCGCAGATTACATGGCCGCCAATTAAGTTTCGGGGCTGGGCGAGAGGGCTGTTTACGATGCCATAAATTAATACCGATGAAGCACCAAAAGAACCAATAAGGAATAAATTATCTGAGGGGCTAAAGTATCGGTTGCTAAAAAACCCAATTAAGCCTATGCCCAGGAACGAGCCTATAAACGTCCAGAAATGCTCTTTATAATCAACCAGCGTCTCTTTATAAACAATGTAACGGGCGGTGCGAGCGTGGCGATGTATCCTTCTGATCATAATAATTGGTCGGGACAAAAATAGGCACTTTAAATTATGGCGCAATGGATAAATTAAAATCAGCAACCGAGGAGATAAAATATTTACTGAAAATTAAAAAGCCCCAGGCTTTTAATCCGGAGGCCATATCTAAAAGCACGTGGTTATATTAATTTACCCGCTCAAACCGCGCAGCCCAGCCACCGCCAGGTGCCAGTTTTACAGATAGCTTGTCTTTCGCGGTTACGTTAATAACGGTGTGTTTATAATCGGTAGCGTCCTTATCGGCATTTACGCCATCCTCAAATACAATGGCCTTATAGTTGCCATCGCCCAAAAATGCTAAATCGATATTTAAATCCCTCGCATCCCAGTTGCTCATGGCGCCGGCATACCAGGTGGTGCCTTTGCGGCGTGCAATAGCTACATATTCGCCCACCTTGCCATCAAGGGCAACGGTTTCGTTAAAGGTGGTAGGCACCGCAGCTATAAAATCGGTACTTTCCTGCTCTTTGGTATAAATGGTTGGGTTATCAGCCATCATTTGCAGCGGGGCTTCAAATATGGTATACATGGCCAGTTGGTGGCAGCGTGTTCCCTGGCTCATGGGGTTGCCGTTTACCGGGCGAAAGTTTGCTTTTGTGGCATTGCGCATAGCCCCTGGGGTATAATCCATCGGGCCGGATAGCATGCGGATGAACGGGATACTTACATCATAACCCGGGTGATTGGTTACACCCCATTTTACATTCTCCAGCCCTTTTACCCCCTCAAAATTCACAATATTAGGAAAAGTGCGCTGGATGCCGCCGGGTTTGTACATGCCGTGGTAATCAACAATCAGGTGATGGTCGGCAGCCTTTTGGGCTATGTCATATAGCGATGATACCATCTTCTGGTCGTCGCGGTCAATAAAATCTATCTTGAAGCCTTTAACGCCCATTTTGGTGAATTTGTCAAAAGCTAAATCGGTTTGGCGGGTAAGGGCATACCAGCTGGTCCACAAAATGAGGCCCACGTTTTTTTGTTTAGCATAATCAAGCAGTTCCTGCAGGTTAATCTCGGGCGAGATCTGGGTGAGGTCTACAATGCTCGACCAGCCCTCATCCAGCACCACATATTCTATTTTATTGGCCGATGCAAAATCGATATAGTATTTATAGGTTGGGTTATTAATGCCGGCCTTAAAATCAACGTGGCTGATGTTCCAGTCGTTCCACCAATCCCAGGCTACTTTGCCCGGTTTTATCCAGGAAAGATCGGTTAGCCTTGATGGCTCTGCAAGCTTTTGCACCATGTCGCTATTGGCCAGCTGCTTGTCATCGGTGCTGATAATCACCACCCGCCACGGGAAGCTGCGGGCACCCGTAGTTTTGGCAATATAATCAGCCCGGCCGTTCACCACGTAGTTCATATTGGCATAGCCGCCGGTATGTTCCACTGTAGGATATTGGGCAAATGCCCCTTTCAGGTTTTTGCTTCCCGAGCCATCGCCGGTTAAGTACATGCCGGGGTAGTTGTTGAGGTCTGCCTCTAAAATGGCTGCTTTTTTCGGAGTGCCAACATCAACCAACACGGGCAAAAATGCCAGTGTATCTTTTTTTACGGCAGAGATGTTGATGTTATCATAAAGTGCCTCAAAAGAGGTTGTCCATTTATCCTTGTTCCTAAAATCATTCACAAAAGGCAGATAAGCTTTATCATCATCCTTAAAATTGAAGTTGGCTTCCTCGTCAACAACGGTAATTTCACCCTTTTTTTGCGTGGTGAAGCGGTAGGCCACCCCATCGTCATAGGCACGGAATACAACCGCGTAATCGCCTTTAAAATTGATGATTAGTTGGTTGTATTGGTCATGAACCTTGTCCTTTTTATAAATAGGCGTGTTAAACCAGGTATCTGCCGATGATGTTTTGGCCGATTTTACAACCGCGTTTTTGCCCAATACCTCGCCGCCGGCTAAAGTCATCGATATAGTTGAAGGGCTAATAACTTCGGTATCCTCATGTTTTACCGACCAGCTGACAGTGGTGCCGGTGGTTATAGCTAAATCGATTTTTCCATTCGGCGATTTTATATGGTAGCTTTTTGCCGATTGGGCAAGTAGTGTGCTAACAGGAAGGCATAGGCAAAGCAGGAGTAAAAGTTTAGTCTTCATCACAAAGGATATTGCGGTTTAAATAGCAGGATTATAATAAGCCGAAGCTAAGCATAAATGCAGGCACTGCATAATGCATTCCTTACAAATTGTAATAAGAAAAAAGCAGCGGGAGTTCGTCAGGCGACGGGGATTGAGGGCTACTCGTAGCCCTGGTCGTACTCTTTATTTTTGGTTCGGAGACATTGCGCTGCGTTTAATAGGTGGAAAGTATTAAGTTGGTGTTAACCATCTTGAAATTTAAAACACTTATAATCAATTGTTTATTGGCTTATGCGGCTGAAATGTGTTAAGTTATGTTAACCCTCTTTACTTGCGTTTGCCCTGGCCGATCAATCCTAAAATTCGTGAGATTCCATTAAATTGTAATTCTGCCAGCAGATATTCGTGCCTGAGTTTTTATCGCTACGCAGGCCGTTAACAACGACACAGCATTGGCCCCCAAATTCGTTTTCTGAATTAAAAAACAAAAAATCCTTTCAATTCCCCCAAATTCTGATTACGTTTGAATTTTTTGTTGATGTAGCTTCTATTAATTTTTTATCAAAAGTTAATGCTACGAGTCGACAGTACAAAACCATGCCAGATTATTTATGCCATTGCAAAGCATGATTACCTTGGCTATGTAATTGAGCCACATATCGTTCAGCTTAACCCCAACGGCGAATTTTCATTAACCTACCAGCGCTTGTTTTCCAATACGGCAAAGGAGTTTATGCAATATATTGATGAGGTTGATATTAAGCTTATCAAGATTTTGGAGGAGATGGAGCAGGGCAATGTAATAAAGCGCTTTTATAAAAAGCCCATCCGCCCGTTTGAGTTTTTTGCCAAAATATTTAACGAAACCTTGTATGATACCATTCGCCCCAAGCTGGAGAAGCGGATGGCCGAAGCGCTGAACCTGCTGATGCAAACCGGCAAAAAGGTTTACCAGATGAGTAAAGAGGGCTATCCCGGAGAACGAAAGCTGCAGATAGCAACTGAGCCGGCCAGCGTACTGTTCCATTTCAGGCGAAATGAGGAGGAGATACGATATTTCCCTACGATTAAATACCAGGGAATGCGAATCGAATTCATGTTTAAAAATGCCGAAATCATTTGTAACCACCCGGCCTGGATGCTGCTTGACGATACCCTGTATTATTTTGATAAAGAGATAGAAGGTAAAAAACTGGTGCCGTTCCTGAATAAGCGCTTTATCGCAATCCCAAGGTCGTCAGAGCAATCCTACTTTGAAAAATTTGTTGCTCCGCTGATTGAGAAGCACAATGTATATGCCGAAGGGTTTACGATAAATACCGAAAAATATGATGCGCAGCCAATTATAAAACCTATTTATGTAGAGGGGGGCACATCGCAGCTGCAATTGTATTTTAAATATGCGGGCTATATTTTTCCTTACGGCGATGGACGTACGGTATCTGTAAGGATGGAGAAAAATGGCGACGATTACCTGTTTCATCGTATTAAGCGCTCGGCTACCTGGGAAAAGGGTAAAATGGCTCAGTTGGAGCAATTAGGCCTTAAAACGGTATCCAGCCTGTTTCAAAACCTCGAGGTTGATAATAAGCATGATGAGGATGCCGATCATTCCTTCTCGGTATTTGAATGGCTTAATCAGCATCATAACCAGCTAATAGAGCAGGGTTTTGAAATAGAGCAACCTGACGGTCAAAAGCGGTACGTTTTTGGAAACAGTAAAATAGACCTTGAAGTATCTGAAAATAACGATTGGTTTGATATTAACGCCATTGTTTGGTTTGGGCCATACCGCATTCCGTTTATCCAGCTAAGGAATCATATCCTCAACCATAAAAAGGAATTTATTTTGCCATCGGGCGAGATTGCTGTTATCCCCGAAAAATGGTTTTCGCAATATGGTAACCTGTTGCATTTTACCGAAGGAGGCAATGACTTGAGGCTGCGCCGCCACCATATAGGCCTGGTTAATGACCTGGCCGAAGGCGAGATGGCCAACGTTACCATGACCCGCAAGCTACAGAAGTTGACCAATTTTGAAGAATTGGAAGAAATAAATATGCCTGTAAACTTTCAAGGTAACCTGCGGCCTTACCAACAGGCAGGTTATAACTGGTTTCACTTTTTAAAGCAATACCATTTTGGCGGCTGCCTTGCCGATGATATGGGCCTTGGTAAAACAATACAAACCCTGGCCCTGCTGCAAAAACATAAAGAGTTTACCGAAGCAGAAGGCAGCAAGAGCACATCGCTGGTTATTATGCCAACATCGTTGATATACAACTGGCTTAACGAGGCGAAAAAATTTACACCGCAATTGAGGTTGATGGTACATACAGGTACATTAAGGTATCGGTCGGCAGATGTGTTTGCCAACTATGATGTGGTTATCACCACCTATGGCATCAGCCGGATAGATATTGAAATGTTTAAGGATTACTTTTTTGATTATGTGATACTTGATGAAAGCCAGAACATCAAAAATCCGTCGTCAAAGTCATTCCAGGCAGTTAAGCAACTCAAATCGCGATTTAAACTGATATTAAGCGGTACCCCGGTTGAAAATTCGGTAAATGACTTATGGACGCAGATGTCGTTTATAAACCCCGGCTTGTTGGGCAGCCAGCAGTTTTTCCAAAATGAGTTTGTAACGCCTATAGAAAAGAAAAAGGATGAGGATAAGGCGCGCAAGCTGCAGGCGCTTATTAAACCTTTTGTGTTGCGCCGTACCAAAGAACAGGTAGCAACCGAGCTTCCACCCAAAACGGAAACCTTGCTTTACTGCGAGATGAGCGAGGAGCAGGGATCGGTATATGAAAAAATAAAATCAGAATACCGCAACGAATTGCTGAAAAGCCTGGAGGATGGCACCTTTGCCAAAACCCAGATACAGGTATTGCAGGGGCTGATTAAGCTGAGGCAGATAGCCAACCACCCCATCATGATTGATAAGGATTACGAGGGCGATAGCGGAAAATTTGAAAACGTAGTACACACCCTGGCCAGCGTGTTGGATGGCGGGCACAAGGTGTTGATATTCTCGCAGTTTGTAAAGCAGCTTGCCATTTATCGCGAACACCTGGAACGCGAAGGAATATCATATGTTTACCTTGATGGCGGTACTCAAAACCGCGGTGATGTGGTTAAACAATTCCAGGAGGATAAAAAGACAAGGGTTTTCCTGATCTCGATAAAGGCAGGCGGGGTAGGCCTTAACCTAACGGAGGCCGACTATGTGTTTATTCTTGACCCCTGGTGGAACCCTGCTGTTGAACAACAGGCCATTGATCGTACCCACCGCATCGGGCAAACCAAAAATGTGTTCATCTATAAATTCATCACCAAGGATTCTGTTGAAGAGAAGATACTTGCCCTGCAGCAGCGCAAATTAAGCCTCAGCCGCGCTTTAATTACCACCGAGGAAAGTTTTATTAAATCGCTTACTGCGGATGATATAAAGGAGATATTGGGGTAGGAACCCCAGATGTGCAGGTGTGCAAATTTTAGATGTGCAGATGGAAAATTTTGGATGTGTATACTTCAGATTATTTGATTCGGATAAAGCATAAAAAAATAGCCTCTCAATTGTTGAAAGGCCATTTTCTTTTTCATCATCTGCACATTTGCATATCTGAAATTTGCACATCTGACTAAGGTTTCACGCTTGTGAACTTCGACCCTAAACTGATGTAATCAGTCATGATCTGGCCTACTTCACGTTTTACAAAGTCAAGGTCTTCATCTTTAGGCCTTTTATCCCCCTTTTTAAGCGCAGGCAGGCCCAAGGCTACGCGGCGTAGGTTATTACGTTCCAACGCTTTTTGCTCGTCGGCATCACGTTCTTTCTTAAGGTCGGCTTCATTTAAGGTTACACTGCCTTCGGTATTGTGTTTTTTAAAGTCGGCGATATCTTCAAGCATATACTTGTAGCTATCGCTTGTTGCCATACGTTGCTCATGCATTTTTTTAAGCTGTGGCAATACCGCCGTAAAATCGCCTGCTTTGGTAAAATCGCTTTTTTCTATCACATCAAAAGGCATAGCCGATGGCTCGGTATCCTCGCCATATTTATCCAAAGGAATTAATGATGGAAACTGGATATCGGGCATAACACCTTTATGCTGGGTTGAATTGCCACTAATACGGTAAAATTTAGCTATAGTTAAATTTAACTGGCCATAAGTACTCTGGCTGCCGGTTGATACTTTCATCTTTTTTGTTCCGGCAACATTTCCAGCTAAATCTTTTATCTTATCACGTATTGGCGAACCCAGTATCCTATCGAGGTCAATGGCGTTTTGTACCGAGCCTTTACCATAGGTTTGTGTGCCCAAAATTAATCCGCGGCCATAGTCCTGTATAGCACCGGAGAAAATTTCTGATGCTGAAGCGCTAAAACGATCAACAAGTACTCCCAACGGACCTGAATAAGTAACCGATGGGTCTTCATCTTTCTCTACATCCACCTGATCTTTAGTATCACGAACCTGTACTACCGGGCCCGATTTGATGAATAAGCCAGTAAGTTCAATAGCCTCCATTAACGAGCCGCCTCCATTTTCGCGTAAGTCGATAACTACGCCATCAACATTTTCCTGTTTCAGGCTATCGAGCAATAATTTAACATCGTGGGTAGTACTCTTATAGTTTGGATTACCTGCCTTGTAATCGTTATAATCGATGTAAAATGCGGGAATAGATATTACGCCTATTTTAACAGCTTTACCATTACTGTTATAATTACGGATCTCTTTTTTGGCCGATTGGTCTTTTAAAATGATTTTTTCGCGTACCATTTCTACAACTTTGGGCTTGCTGCCTGCGCTTGCCCCTGCAGGTAAAATCTCAAGCTTTACCGTAGTACCTTTGGTTCCACGAATTATGGCGATAGCATTTTCAACCCTCCAGCCAACTACGTTCTGAAATTCGCCTTCTTTGCCTTGTGCAACACCAACAATGCGATCGTCGATGGATATCTGCTTGCTTTTATCAGCAGGACCACCCGGTACTATCGATTTGATGGTTACGTATTCGTTTTCAACTAACAGTGAGGCACCGATACCTTCTAACTGGCGAGACATTTCGATATTGAAATTAGCTGCGTTTGAAGGGTTAAAATAGTTAGTATGCGGATCGATAGCCTCGGTAAAGGCATCCATGAAATATTGAAAAACGTCCTGGTTGGATAGCTTATTTGCTTGCGACAATAAGTTTTCGTAACGTTTTTTCAGTACTTCTTTATTTTTTGCCATGTCCGGGTTGGCTATTTTCAGGTTCAGCAGGTCGTATTTAACGCGCTGCCCCCACATGTCATCCATTTCGGTTTGATTGGCAGGCCATGGCAGTTTATCCCGATCATACACAAACGATTCTTTTTTATCAAAATCAAAGCTTTTGTTTAATCTGGCTAACGAGTAGTTTACATGCTCGATGTATCTTTTCTGAAACACGTTGAAAATATAAAAAGCATCATTAAGGTTACCTGCTTTAATGTCATCATCAAGCACTGTTTTGTACTTTTCAAAGTCCTTAATATCCGAGGCTAAAAAGTAACTATGGTTTTCATCTAATGATTTGATATACCGATCGTATACAATTGCTGATATTGAATCGTTTAGTTCAACTTTTTTATAGTTGTAATTGGTAATCAGTTCGGCAATTTTTTTGCAGACAATACTCTGTTGCTCATCTGGCTCCAGGTCTGATGCTGCAACTTTAATTGGTTTTGATGGCGATGCCTTACATGCAAGTGCAGCAGCCAGTAATACTAATAAATATACTTTCTTAAACATATTTTTTACTGTAGTTAAATCGGGAGTGGTGTAAAACATCAATACTTGTGCCTAATAATAAATTATTGCTAATGTAAAAAAAAGAGACAGTCAAAATGCTGTCTCCTAATAACAATAACAATTATACGATAATGTTTTACTTGTAGTATACACGCAATAGCATTTTACGCTATTGTTACATAAAAAAATTATTTAATTACCTTTTTAGGCTCTTGTTCTGCGGTTTCCGCATAACGGATCTCGGCTTTCGGGTTATCTTTATTGTCTTGCAGGTAGCGCATCTGTTTGTTAATGTTGGCAACATCGGCTGTAAACCCATGGCTATTGGCCATATCGCGGGCCTCGCTCAAATCCTGCATAGCCTGCGTAAAATCGCCATAGCCAGCTTTACAGGTTGCCAATCCCATTAAGCTGGTAATGGTATGCTTGTCGTCGTTTTGCTGGCGCGATATCTGCAGACTTTGCAGCCAATACCATTTAGCTTCCGATAAGCGATTTTGCTTCAGGTACATTTGCGCCAGATCGCTAAAATTGTAGCTTGCAGCATTGTAAACCCTGAACCTCATGTTATGCTGGGCCGTTTTCATTACCGCCATTTCATGCAGATAAAGGGAATAAGATGCAAGCTCCAGGCTAACAGCCGTAATTTTATGTTTAGCTAACTGGGCTGCGGGCAACCTGCCAATGGAGTGATCTTTTACATCAGCAATCAGCGGAAAGCGTTCGTGTTTTTTAAATACATTACCAATGCTTTTAGCCGGTTTTACCCACCATTGTGCCGATGCGGATATACTTACAGAGCATAAGATAATTAGTAAAAGATATCTCATTGAGTCTTTTGTCTGAGTTTAATAAATTAATCAGTAAACAAATATAATTATAAAGTCCAGTTAATCAATACCCTAAAATGTAGAAATACCAGCCTTGTTTGTTTGATAAGAGGATTTAACGGAGCGCGGAGCTATAATGTTATGTCCAATTAATAATGCTTCTGCTAATCGGTTGATAATAAGGCAGAATAAAATTTTCTTTGCGAATTAAAATTTTAATTAAAAATACAGACAGAGCGGCGGCGATGTTACTGAGATTTTATAGCATCTTAATAAACACACCCAAAACCCCGTTAATTGATTAGTAATTTGTACCCCCGGCCATGTACATTAATTATCTCGACATTGGGGTCATCTTTTAAATACTTACGGATTTTGCTTAAAAATACATCCATGCTGCGGCCGTTAAAGTAATTGTCATCGTGCCAAATATTCAGCAGTGCTTCTTCGCGGGTAAGTACTTCGTTTTTGCGCATACATAGCAGGCGTAAAAGTTCGGCCTCTTTGGTAGATAGCTTTTGAAGAGCCTCACCTATGGTGATGATTTGCGAGGTATAGTCAAAGGTATAGCGGCCAATTTTAAAGCTGGTTTGCTTTTCCTCTTCGGTTTTTTCGGTGCCACTGGATCGTTTTAGCAAGGCGTTTATGCGCAGCAGCAACTCTTCTATCCGGAAGGGCTTGGTAATATAATCATCACCGCCGAGGTTAAAGGCTTGTGTTTTATCTTCGATCATGCCCTTGGCGGTGGCAAAAATGATGGGCACGTTGGGGTTTATTTTCCTGATGTCTTTGCCCAGGGTAAAGCCGTCTTTTTTGGGCATCATTACATCCAGTATCAGCAAGTCAAATACATGTTTGGTAAAGGTACGCAGTCCTTCTTCGCCATCTTTACATAAAATAACATCAAATTTTCCTTTCAGCTGCAGATAATCCTGTAGCAATAAACCCAAATTGGCATCATCCTCAACCAGTAGTATTTTCTTCATGTTATGTTTAGTTCGGAAGTCGGAAAGTCCGATAAGTCCGAAAGTTTTTTTGTTTTTTAGTCCGGAAGTCGGAAAAGTCCGAAAGTCCGGAAGATTTTATTTTTAAGTTTGGATGTCAGCAAGTCCGACAGTTTTTTTATTTAAATAGTTAGCATCGTTCACAACACAACATCTTCCGGACTTCCGGACTCCCCGACTAACTACGCCACCGCGAATTTCAGCTCAAACTCCGATCCTTTTTCTTTTTCAGATTTTACGCTAATGCTGCCGTTCAATCGTTTTACAATAGTATTTACATAGCTTAATCCCAGTCCAAAACCTTTAACATCATGCAGGTTACCTGTAGGGATACGGTAAAACTGTTCAAATATTTTTGTTTGCTGATCGCGGCTCATGCCTATGCCTTTATCGGCCACCTTAATAACCACCTGCCCGTTTTTGTTAAAAGTGCTGATCGTTATCTCGGGGTTTTCATTACTGTACTTTATTGCGTTATCGATAAGGTTATACAACACATTTGAAAAATGAAGCTCGTCGGCCACAATTACCGCGTTTTCCGCGCCCAGTTCAAGAGTGGTTTTAGCATTGCATTTATGCAGCTTAAGCGCCATGCTATCTAAAACAACCGTTATCATGTCGTTTACATCAAGCGGTTTTTTATCAAGCTTAAAGTCATTTTTTTCAATGCGGGCAATATTTAATACCCGCTCTATATGGCTACCTAAACGTTCGTTTTCCTCAAAAATTATATTGGCCAGTCGCGATACCCTGTTTTGGTCGTTAGTAATTTCCCTGTCCTTTAAAGCCTCGCTTGCTATCATGATAGTTGATACTGGGGTTTTAAACTCGTGGGTCATGTTGTTGATGAAGTCTATTTTCATTTCCGATACCTTTTTTTGCTTCAGAATAGAGAAAATGGTATATCCAAAACAAAATATCAAAACGATAAGCAAACCGCCGGTAGTACCCATGGTGGCAGTCATCTTACTTAAGATGAGTGAGTTTTTTTGCGGAAAAGATAGTTTGATCTTACCCGGATCGTTGATCACATCGCGGCTAAAAATAGCAGTTTGATAGGTATTGGCCGGGATAAACACCGGCTTGTTACCCTCCAGGTCACTGGCATTCGAAAATATGAGTGAATCACTGTTGGCTGTACTTACTTCGTAGCTAAATGGCAACGATATGCCCTTGTTATGCAGTTCAAAACGCAAAAGTGTATCTATCCAAAGTAGGTTTAATCGTTTAGTGAGCGGCTGGTCCGATCTGCTGTATTCTTCGGCCAGGTTGGCTATAACATTTGCCTTGCCAGGGTTTGTGTTTACGCTTACGTTTTGAATCGAATCGGTTTCAAGCATTCTTTTGATCTGTGCAACCTGCCTTTCCTTTTGCTTGCGCACTTGTTCGCGCTGCCAAAGGGGGTTAATGCGCGGTATCAGAATTAATTGCTTGCCAAACTGCGGGTCGGGGTATTCGTAACGTAGCGTATCATATTTGCGCAGTTTATGAGGTGTTTTTACAGTGTGGGTAATGTGTGTACCAATTACCTGTTGTTTGTAGCTGGCATGCACAATACCCGCATCGTCGGTATATTGTGCCATGGTAACTTTAATATCCACGGTACCCTCCTGCTGTAGTAAATCGCTTAGTTCATCATCAAGTTTTTGATGTTTGATCATACGTTCCAGGCTATCACGCAGCAGGGCTACTTTTTTTTGCCTCAGGGTTTGCCGCTTGCCTGTTTTAGGAATAAAGGGTTTATTATCGGTGCTTTTTACCACTTTTATTCCCGCATCATCTATTTCGGCCGCTCTAACCTGGGCTTTCGAATTTAAAAAGTTGTTGGCATCCTGTTTGGTTACTTTTGATACCACGTTGTTAAGTGCCTCGTTAACAGAGCGGTCAAAAAGTTCGGATTGCATTTGGTACGATTGTCTTAAAAAATACAATTGCATACCCATTACACCCAAAAGTGCAAGCCCCATTAAGCCAATAATCAAACCGATACTACGTTTCTTCATTTGTTAACAAACAAAAATATTTTAAATAACCCAACAAAGGGGCTATTTAACAAAATTTAACAATTGTCAATTAATAATAACGCTTTGAAATATAACCTATTGCCGGCGTTTAAACGAGGTATGGACAGGTAATAAAAAAAGGCCCCATTTGAGGCCTTTTCTTATATTTTATGCAAATGACATACCAATTAAAATGGCAAATCGTCGTCATCGCTTGATGAGCTGATGTCTGCGGCCGGTGCTGCATATTCTGGCGCAGATGCGGAGCCTGCACCTGCAAGAACGTTAATTTTCCATAGCTGTAACGAGTTGAAATAGCTTTTTTTGCCTGTTTTATCAGTCCATGGACGGCCACGCAGGTTAAAGAAAACTTCAACGTCATCGCCTATCTTTACATTATCAATCAAAGCACAGCGATCTTGTATAGCTTCGAACTTCAAATATTCAGGATATTGAGGGTTTTCAATATATTCTAATATCAATTCGCGCTTCTTTAGTGAGTCGGTTACCTGTTGTGTTGGCGACACTTCATGTACTTTACCTTTAACTTCCATAATCTTCAAATAATTTAAAATGTAAAGTTAATAGATAAGAAATTAAAATAGGGCGTTTTTAATGCTTAATTTCGCAAAATATCATGCAAGTTTTCCACAACGAAAGTAAAATAATAATTACCTGCAATAAAAGATTGTCAGGCTATCTTCAACAGGAGGTAGAGGCTTTGGGCTACACACCGGTCCGCGTTTTTCAAACCGGGGTGGAGCTTAAAGGCACAGTTACAGATACCATAGCGTTAAACTTAAACCTGCGCTGCGCAAGCCAGGTGCTTTATTTAATAAAGAGTTTTAAAGCCGCCGACCCGAAAGAGCTGTACGACGAATTAGTTACCATTGAATGGGAGAAACTTATAGACTTTAGCGGGTACTTTTCTGTAACCTCGAACGTTAACAACGAACATATACTTACACCGTTGTTTGCCAATGTAAAGGTGAAAGATGCTATTGTTGACAGAATCAAGGAAGTTAAAGGCATTCGCCCTAACTCAGGTGCCGACGCAAATAAAACCCTGGTGCACTTGTACTGGCAGGATGATGAGGCCGATATATTTATGGATACTTCGGGCGAGACATTGGCCAAACATAGCTATCGCAAAATACCCGGTAAAGCGCCCATGCTGGAAGCTTTGGCCACATCAACCATTATGGCTACCAACTGGGACAGGAAGAGCACATTTATTAACCCGATGTGCGGATCGGGTACTTTGGCTATTGAGGCAGCTCTGTTGGCTACTGATAAGCATCCCGGATTATTCAGGATGAATTATGGCTTTATGCACATCATGGGGTACGATGAAAATGTATTTTTTGTAGAGCGCCGTAAGTTGAAAGATAAAGCTAAGAAAGAAACCGGCTTTAAAATTATAGCTACTGATATATCTGAAGACGCTATCGATATCGCTCAAAAAAATGCGAAAACCGCGGGAGTAGAACATTTAATTGATTTTGCTGTTTGTGACTTTGAAGATACCGAAGTACCTGAAGAACCGGGTGTGGTGATGTTTAACCCGGAATATGGTGAACGCTTAGGTGTACACAGCAAACTGGAGATTACCTATAAAAGAATGGGCGACTTTTTGAAAAAGAAATGCCTTGGATACAGGGGATATGTTTTTACAGGAAACCCCGACCTGGCAAAAAAGATTGGCTTACGCCCATCGCGCAGAATAGAGTTTTATAATGGCAAGCTGGATTGCCGTTTATTTGAGTATGAGTTATATGACGGCAGCAAACGCGACCCAAGTGAACGCCCCCAGCCAAAGTAAGCAGTTAACATAAGAATACAATTAATGAAAAAGACCATATTATTAGCCATAGTAGTTTTATCATCAGTTTGCGCTACGGCACAAACACAACTTGCTTTCCCTTTCCAGGGAGGCGCCCCGGTAATGAGTTCCTTTTTTAAAGATAGTGTTGTTGTATCGCCCGAGATAATTAAGAAAAGGGCTGCAGGAACAGCCGTTTTTAAATTTACTGCTGATACAAAGGGAACAATAACACGAATAGTGATTTATTACGCTGATGACTATGTTTTAACGGTGCCTATTATTGAAGCGTTAAAAAAATCAAACCATAAATGGATTATCCCCGATCATGAAAAGGTTCATGATTTTGTGCTGCCTTTCTCTGTCGGCTTCATTCCGCCGGCTGTACCGGGTAAGAGTTTAGAGAAGCACATGTTTGATTTTTATGCTCAGCGTAAGCCGATAATTACAGACAATCAAATTCCGCTTGATAACGCTACCTTATTGCCAACGGTGGTTATTAGCTATCAGTTGGGGCAGTAAAAAATCAAAAGCTACCCAAACAATTCGCTGCTTAAATACCTGTCGCCACGATCGCAGCAAATAAATACGATTACGCCTTCTTTTAATTCGGAGGCTAATTTTATAGCTGCCGATAATGCGCCGCCACTGCTCATGCCCGCAAATACGCCTTCAACTTTGGCCAGTTCGCGTGCCCTTTGGGTAGCTTCTTCTTCTGAAATATCCATCACCCTATCTACCCTTGATGCGTCGAATATTTTAGGCAGATAAGCGGCTGGCCACCTGCGGATGCCGGGGATGGATGAACCTTCGGTAGGCTGGCAGCCCACTATCTGGATATCATTATTTTGCTGCTTAAGGTACATGGAGCAACCCATTATAGTGCCGGTTGTGCCCATGGCGCTTACAAAATGGGTTATTTTGCCTTCCGTATCGCGCCAGATTTCGGGGCCGGTGGTTTTAATATGTGCGCCAAAATTATCCGGGTTGGCAAACTGGTTTACCAGGTAAAACTCACCGGTGGCGGCCTTTTCTTCGGCATAATCGCGACAAAGTTCAATGCCTTCTAATAAAGTTACTTTGGCCCCGAAAGCTTCCATGGTAAGGGTACGTTCGCGGGTGGAGTTTGAGGGCATTACCAATTCAATTTCCAAATCAAATAACCGCGCAATCATAGCCAGTGCTATACCTGTATTGCCGCTTGTTGCCTCAATTAGTTTAGTGCCGGGTTTAATATCGCCCCGCTCAATGGCACTACGGATCATGTTGAGCGATGCGCGGTCTTTAACGCTCCCGCCGGGATTGTTACCTTCCAGCTTGGCAAATATCTGTACGTTGGGGTTTGGGTTTAGCTTTTTAATTTCAACCATAGGCGTATTGCCTATTAAATCAATGAGTGTAGCCATTGTTGTTTTGATTTGGATAGATGTAAAACAGGGTTGCTCCTGGTTACCAAAAACAAAATTAGCAGTAATATTTAAATAGGGACCAATAACAGCAGCGCAAAAGCACCTGAATTGACTTTAAAACTACTTTGTAATTTATCAAGTACCTTTTGAACGTTTGTTTGCATATCGGTAAGGCGTTGCTGGTTGACGTTGTTGTACTTGATATTTAGGTAGTATGTATAACCAACAAACTGTGTGTACCACCTGGCAATGAAACACCCTGACACACCATGAAACGGGGTGAAACACCCTGGTACACCCTGAAACACCCTGGTACAGGGTGGTACACTACCCATGGCTAATTTTTTTAACCCGGGCAAAATTTCGGATTGAGCCGGGCCGGCATTATCACCGCACGCCCTCCGGTTGGCCCTCGCGGAAGCCGGGTATTATATAAATTTGCAAATAAAGCATATGTAAAACTCAAGCTTTGGCTGTTGTGGTGATAACACCGGCCGGAAGCTAAATGTTATGTTTACTTTATCACCTCACTTACCAAAATAACGGGAGTGATATTGGTATAATTTGGAAAATCAGCACGAATGGCATCTCTGTTTGGCGCGACAGCGGCTTGATAGTCGCTCAGGCTTTTTATATAAAATGTGCCAATAGCCATAAAGGGCAGCGGTTGGTTTGGGATACCACTGGCCATCCCTTTTTCGATAGTGTATTTAACCAAATTCGATCCTAAAAACCGCGCTACCATTGGCATGTGCTTAGTTTCATAGTACTCCATATTAAAGGTTTTACCTTCGGCATAAGGGTACATCACAGATACTTTAATTAAGCCTTTTTCAACAATAGTTACGTTCTGCTTTTCCTGGCTAAACACGGTAAAAGAAATGGTTAAAAGCAGGAATGATAAAATTAGCCTTAATTTCATAATTGGTTTATTTAACTGAAGGTGCTCAATTTAATATACAAATATTAACATATTGTATTTATTCACAAAACGTTATGCCGACTAAAATTTAAGGTTTTTACACACTCGTTCTTTGCCCCTGGTGTGTTTTCAAATAACTGCGAATACCGGGGTGTATTGAAAGGGCTATACTTACAATGAGCGGTTTTCCTCAAATTAATGCCCTTCAACAAAATAATTATCACTAACTTTATAATGCAGATAGAATTTTACTGTTACCTAAAACGTGTATATGGAAACGGTTACTATAGAACTTACGAATCAAAAGGCTTACAAAATTCTGAAAGACCTGGAAGAGCTTAACCTTATCAAGGTAATAAAGAAGCCTGCCCGGCTATCGTCCTTGCGTCAAAAAATACAAACCAAAATGAGCAATGAGGATATTGATAAGCAACTCCATAATCTGCGCGACGAACGGCAAAGACCTATCTGATTGACACATCGGCTGTAATCAAATACCTTAACGAATCATTGCCTGCCGGCGGTTTAAAATTTATAGATGAGGTTATTGACGACGAATCACAATTATCCTTCATTTCTGAAATTGAGCTACAGGTTTGGAATCCGTCCAATGAGGAAGATCTGGAAATTTATAGCCTTTTTGTTACCCAGGCCGATATTGTAGGTATTGATGCCGAGATAATTGCCGAAGCCATACGGATTAGAAAGTACCATCAACTTAAATTGCCCGATGCTATCATAGCCGCCACCGCAATTACCCGTGATTTAACCTTGATAGCCGATAATGATAAAGATTTTTTAAAGGTTACCGCGTTGAAGTATATCAATCCCAACACTATAAATTAAAGCCTTCGCTGTTGCAAGCCTCCTGGCTTGTGCGCCCGCCTGCTAAGTATACGCCATGCCTTTAGGACAATCAACTACACAACTTGTCAACCTCAATCTTTTAATATTACTCTTTCGCCCCGCTTTAAAATAAAAATCACGGATATATTATAACATCCGGGATTTGCGTGGCGTATACTTAGCATAGCGTTTACCTGCCAGCGGGCACACAAGCCTGGAGGCTTGCAGCAGCACAAAAAGTTCTTGCGGCGGGGGCTAACAATAGTTCAAAGAAAAAAATTACATACACAAGCAATATCTTTATCTTCGTGCAAAATATTGTTAATGAAACTTTTATTAAAAACCTGCCTTATCTTATTAATTGCTGTACTGGCCGGCTGCTCCAAAAGCGCCCAAAATGCAAACATTACCCAACCGGTAGCACCAACCTTTGGCAATTTTACCCTGCCGGCAAAGGAGTTTACCGATAAGCCTTTTACTATAACCGCCCCAAAAAGCACCAGCGATGGCGCTATAACCTATACCAGCAGTAATAAAAAAGTAGCTACCATAAGCGGTCAAACTATTACCATTACGGGCACCGGATTATCGGTAATTACAGCCAAACAGGCCGCCACCAAAAACTTTACCGCCGATTCGGTGAAAGCCAATTTTACGGTAGGCCTTGCCGCGCCAACTTTAACAACGTTCACTATTCCCAATAAAAAAGAAACCGACGTACCTTTTTTACCTCCTTATCCAAAAAGCAACAGTACGGGGGCATTCACTTTCAAAAGCCTTAACCCCAATGTGGCTATTACCATAAGTAGCTATAAAATAGTGCTTAAGGGGCCGGGCACCTGTACCATTGTAGCTATACAAGCTGCAACCGCCAACTTCAGGGCCGACTCGATACAAACAACTTTTACGGTAACCGGCTTAATTAAGCCAACTATCACCGGCTTTACAGTACCAAACAAAAAAATGGGCGATCCGGCTTTCACTCTTGTTAAACCCACAAGCAACAGTACGGGAGCGTTTACTTATAAAAGCAGCAATCCGGCGGTAGCAACAATCTCGGGTAATACGGTAACTATAAAAGGAGCAGGATACAGCTATATAACTGCCGTGCAGGCGGCAACGGGCACTTACAAAGCCGATTCGGTACAGGCAACGCTGATTGTGCTTGCCAAAGCAATGGCTCCAACACTTTCAAACTTTACTGTGCCGGGTAAGTACCTTGGCGAAGCAGCTTTTACGCTAATAAAGCCCAATAGCAACAGTGCCGGTACATTTACTTATACCAGCAGTAATACAGCCGTAGCTACCGTATCGGGCAATACGGTTACTATTAAGGCTAAAGGGCAAACTACCATAACCGCCATGCAGGCAGCCAATGGTAATTACACGGCAGGAAGCATCAGCGCAGTATTAACCGTTACCGACCGCCCCGCTACGGGTACCGTTACCGATGTTGACGGCAACGTTTATAGCACCATAAAAATTGGCACACAAACCTGGATGATAGAAAACCTTAAAGTAACACATTACAGCGATGGTACCCCGATACCAAATGTAACCGACGACAACACCTGGAAAGGACTATCAACCGGGGCATATTGCAATTATAAAAACGACGCAGCCATCGGTAAAATTTACGGTAAGCTATATAACTGGCATGCCGTAACCAACCTGCATAAGCTTGCCCCTGCCGGCTGGCACATCCCTACCGATGCGGAGTGGAACACCCTATACACTTATATTGGCGGAACCCGCGAAGATGGCAGCAAAATACAGGAACAAGGCACAACCCACTGGATAGCCAATACCGGCGCCACCAACAGCACCCTGTTTACCGGCCTGCCCGGTGGCGCCCGTGATTTTGATGCATTTCAGGGTGTTTTTACAAGTATAGGCTACTACGGAAAATGGTGGAGCACAACCCCCACTACCACCGCCAACGCGGTATATATGGCCCTGTATGTAAAAGGCTACTTTGAACGTCACGAAAACCTTAAATATTACGGCTACTCGGTTAGGTGCATAAAAGACTAATAAATATGATTACTCCGCCCGGCGCACATGCTGCATTTAACCGGCGGAGTAAAACCCGTTTTTAGCGCATATATGCCAGGACAGGAGCGGTAGCCTACCTGTGCTTAAGATGTGATCTGTTTACAAAAATCACAAGTGATCTTCCCGCGGCCAGCCGCACAGCATTTGCGCCAGGGGCTGGTTCAACATCCGGCTTCAGGTTTGCTAATGCAACAAATACTAAAGTATTTGCAACGCATGCGTAAGGCAAACCGGTTAATAATTGCCTTTTTTGGGGTGTACTTATAAACATATAAAATCCTATGAAAAAAACAATTCGGCTAAGCGCCGCCATCAGGATATGCCTGGCCACTCTTATTTATACAACTGTTAATTTCGCGACTTATGCCCAGGCGCCGAAACAGCCGGACACCATGACCCAATTGCTTGATTATTCGCGGCCGGGAAATGCCCATGCGCAATTAGAAAAACTGGCAGGCACCTGGTTGTTCCAGGACGCCAAGCTGGCTTTTGTAAAAGGTACCCTTGTGCGCAAAGTTATTTACTACGGCCGATTTTACAGCGTTGAAATGACGGGCGGAAAATTGCCGCTACCAGTTGCAGATGGCAAAATGAAGGAAGATTTTTATCAAAGCATGCAAATTGAAGGTTTTGATAATCCAAAAAAGAAATATATCACCACCTCTATCAACAACCATATCGGCAGCGACATTCAAATGCAAACGGGAACTTTTGATGCGGCTAAGCAGGCCTTTACTTACGATTGGGAGGACGAACTGATTCCTGGACAGGCTCAAAAAAACCGCCGGGTTTTAACCATCATAGATGCTAATCACTATAAAGAAGAGTTCTATGAAATGCATGGTAATGATTTTGTTAAGGTAAGGGAACTGGATTATACTAAAACTGCCGGCCAATAATCAAATGTTATGGACTACCTGAATTTTTAAGCCCTTTCGCTGCCGCAAGCCTCCTGGCTTGTGCGCCCGCATGCTAAATATACGCCACGCCTTTAGGACAATCAACTACACAACTTGTTAACCTCAATCTTTTAATATTACCCTTTCGCCCCGCTTAAAATACAAATCCCGAATATAAAACAACATCCGGGATTTGCGTGGCGTATACTTAGCATGGCGTTTACCTGTCAGCGGGCACACAAGCCTGGAAGCGGCGGCACAAAAAGTTCTTGCGGGAGCGGGGGCAGAGTAAGCTTGGAGCTGTCAACAGCCAGCACTCTAATGCCGTTCAAATAGTTTAACGTATCATTTTCAGGAGTATAAAAGTTATCAATAATCACTCCTGAAAGATGACTAAAAACGGCCGGATCGATCTTTTTCCGGTTTTGAATAAATGCACTCGTTGTAAAATGACGGGTGCCCGAAGAAAAACGTTCGTTCAAATAACGTACAAAACCATCTATTTCAATTGTAAGGCTTCGCCTTAACAAATTGAACATAAATAATAAAGTGGCGCTAAATGGTTGCTTTCTATTCCTGGTAAAGTCTTGCTTATTCATCTTAAACTTCAGAACAAGTTCCTTACTGAAAATTGTCTCCCTCAATTTTTCTACGATTAAAAATGAGGTTTTTTTTGCACTTTAACTAATTGATTATGAATTAAATGCACAAATAATAGCGCAATAAAACAAGTTAATTAATTGATAGTCAGTAATTTAATACCTTAACTTAATGACATCGGGCTTGCGGCAGCGCAAAAAGTTCTTGCGGGAGCGAGGGCAGATGGCTTTGACTATTACGACATTATAACGGGTAACGAGTTTGTTGGAGACAACAAAGTGCGGCGGGGAACACCAACAAGGGCAGAGCCGCACAACACTGCGCTAAAAGGGGCAAGAAAAGATCACGATGGCCTGATCACCAGTTGTTTCCTTGTTGTACCTACCCTCATCAGAAAATTCCTGCACGAATTTATACATAATCGCCACCATTTATCACACGGCAAACGCATCTCTATGCGTTGTTAAACAAATAAAAAAAAGTAAAAAAAGAAACCTTTTTAACACATTGGAAAGTTTTTCCTGAAATAAGACAATAACAGCCCGGTATTTCGTAAAAATTAATGAAAAGGGAACTTTTTACCGTAAAAATACGGTATCAATATGCGTAATTAACGCATTGATATTCATTTCGTTATTATTATATTCGTCTTGTTGAACCCGAATAACCTTATCGAATATGCAAACTTATCAATGTTGTAACCCCAATTGCGGAAACATCCTCACACCACAAGGACCAATAGTGGCCCTTGTCAATCATCAAACCAGCGCCATCGAACACCCGGTACTTTTTTTGGAAGACGGATTTCTTGCGAAATCCACACTCGAAGCTATCAACAACTTATTCGATAATCCCGAAAAGCACAAAAGCATCACCATCAGCTCCGATCAAAAAATTTCAGGCTCTCTCGGAGGATTCAACATTGGACACATAGAAATCGGCGTACCAAAAAGGTCCCTCAACCTCGCAGCCCAGCAATCCATTACCCTATGCTGCAGTGTATGCGGCATCTGCTGCGATTATAACAACTAAATCCCGAACCAAATGGCCAATACCCCAGCAACACCTCAGCAGCCGGTCATCGGTACCATCGCCGGAACCAACATTCCCCTCGATTCACAACCCATCAACAAATGGGACTGGTTCAAATTATCCAGAACCTGGGTAAACGGAACAGAAGAACGCTTCAAAAACCAGGTCGATAACATCCAGAATACCATCAAATGGTTCTTTACCGTCGGAACAGGAACAACCATCTTTGGCGTCATCGTTAAAGACCCCAAACCCGGATCATTAAGCCTATGGATCTTTGGAGCAGGATTGTTCCTGTTACTCATCGCCTATGCAGTATCAAGCCTTGCTATAACCCTCGTATCCCGCAGCATGCCCAACCCCGACAGCTCTGCATCTATCAGGGATACCTTCAGCAAATCCAACCTCACCTCCAGGTGGCTCATCGTCACCTCTTCCATAGCCATGGTCACCGGCATGGGCATCCTCCCGCTCGCCATCGTCCTTGCCTTTCAAAAACCGCAGGACAAACCCGACCTGGCACCAAAGCTCAGCGCCCAATACCTGACAACAACGCTAAAAGGAACAAAGCAAATCTCCGCGCTGGACATATCAGGCTATTCACCGGACAGCAGCACCATCAAATTCAGACTCTCTGCCGGCAGCACCTTTACAACCTCCAGTATGCTCGACACCTTCAGCCACGTACTTAGCCATCCCAGGTACGACCTCCACTACTCCCTGGCCAGGTCAATCAAGCTCGACGATAAGCATTATTACCTCACCGCCATCTATAAAACAGCCAAGGACAGCCTTGCCAGTCAAACCGTGTTTCTAAAACCCTGATCATATGAAAATAAAGTACCTACTCTGGTGTCTCCTGCTATCCGGCGCGACCCGCGCCTTAGCGCAGACACCCAACGCAGCAGCCGGAACCGCTGCCGCCACAACTCCCGCCGCAACAACGGCCCCGGCCCCGGCAACTGATGACTTTGCCAACGACAAACAACCCATCGTTTACAGCTTCATCCCAACCGACCCATATTACCTCCGGTTTAACCGCGTCTTGCCCTTTGACAAGACATTCAGCATCCGGTTCACCGGTATCCCAACTTCCGTCAGCTCCATTAAGGTAACCATTACCAGGGAGTATCCCAACAGGAAAGGGCAGGCGAGTGGTGGAAAACACAGTTCGGCCCCCCCCGAGGAAGTCATTGTCCTCGATGGCTGGCAACGCGGATCAGGCTCCGAAGCCGCCGCCGCAACGATAGGCTATGCACATTGCGCAAAAGGCCTTGCTCCAAACGCATCTTATTCCATCAGGATCGAAACTTCCGGCGAAGTCCCCTTAAACGCTACACAGCAAACACAGCTTAAGACTGGCCTTGCTGTAAGCCGCGCTGTTTCAGAAGCTGTAAACAAATTAGCCCGGACATCCCTCGGAACACTTCTGCCTGCAGACGCTATCATCAACCAGGAAAATACAGACCTTCAGCAATCCCTGACAACAGCCGTAACCGACATCGATCCAAAATACCATGTATCCAAACTTGAACCCATCAAAGCACTCGAAGCTTTCCAAGGCATGCTCGATAACTACAGGAACATCCGCGCATCATTAGCCAAAGTTACTCAAAAACTAAAATCTGATAACAAGTTCAGTTCCAAAACACAGGCCATCGCGAACCTCGAACAAACTATGCTCAACACCACCGACTGGGGAATCTTCAGTACAAATGGACTTGACCATACCGCCTTTCTGGCTGTTCTTGACGGAATCGATAAAGACACCGCGATAGTAAAAAATGCAGGCGTACATGCCGTTGTAAGCAGTGGAATAACCGACACCAAAAAATACCTCAACCAGGTGGAGCCCTTAAAAGATGCCTTGGTCAAACAGATCATCGACGTCGTGATTATACCAAACATAACCGTTTTTGAAACCCTTGACGACACTTACGTTGACGATTTTCTGAAAGCCTCCAAACTCTACGTCACCCTCGATCTCGGTTACGCCCAGGTATTCCGCATCGACCGCGGCTTAGCCTATTCAGGCTTCAACCTCTATTTCAGACCGGTCGACAAATCCATACCACTCAGCCAATATTCCACCATCGGTGACTGGTTTGCGGTAAGGACATCCCTTTTGATCGGCATCACCCTAAACTCCATCGCCCAGGATAATGTGCGCAAAGGCCTCATCGGGGATAAAGCCCTTGTTGTAGGAGCCGGGTTTAAACTCGTGCCCTTCTTCAAACTCAACGGCGGCGTGCTCGTACATTACAGGTACGGTGAAAATCCGTCCCTCGGCACCAATCACTACCATACCTCGCTGAGCCCCTTCGTATCCTTTTCCATTGACCTTGATGCAAAAACCCTGTTCTCAGGCATAGGCGACTCTATTTTCAAATAAACTCAAACCCGACATATCATGAGCGTAGTAATCAATAACTTAAAAGTAAGTCCCAAATCATTAAAAAAAGGCATTACCGCCGTAACCTTTACCTTTGACGGCTTTGTAACCGCCCTGAGTGATAACGACGTAGACCTCAGCATCACCCTGGACCCGACAAACCCTGACGTCAAAGTTGCCGCAGGAAGTTCCCCTTCCTGGACAGCAACCTTCAAAACAACATCGTCCTCATTCAGCAAAACCATCAATATAGAAGTCAAAGTAGCCCCGCCGGCACCCAAGATCACCGCCGGTAACCTGCATGCCAAAGCCAACGACAACAGTACAGACGACGCGCCCTTCACTTTCATTTATTCTTAAAAAGACACCGTATGAAAAGACACACATGGATCCTCTGCCTTTGCCTGCTGGCAAGTGCCTGCGGAAAAAAAGACGACGACGTATACACTCTCGGCAGCGACAAATCCGTAAAGATTTCCGAAGTTATATCGATCAGTAAAGTTAGTAACGCCACGCCGCTCGCCGACACCACCGACATCAGTCTCATTGAAGTCAGCATCAATCCCGCAAGTGACTCCGCAAACCGCATCGTAACCCTCAGCAGCAGCCTTGGCACATTCATAGGCGGCACCAGCACCATCACCCTAACTGCCGATGCTGGCGGAAAGGCCCTGGCTAAATTACGTTCCTCCACTCCCGGCAGCGCCACGGTGACAGCCAAAGTAAAGGCCGCCAGCATCAACACAATTATCAACTTTGTGGCCGCGCCGCCTGAAGACCTCCTGGTAACGGCTGACAACTACAAACCCGATACCTCCCAAACCGTAACCCTCACCGTAAACCTGTTCCGGAACCCCGGTCATGGCCTCCCCAGCGACCCCGTCAGGATCTGGCTCAGCGTCAAACCCGACCTCGGCAGCAATTCCCTGGTCTACCCAGCCTTCGTAAATTCAGCCTCACACCAGGGCACATTCGTCATCAGCAACCCCTTCATCGCCAGGGGCGCCTTCAAAGCCGAAGCCAAAGTCCTCGGCGCTCGGGGTGACACCCTCAGACGAAGCATTACGATCGTCATCAAATAAAAACCCAAACTCTCCCCTAAATAAAAAAGACTGGTTTTGCCGGTCTTTTTTATTTAGGGGAGTTCTATTGTATTACATATGAAATAAATTCAGCTACCACAAGGCTATGCCCTATGGGCCTCTTGCTTGGTATTGAATATATAAGTCTAATTGCATCCGTTGGGGCTGCCCTCCCTACCAAATCTTAACCCTCTCCCCTTCCGCTTTGTAATTTTTATCACCAGGCTGCACGTTGAATGCTTTGTAAAACGGGGCGAAATTCATTAATGGCCCATTTACACGCCACATGGCGGGCGAGTGGGGGTTGGTGTTTACGTAGGTGCGCAGAAACTCGTCCCTGGTTTTTACCCTCCAGATGCGGGCTATGGACAGGAAGAAGCGCTGGTCGGGCGTGAAGCCGTCAATTTTGGTGTTGCCTTTGCCTTGTTCGGTCATTTTAAAGGCGTCGTAGGCTATGGCTATGCCGCCATTGTCGGCGGTGTTTTCGCCCAGGGTGAGTGCGCCTTTGATGTGTACGGTATCTAACACGGTAAACGAGCCATATAAATTGGCCAGCTGTTTTGTTTTGGCCCTAAACTTTTCATAATCTTCTTTTGTCCACCAGTTTTTTACGTTGCCGTCTTTATCAAACTGCGCACCCTGGTCGTCAAAGGCGTGGGTCATTTCGTGGCCAATTACCATGCCGATGCCGCCGTAGTTGATGGCGTCGTCTGCCGAAAAATCGAAATACGGAAATTGCAGGATGCCCGCCGGGAAAACAACCTCGTTAAACGAGGGGTTGTAATAAGCGGTAACTGTAGATGGCGTGGTGCCCCATTCTGTTTTATCAACCGGCTTGTTCAGTTTGGCTAATTGAAACTGATAATCGTTTTGTTTAAGCCACAGGATGTTTTCAAAGTATTTGGTCCGGTTGATCTGCACCTTATCGTAATTGCGCCATTTATCGGGGTAGCCTAATTTTTTGGTGATGGCGTATAATTTTTCTTTGGCTTTTTGTTTGGTGCTGTCGCTCATCCAATCCAGGTGATTGATCCTGTTTTCGAAGGATTTTTGCAGGTTGTTTACCAATACCAGCACCCGTTTTTTGGCGTCCTCGTTAAAATACCGTTTTACATACAACTGCCCCAAAGCCTGCCCCAAATAGCCGTCGACGTTTTGCGTCATGATCTGCCTGCGGGTTTTTTGTACGGCTTGCCCGTTTAATACTTTGTTAAATTCAAACGTGGCATCTGCAAAAGGTTTGCTCAATATTTCGGCGTAGTTTTGGAGGGTAGCGGCTTTTAAATAAATTTTCCAGTCGGCTATGGGTACCGATTTCAACATGCCGTTCAACTTATCGTAATAAGCGGGCTGGCCCATATCAAGCGAGTCGGTTGTTGCACCCAGTTCGGCAAGCAATGTTGGCCAGCCTATATTAGTTTGTGTTTTGCTGATGGCGGCAACCGCTACCTTATGGTAATTGGCATTAACATCCCTTAATTGGATATTGGTTTTATGCGCTGCCGCGTTTTGCTGCTCGATGCCGTAGGCAATGGCCGCGTTTTTTGCGGCGGTGGCAGGGCTGCTCCCGGTTAATTGGAACAGGGTGGCCAGGTATTTTTTATAGGCCTGCTGAATGCCAAGCGTGGCTGAATCTGTTTTAAAATAATAATCCCTCTCTGGCAAGCCAATACCGGTTTGCGATACATGGGCAATATTGATGCTGCTGTTTTTGTTATCGGGGTAAATATCGAAGCCAATAATGAGTCCGTTCCCGGTTTTGAGCTGCGCCGCTACAAATTGCATGAGTGACGGCACACCCGTAATAGCATCAATTTGTGCCAGTATGGGTTTAATAGGCTGGTACCCGCGTTGGTTAATGGTGGCGATATCCATGCCCGAGGCGTAAAAATCGCCCACCTTTTGGTCGATGCTGCCCATGGGGTTCCGGGCTTTTGAAACACTATCCAGGATGTTTTGCAGCAGCAGCTTTTGCGGAATGTTCATGAAGCTGTACGAACCCACGCCTGATTGATCGGCGGCAATTTTGGCGGTATCGTACCAGCGCCCGTTAACAAAGCGAAAAAAATTATCGCCTGGTTTTGTCAGGGAGTCGATGCCGGCAACATCAACAAACCCTTTTTTGTGATCGTCCTGGTATTTCCAGGCACCCAAAACAACTAACGCTACACACAGGTAAAACACTTTATTCATAAACAGTCAATTTGTTTAAAGGTAATAATTTAGGAATATGTTGGGGAGTGAAATTAAAAAAGGGGGAGCGTCGTTCTACGTCCACTCTCAAAAGGGAATTGCATAGGGGAGCTTTTGTCTTTTTAAAACCCCTTACTTTTTGTTCCCCTCTAGAGAGGGGGCGCGATGGGAAGCGCATTAGCCGGGGTGTGTTTTCAGCGTTAAGTCGCGCGCATATAACACACCCCTCCGCCCCTCTCGAGAGGGGAATCGCACATGGGCCGGGGCTCAGAGCTTCAGGAGGCGTTTGCACTACCGGCAATTGCTTCGTGCCTCTCAATGACGGTAGTTTTTATATTGCTAAATCAAAAAACCATCTGCACATCTGAAATCTGCACATCTACCCCTTCAACCCCTCAATCTCCTTCAAGCTCTTTGGCAAGTACTTACCCAGCAGGTGGCTGCCGGTGTCGGTTATCAGAAAATTATCCTCGATCCTTATCCCGCCGAAATCTCGGTAGGTGTTTAGCACGTCGTAGTTGATAAAATCGACGTATTTGTGTTCGGCCTGCCAGCGGTCGATGAGTTCGGGGATGATGTAGATGCCGGGTTCGATGGTGAGCACGTAGCCGGCTTCCAGCTCGCGGCCCAGGCGCAGGGATTTGAGGCCGAACACGGTAGTTTCTTTTTTAAGGGTGTCGGTGTAGCCAACGTAAGGTTCGCCCAGGTCTTCCATATCGTGGGTATCCATGCCAAGCATGTGGCCCAGTCCGCATTGAAAAAACATGGTATGCGCACCGGCGGCAACGGCTTCAGCAGGGTCGCCTTTCATGATGCCGGCCTGGCTAAGTCCCTCTACCAGTTTCTGGCAGGCGGCCAGGTGAATATCTTTGTATCGTACGCCCGGTTTCAGCATGCTGATGGCGTGGTCCATGGAGTTAAGCACCACCTCGTATAGTTCGGCCTGGCGGGTGGTAAACTTCTGGCCCACGGGCACGGTGCGGGTAAGGTCGCCGCCGTAGTGCATGGCATTTTCGGCGCCGATGTCGCATAGCAGCATCTGGCCGTCCTGTAGGGTATGGCCGTAGTAATGGGTGTGCAGGGTTTCGCCGCGGGGGGTAATAATGGCGGGGTAACCCAGGCGCGAGTTGGCCGCTATGGCTACCTCGTTGGCTTTGGCCACCAACTCGTAGCCCTTAATGCCGGGGCGGGTGTTTTTGATAACGGCCAGCTGCATATCTACGCTAATGGATACCGCTTTTTCCATTTCGGCAATCTCCAGCGGGGTTTTAATCACCCGCTGGGCAATTACGGCTTTGATGAGTTTTACCGATACATGATCGGCCACATCCTGCAGGCTCACGTTGAGCCATGCGGCCAGTTTAATTTTATTTTCGGGGCGGTAAGGCGGCAGTATATGCACCTTGCGCCCGGTGGTTTGCGCTTTGTGGATGTAGTGGGTAATATCGTTGTACGGGCGGGTTTGGGTAACGCCAACCAGGGCGGCCATTTCGCTCACGGTGGGCAGTACGCCTGTCCAGATAATGTCGTCGATGCTCAGCTCGTTGCCGAAGATTACGGCTTCTCCGGTGTCGGTATCAATCACTGCGGCCAGCCCCGCAAGGTCCAGCCCGAAGTAATACAGGAAACTGCTATCCTGGCGATAGCTAAAATGGTTATCCTTATAGTTCATGCTGCTTTCCTCGTTGCCCAGCAGCACAATAAGGCCATCGTTGACCATGCTTTGGGTTAACACTTGCCGCCTATCGGCATAAACCTGCTTATCGAATAGTTGAAGATCCATGCCGCAAATATAAGCCCCCTAACCCCCTGAAGGGGGAACTTTGGCGGGAAAATTTTTAACAAAAGTAGGCGTACTTTTTAAAGTGATAAAAAGTGTTGATTTTTGTAGTTTTTTTATCGGAATAATAGCAGGTTTGTATGTATTTTTTGCTGTTTTCAGCTATAAAATTGATGCTTTTTTGCTCAAAAACGTACTTTAAGAAGTTGGAGAAAAATCATCGGCAATCCACCCGCTTACGATTTTTGCCGAGAGTAAACAGAGCGGAATCCCGCCGCCCGGATGGACACTCCCGCCGCAAAAATACAGGTTTTCAATTTTGGACGATTTATTGGCATGCCGCAAAAATGCCGCAAACCGGCTGTTGCTGCTGGCGCCATACAACGAGCCCTGGTACGATGAAGTTTTGGTTTGGATACGCCGCGGGTCGAGCATGGTTTCGGAAACAATGAGGCTTTCGATATCGTCGCCCAAAATACGGGTGAGTTTCTTGAGGATGTTTTCGCGGGCGGTGGCAATCAGTGTATCCCATTCCTGCCCCACATTGGCCGGTACGTTGATCATGGTAAACCAGTTTTCGCAGCGGCCGGGGGCATCATCCGGCTTGTATTTACAGCTGATATTGAGATAGATAGTAGGATCATGAAAGATGTTTTTATCCTTCCAGATATGGTCAAACTCGGCTTTGTAATCGGTGCTGAAAAAGATGTTATGCAAATCAAGTTCTGGAAACCGCCTGCTGATACCCCAGTAAAATATCAGCGCCGAGCTGCTACGCTCCTGGCCAAGGATTCTCTTAGGAAACAACCCGGGATACGACTTAAGCAGCCTTTGATAGGTGAACCAAACATCCATGTTGGATATGATGACATCTCCGTTGATGATGTTACCTCCTACCTTAAGGCCGATAGCTTTGCGGTCATCTAACACAATCTCATCAACCTTTGAGTTGTAGTGGAATACAACCCCTAATAATCCGGCCAGCTTAACTAAACTGCCCGTGATACTATACATACCCCCGACGGGGAAATAAGCCCCATAGTGCTGCTCTAAATGCGGTATCACGTTCAGGGTAGCCGGGGCTGCATACGGGTTTGATCCATTGTAAGTGGCATACCTGTCATAAAACTGCACCAGGCGGTCATCTTTAAAATAGCCCGCGTTGGCCTTGTGCATTGTCCGGAAGGCATCTATTCCCGGTAGCCCCAAAACCGACTTTGCAGTATCCCGTCTCAAAAATGTTTTAAGCCTGTGCAGCGATTGTTCCAGGAAAACGTGATTGGTTATATTGTAGATAGTTGCACTGTTGGCCAGGTATTTTTTTACTGATGCAACAGGTTCGCCGGTAACATTACTTACCTCGGCGGCAAATTGCTCAGTATCAGCATAAGCGTTTAATTGGGTGCCGTCTTCATAAAAGTACCGGCAAACTTTATCCAGCTTCTGGTAGCAAAAAAAATCTTTAGGGTTTTTACCTGCAAGGGTAAAAAGCTCATCCACGTACTGCGGCATGGTAAACAGGCTTGGCCCGGCATCAAAGCGAAAACCATCCTGTTCAAATTCAGATAGTTTACCGCCAGGATAGCTGTTCGCCTCAAAAACCTCAACCTGGTGCCCTTGCACCGCAAGCCTTATCGCTGTCGCGATGCCCGCTATGCCCGAACCGATGATTAATGCTTTCATTTCACACGAATGTCACGAATTTAGGCGAATTACACGAATCTTAAACAGACACGAATTTCACCAATTGAATCGAATTCCACGAATGTTATATATCGGGCAAATTATTTGAATTTATCTTACCAGGCAGATTTGAGAAAATTCGCTTTACTTCGTGAAATTCGTGTTAATTAAAATTGGTGTGAATCCCCAATCCGGGGTCGTTATTTAAGATATACTTGCCATCGGCAAAACCGGGCATCTGGTAGGGGTTGTTGCTTACCAGGAAGGGGCCGTCCAGGTCAACCCAATCGCATTGGGGGGCGAGGGCTAAACCGGCCAATGCGGCGCAACTGGTTTCGGTCATGCAACCAATCATAATTTGTAGGCCCAGTTCGCGTGCTTTGTTCATCATTCGTTTGGCTTCATACATCCCGGCCGATTTCATGAGTTTGATGTTGATGCCCGTGTATACGCCTTTGGCTTTCTCTACGTCCTCAAAGCGTTGCACGGCCTCATCACCAATAATGGGAATAGGGCTGCGCTCTGTGAGCCAGGCATTGCTATCCGGGTCGGTTTTAAGCATGGGTTGCTCTATCAGTTGTACACCCTGCTCCTGCAGCCAGTAAGTCATATCCAGGCTTTGCTGCAAATCTGTCCAGCCCTGATTGGCATCTACGTATAATGGCACGTTTGTAACCGAACGAATGGTGCTTATGAGTTCTTTATCGGTATCGCGGCCAAGCTTTACCTTAATCACTTTAAAACCTTCGGCCTCTTTTACCTTTTTGATGATCATCTCGGGCGTATCAATGCCGATAGTGAAACTGGTTACGGGCATTAGGGCCGGGTTGCTGCCAAAAAGCTGCCAGCAGGGCTGCCCTTTAATTTTGCCATCCAGGTCATGCAGGGCGATGTCAATGGCCGCCTTTACTGCAGGATTACCAGGCGCTATACTATCTAAATAACCTATTATCGACCCAAAATCAAATGGATAACTAAACCGGCCTATATCAACTTTACTTAAAAACTCGGTGGCGCTTTGGTGGCTTTCGCCCATGTAAGGCACCATTGATGCTTCCCCGTAACCGGTAAAGCCCTCATGTTTTACCTGCACCAGCATAACCGGCGTGGTGGTGCGCGAAAATTTGGCTATGGTAAAAGTGTGTTTAAGTTGTAATTCGAAAGGTTGATATGTCAGTTCCATGTTAAAAACCAAAGCTAAAAGTTTAGAATGAATTTCGTGCTTATCTTTGCGGCCATGCCGGCACAAATTTATTCACCGTTTCAGCGTTTTAATTTCAGCAACAGCAAATGTTTCCTTACGGGCGAGACTTTAAATTCTGAAGAAGAAAAGATACAGGTTTTTCCGCAATGGCTCATGAGCCGTTATAACCTGGAAGACCAACCCTTTAAATTGCTCGACGAAAGTATGGCCACGTATAAGGACCTGAAACTACCTTGTAGCGCAGCCGTAAACGAACAATATCTGGAACCGCTGGAGGCCGAAATAGCCGCCGCGTTTGAAACGGGCTATGAAGCTGTAAAAGAACTTGATGAGTTGAAGCTATTTCAATGGGCCGGCAAATTATTATACGGTATAATTTTTAACGAAATACAGGCCGGTATCCGCCAGCAGCATGCGCAGGGGGAGGAGTTTAATATTTCGCAGGCCATTATTCACCGGTTTAGCAACCTGCACCTGATGCTGCAAACCCTTAACCTGCCTATCGAGTTGGATGGCTTTAAACCTTACAGCATCGCTTTGTTTAAGGTTGACAATGCCGACAGCGTTTTTGGCTATCGCGATGAGATCAATACGCTTACATTCTCGCTACGGATAAATGATTTTGGCCTGGTAATATGCCTGCAGGATAATGGCTCAAATGGCCGCTATCACCAGGAAAGGCTGGATAAAATTGCCGATCAGCCCTTACACCCCATTCAGTTTGAGGAGGTAAACGCGCGTTTCTTTTACTCGGCCTACCTGTTTAACCGCCTGCCAGAGTATGAGGTAATGCCCGTTGGCGATACCATTTACATAGAAGCCGCCCCCTTACGCGGCACCAGCAGCAAACCCTTGTTTGATGATTGGATGAACAAAACCTACGGCCAGGTGCTGGAAAACTTCTGGAAAAACTGGGGCTTTTTATTGTTAGAGATCATCAAAAACCCCAATGCCCCCATGAGCTTTTTGTTTGATGCCAATGGCGATTTTGTTAATGCCCAATTGATTGAATTGCCGCGCTGATTTGTTGAATAAACGACGGAAGAACAGGCGGGTTTAGCAAAATTGTAATCAGCAAACCACTTAATGCACCATAAAGGTGTGCATCATGATTGATATTATCCCTACTGTATTTGGACGCATAGCTGCAATAAACCAGGTATAAAATGCCAAATATATATGCGGGGATTTGAACCGGTAATAATATTATTCCCATCCTGGCTGTGGGGTAGTACAGTATTGCTCCAAATACTACAGCGCTGATTGCGCCGGATGCCCCAAGACTATAGTAGCTATAATTTTCCCGGTGTTTTAGTACCGATGGCATATCGCTTAAAATAAGGCTTACCATATATAGGAGCGCAAATTGCCAATGTCCTATTTGTGCTTCAAGTGCGAAAGCAAAATAATAAAACGATATCATATTAAATGCCAGGTGCATTATATCCTTATGGATAAAACCACTGGTAATAATGGTATAAACATAATGTCCGCGCGATACATTATACGGATGCAACATCAGTTTACCATACAGGCTTTGATTGTAAAACGCCATTACGGAAACAATAAGCGTTATTGCAAATATTAAAGATGCTACAGGTGTTGCGATAAGGTATTCCATTTATTTAAGGTCGAGTTTAGTATCGTTTAAAATGCGGCCTACCGGGTAGCGCATGTATGTTTTTTCAAAGTAAGGCGAATTTTTATATACAAAAAACAGCTGCGCCTGCGCGCTGTTGGCCAGTTGCGGGTCTTTTGTTTTGGCATCATCCAGCTTTTGTTTCAGGGCGGGATCTTTCTTTAGCAGGTCGGCGGCTTTATCTTCAAAAACATAGTCCGAAAAGTATTCCTTTTCGCCCAACATCGAATCAAAAAAGTTCCAGGCAAAAAATGAATCAACACCCTGTGGTTCCAATGTTTCTACAATATACCGGTTAATGGCCTGGTTGGTATATACAACGTAATCGCCTGCATAAAATTTCACGGCCATATCAACGGGGTTTAATTGCACACTGCTATGCAGGTAATGGCCTTCAAACGGGCGTGTTGGTGTTTTAATATCGCCAAAGTAATACATCTGCAAGTTTAACGTGGTATCATGTGCCAGTTGCTGCATTTTTACACCATTCAGCTTAAAAAGGTCTATCACTTTACCCCATGCCTGTGGTATTATGTAAGCCAGGGGCTTATCAGCTGTCGCGGTTGTTTTATAGGTATTGTAAAATTTAATAACTTTGGTGTAAGGCTTACTCCTGTCATAATACAAGCGTTTTAGCCCGCTTACATCGCTGGTTTTGTAGCCGGCTCCGTACCCTTTAAAGGTGATGGTATCCACAGTTTTCATATCCACCTCCCATTTTAAGGGGAATGTTTTTTGGCTGATAACGGCCGCATCGGCTTTTTTCTTCAGGTCGCCAATCAGTTTAGCATCACGCTGATTTATGTCAATCAAATGCTGCATAAAATCATACGTTGCATAAACCCGTTTGTCAAAGGCTTTTAACATATGGGTTTCGGTAATATAGCTGATGATGTTATGCTGGGCAGTAAAGCCGGTTGCAAACCGGGGCGTTTCCAAAAAGCTCACGATACCCGAGTCTGGCAGGCCTTCTTCACCTGCGCCATAAGGAATCATCTCATAGCCGCTTTTTTTCATGTGGCTATAAAGGTAGGGTGTTAATGTTTTCGAGGTATAATCGGCCAGTATCGGGTTTTGCTTGTCTTTCTGGGTTTCTATCAGTGTCATCACATACTGATAGTCGGCCCCATCGCTGGTGTGGTTATCTAAAAACACTTCCGGTTTCCAGGCGATTAATATCTGTGTAAAAGCAAGCGCGTTGCGGCTATCAGCTTTAATAAAGTCACGGTTTAAATCAAGGTTGCGGTAGTTGCCACGGAAGCCATAGGCTACCGGTCCGTTTTGGCTTACACGACTTTGGCCGCGGTTAAGGTTGCCATCGATGTTATAAAGCGCAATTAAACAAATCACAACATCCATTGGCAACTGGTTCTTTTTAAGCAGATCGCGCACCAACATCATGCTGGCATCAATTCCTTCCGGCTCGCCGGGGTGAATACCGTTGTTGATAAGCAATACGCGTTTATCCTGTTTTTTTATCAGCGCGGGATCGAAAACACCATTTTTTGATAGCACAATCAATGTTAACGGTTTACCCACATCGGTTGTACCGTAATTAATCATTTTCATTTGCTGCGGATACAGTTTATTTACCTTTTGATAGTAACTAATTACCTCGGCATAGGTAGCCGTATAGTTTTTATCCTTGCTGAGCTCAAACGGCGTTAACTGGGCATTAGCACTGATACAAACAAAAAAAAGAAGTATAGCCGATAAAAATGATCTCATGAAATTACTTTTGGCCAAAGATAGAATCAAGCGTGAAGATTCAAGGTTTAAGATGTGGAATAATTCCGTTACAAATGGGGAAGAAAAGAATCGAGATTCAAAGACAGCTGCAAAACATTCGCTGCTATGTTAAATCCGAGAGCTCTGCCTGCAGTTTTTTTGATAAACTTTTTACCACCTGCTCATAAGAGTGGTCAATCATTTCGCAAAGCTGCCTGCGGGTTAAAGAGCCATCCATATAAACCGTGTTCCATAATTTTTTATTCATATGATAGCCGGGGATTACCTCCGGATAACGCTCGCGCAGTTCAATGGCAAGTTCGGGGTCGCATTTCACGTTAAAGCGGTTGCCTTCTGTAAGGCCAATCAACAGGAATATCTTTTCGGCAACTTTAAACACAAGGGTTTCCTCGCCAAAGGGCAGGCCTTCGGTGGTACCTGGCTTTTGCAGGCAATAATCGCGCAATTCCTCTACGTTCAATTTACTGGAATTTTCTAACAAGTTTGGTGTAAGAAGTAGTATTACCAAAGTTATATTTAAAACCAATGGTTACAAAAGTGTACTGATCCGTGGCGTTATTTTTGTATTTCGCCGTTGGGTCATTATAGCCATCAAGTCCTTCTCCGGGAGCAAAATAATGTTGAATCCCTAAATCAATGCCGTACCGCGGCTGATCATAATCATCATAAATTTTAAATTCGTAACCAAACCTGATCGGAATAATAATATTCACGCTGTTATCAGCGCCCCTAAAACCTTCAGTATCGCCTATGGCCGCGTTTAGCGGATATTGGTTATAACGTTGAATCCTGGTCATGTTGTTATGAATAACACCCAAACCGGTCCCTAAATAGAAGCCCTTAATACGGTCTAAAATCCAGCTACCATCATAATCCATTATCTCGCCTGCCTGCACGTCGCCATGGATATTAAAAGAAAGGTATGAATTCGTAAAATACCGGCCAGAGGCATCTACAGCGGGAGTTGTACCTCCGCCAGAGAAAGTGCCTTTTTGCAATTCGGCCGTAATGGGAAAATAGGGGCTAAAATTGTAAACAAAATTTAAACTAAATGCCGGGTGGTAGTCCTGCTTTTTTAAATCTGCTTCGGCTTTGCCGTAGCTTGCGCTAAAACCTGCACCAAACTCGTAATAGTTAAACCCACTTTGCGCTTTAACTGTTGCAACCGTGAAGCCTAAAACAAAAAACAGAATATATTTTTTCAATGTTAATTTTTATCAATATTTACAAAAGCACATGCCGTTTTTTACAAACGGCTTTAAAATTTTACTAATATAGCTTATGAGTTTTAATTCCCCGCTAAGTTTTACAGTGACTGACCGCTTTTTACGGTACGTTGCCATTGATACGCAATCAGACCCCACTTCGGTTACGTTTCCATCAACAGAAAAGCAAAAAAACTTAAGCCGACTATTGGTTGATGAGCTGCTGACTATGGGTGTTCTGGATGCCCACCTCGACGAATTTGGTTATGTATACGCCACTATTCCATCAAATACCAGTAAACGGGTGCCTGTAATTTGCTTTTGCTCGCACGTGGATACAGCGCCCGATTGCAGCGGCGCCAATGTAAAACCCATTGTACATAAAAACTACAAGGGCCAGGATATTATACTTCCTGACGATAACACACAAGTTATTAAACTGGCAGAGCATCCCGATCTTAAAAATCAATTTGGACATGATGTAATAACGGCCAGCGGCACAACCCTGTTGGGCGCTGATAACAAGGCCGGTGTTGCCGAAATTATGGATGCCTGTTATCAGCTAATCAATCATCCCGAAATAAAGCACGGCGATATCAGGATACTATTTACCCCCGACGAAGAAGTTGGACATGGGGTAGAACATGTTGACATTGCCAAACTTGGCGCTTATGCCGCCTATACCATTGATGGCGAAAGTGCCGGCAATATGGAAAATGAAACCTTTAGCGCCGATGGCGCCCGGCTGATCATACAAGGTGTAAGCGCCCACCCCGGCTTTGCGAAGGGTAAAATGGAAAGCGCTATAAAGATAGCCGGCGAAATTATAGCGGCTTTGCCGGATGAACTATCGCCCGAGCATACGGAAGCCATGCAGGGCTTTGTGCACCCCGTAAGCATAGAAGGCCATGTAGAAACAGCCGGCATTGATTTCATTATCCGCGATTTTGACGAGGATAATTTGAAAAGCCATGCGGAGGTAATTCGAAAAACGGCCGATAAAGTTTTAAAGCGATACCCAAATTCTGCCTATACCTTAACCATCAGCCAGCAGTACCGTAATATGAAAAATGTGCTGGAGCAGCATCCCGAAATTGTTGCCAACGCCATGGAAGCCATAAACCGTACGGGCTTAACCGCCAAATTATGCAGTATACGGGGCGGCACCGATGGTTCCAGGCTATCGTTCATGGGCCTGCCCTGCCCCAATATTTTTGCCGGCGAACACGCGTTTCACAGCAAGCAGGAGTGGGTATCTGTACAGGATATGCAAAAGGCGGTAGAAACCATTTTGCACCTTTGTATGATATGGGAAGAAAAAGCGTGAACCGGAGACGGAGGCCGGTGGCCTGAGGACAGACCGCAGAAAACCGACTACAGAAAACCGTCCACAGACAACAGAAAACCGACTACAGATTATGTATATTATAAGAAAGGCAACAGTTAACGATATTGATACCATACTGCAAATAGCTGATACCACCTGGTGGGCAACCTACTCGGCTATATTGGAGCGAGAGCAAATTGAATTTATGCTGGCCGAGATTTATTCGGCAGAAAAAATAGAAAAGCAGGTAAGCGATAACCTGCAAACCTACTTGCTACTGGAAGAAGAGGGCACACCTGTAGCTTTTGCTGCATACTCGCCGCGCGATGAAAACCCCGACATCTACAAGCTGCATAAATTATACTGCCTGCCCCAAACGCAAGGTAAAGGCTACGGCAAAATATTGATAAACGAAGTAGCGGAAAAGACCGGGGAGGCAGGAAAAAAAGTTCTCGAACTTAACGTAAACCGGTATAACCAGGCCAAATCATTTTATGAAAAAATGGGCTTTGTAATTGCTTATGAAGAAGACATCGCCATAGGCCCTTACTGGATGAACGATTATGTGATGCGAAAAGAATTGTAAGGAACGACTCTGTTTCTGCCGACAGTAAGGAGTAAAACATGTCGCAAATCGCCCTTTAAATGTCCATATTACCCCGGCCAAATAACATTATGCCTGCCGATATTTGATTATCAATCAACAAAGTATTATGGAGAAGCAGACAATAAACGCACCCGGCAACAATTTACCAGAGCCTTTAACTATTTCGCTTGATTCGACTATTAATGAATTGCTGCAGGTTATAGCATCAATTAAACCCGCCGATTTCAATCGTTTACCACAACCAGGATCATGGACACCGGCGCAGCACCTGGAGCATCTGCGACTTTCATTGCAGGGCGCAGTTTCAACTTTAAACGGCCCGGTAAAAGTTACGCCACGCAGCCCCGATCAATATGTTGATGTAATAAAAGGCATATTTTTAGATTTTGATGCCAAATACCCTGCAGCCCCTACATTAATACCCGATGATAAGGATTATGATAAAACCCTGCTGAACGATGAACTTTCGTCCGTTTCTGAGAAGCTTAAAGAAATTGTACTAAACCAGGACCTGACAGGGACTTGCCTTGCACCCGAATTTACCGGAATAGGCTTACTTACCCGGTTGGAATGGGCAGCCGTTGCTATTTACCATGCTTACAGGCATGTGCATAAGCTGAATGCCCTTGTACAAGACTTTACGACGTTAGCTGGAAGCTGACACCATAGTTGCAACGGGCTGTAAGCCCGCGGCAGCTATAGCCCGCAACAGCGTTATTTTTAAATATAAAAGAGCGACGAGGTATCCCCATCGCTCTTTTATATTTAAAAATCCGAAATCGAAATTCCGAAATCCGAAATCGAAATTATATCAACAATCTAACCGGTTCTTCCAGTAACGATTTTAGCGTTTGCAGGAAGGCTGCGGCAGTAGCGCCGTCAACCACGCGGTGATCTGCGCTCAGGGTAACTTTCATGATATTACCTGGCACCACAGCGCCGTTTTTAACAACCGGAACAGCCTGGATGCCGCTTACTGCAAGTATGCACGCGTTTGGTGTGTTAATAATAGCGGTAAATTCATCAACACCAAACATACCAAGGTTTGATATGGTGAAGGTTGAGCCTTCCATTTCGGCAGGTTGTAATTTTTTAGATTTTGCTTTACCGGCAAACTCTTTTACCTCAACCGAGATATGGCTTAACGATTTACCATCGGCAAATTTAATTACCGGTACCAGCAGGCCTTCATCAACAGCAACGGCAACACCAATATGAATATGCTCGTTAGTGCGTATTTTATCGCCCAGGAATGATGAATTAATAGCAGGGTGTTGTTTTAAGGCAACCGCGCAGGCTTTTAACACAAAATCATTAAACGATATTTTAACCGGGGCCACATCATTAATGCGGGTACGGGCTGCAATAGCCTGATCCATATCAATGCTCATGGTTACGTAGAAATGCGGAGCGGTAAATAAGCTTTCGCTTAAGCGACGGCTAATAGCCTTACGCATTTGCGTAACTGCCCTTTCGGTAAATTTCTCTTCGCCGGTATAGGTTGGCAATACAACAGGCGCTTTCGCAGGAGCGGCAGGTGCCGATGCAGGAGCAGCAGCTGGTGTTGGCTCAGCAGCCGGTTTGGCAGCTGGTGTATATTCTTCAACATCTTTTTTAATAATGCGGCCGCCTTCGGCACTGCCTTTTACATCATTAAGGTTGATGCCTTTATCTTTTGCTATTTTACGTGCAAGCGGCGATGCTTTAACGCGGCTGTCATCAGCAGCTGATGAAGCGGCAGGAGCTGCATCAGCACTTTCGGTTTTTGCTTCCGGAGCGGCTTGTTCAGCAGCAGGCGCGGCAGATTCCGAACCAGCGTCTTGTAACAAAGGCGTAATATCGGTTCCCTCTTTACCCACAATGGCAATAATGCCGTTAACTGGTACCGATTCGCCTTCTTTTACACCAATGTACAATAAAGTGCCGGCTTCGTAACCAACAACTTCCATAGTAGCCTTATCAGTTGCCACATCGGCCAATGAATCATCGGCCTTTACCTTATCACCTACTTTAAAGTTCCATTTTTCAATGGTACCCTCGGTCATGGTATCGCTTAAAAGCGGCATGCGTATAACCGTAGCCGGTATGCTTGATAAATCAACCTTTGGTGCAGCTGTAGCTACAGGTTTTTTATCAGCAACAGGTGCTGGTTCAGCCGCTTTTTCTTCTTTCTTCGCGGCAGGCTCGCTACCACTATCTGCCAGCGCGGTTTTGTAATCTTCGCCTTCCTTACCAATTACGGCAATAACCGCATCAACCGGAACAGCTGCACCTTCTTCAACACCTATAAATAACAAGGTGCCATCCTGGTACGATTCAAAATCCATGGTAGCTTTATCAGTTTCAACCTCGGCCAATACATCGCCTGATTTTACTTTATCGCCAACTTTTTTATGCCATTTAGCCAATACCCCTTCGGTCATGGTATCGCTCATTTTAGGCATCTTAACTACTTCGGCCATATACTTTTTATATGTGTTATAATTTTAGTAATAACTTTTTAGGTCCTAAGTCTGGAGTCTTAAGTTCTAAGTCAAAAAACTTAAGACTTAGAGCTTAAGACTTTCGACTTAATTAATCTCTAATGTATGGATAATCTTCCTGAACGTATACGTCGGTATATAGTTCAGAAGCCTCTGGCCATGGCGATTCTTCGGCAAATTGAACCGCTTCATCAACAATAGCTTTAATTTTTGCGTCAATTTCCTCAAACCATTTATCGTCGGCATACTGCTTTTCAACAATCGTTTGTTTAGTCATTTCAATCGGATCTTTTGCCTTGTAGCTTTCCAATTCTTCTTTGGTACGATATTTCTGCGGATCTGACATGGAGTGACCTTTAAAGCGGTAAGTACGCATCTCTAAAAAGGTTGGGCCTTCACCTGCACGGGCACGCGAAATAGCTTCGTCCATAGCAACGTGTACTGCGGCAGGGTCCATACCATCAACAGCCGATGAAGGGATACCATAAGGTAAGCCTAATTTATAAATATCAGTTTGGATAGTTGTACGCTCAACAGAAGTACCCATGGCGTAACCGTTATTTTCGCAAATAAAAATTACAGGTAACTTCCAAAGCGCGGCCATATTAAAGGTTTCGGTAAGTGCGCCCTGGCGTACAGCACCGTCGCCCATGTAGGTGATGTTCACAAACTCGGTACCTTTATATTTTTCGGCAAAAGCAACGCCGGCACCAAGAGGTACCTGGCCGCCTACTATACCGTGACCGCCGTAAAAGTGCTTGCTTTTATCAAACATGTGCATTGATCCCCCTTTACCTTTTGAGCATCCGGTTGCTTTACCATACATTTCGGCCATGATAGCTTTAGGCTCAACGCCTTTGGCCAAAGCATGGGCGTGATCGCGGTAAGCGGTTATCATGCTGTCTTCCTGTTTCATTACAGACATGGCACCGGCCAATACGGCCTCCTGCCCAATGTACAGGTGACAAAAGCCCCTGATTTTTTGTTGTCCGTATAGTTGTCCTGTCTTTTCTTCGAACTTACGCATCAACAGCATTTGTTCGTACCACATCAGGTAAGTGTCCTTAGTTATTTCGATTGAACTCATGTATTTAAACAGTCAATTTCTTGGAGTAAAGCGCAAATCTAATTATATCCTTTAAATTACCGAAACCGGAGCCAAATGTTATGCAGTTTTATTTTTTATTTCTCACTCTGTGCGTTTGGTAGGCAATTCCAGCAGCATTTTGTTTGATTTGCCAAACTTTATAAGGCCGATTTTAATTTTCGCCAAAGGATTTCTGCTAACTTTCTGTTTTTGAACTGTTAAAAAACAGCAATTGTCCTGTTTTTTAGATTCTTTTTTTGCTCAGTTTTGAAATAAATTATGATTCATGGTCAAAAAGGGTAACCATAAATATTCATCCTTCGTAATAGGATTAGCTTTATATTAATAACATTTTTAGTAAGGCCCTTATATTTATATTTTTTGAAAAAAAAGCACGTTTTATTTGCAAATTTAAAAAATATGGATAGTTTTGTATTCAACGATAGACAAAGTGTCTGATTTAATAAACAATTTGTTGGCCCTAACAACAATTTTAACGGATTAAATGAAGAAATTTGCCCTGGCTATTGCCCTAATGTTCACTGTTTTAGCTTCGCAAGCTCAAACAAAAACCACTCCAACTGTAACTGAGGATAAAACCGACGAGCAGGAAGGTTTAGCGAAAACGTACTTATCCCAAATTATGGGTGTTGCCTTATCCGCAACCTCAAACATGAAACTTTTTCACTTTGTTTATGATTGGATTGGTACCCCTTACCATTTTGGCGGAGAATCAAGAAAAGGCATCGATTGCTCGGCATTCACCAAAGAGTTATATAGCGAGGTTTTTAACTTGGATATTAAAAGAAGCTCACGCGATATTTTCAGCATGGTTAACCCTGTTGGTAAAGATGAATTAAAAGAGGGCGATCTTGTTTTCTTTAAAATTCACAGCCGCCGCATTTCCCATGTAGGCATTTACCTGGGCGATGGAAAGTTTGCCCATGCCTCATCAAGAGGCGTAGCTATCAGCAGCCTCGACGATAATTATTACAGTCGTTACTTTTATAAAGGCGGCCGCTTGTTAGCCTCATTTAAAGATCAGCTAACCAACAGCAACGTTGCAACAAATACCGACGACGATAATAGCAACTAAAGAAATTCAACAAAATACTTAATTTAGTCCCATCATAAACATGAAGGGACTTTTTTTTTATACCAAACCTTACCTGCTGCCTGTTGTAACGTGCCTGGTTATACTTTTGCAGGCTTGCCAAACACCGCCGCCAAAACACGTTGTGGTAAAACAACAAAAGGCTGCAGTTCCCAAACGGACACCTCCAAAAACCCAACCCATTGTACCCGATTCGCTTTGCATTGCCGCCATGGGCGATATTATGCTGGGCACTTCCTATCCTAATAATGCTACCCTGCCGCCAGATAGCGCCATAAACAGTTTTAATGCAGTAAAGCCCGATCTGAAAGGTGCAAACGTGATATTCGGTAACCTTGAAGGATCTCTGTTAGATTCCGGCGATCCGGCGCATTACAAATTGCATCAAAAAAGCAAAGCCTTCCTGTTCAGGATGCCTACAAAATATGCTTCAGTTTTAAAGAGTGCCGGATTTAACGTGCTTAGCCTTGCCAATAACCATATCGGCGATTTTGATATTAAAGGTCGCAACAGCACCACACAAACATTGGATAGCCTCGGTATTCATTATGCAGGGCTGCTGATAAAGCCATCAACCGTTTTTGAAGTAAATGGCATCAAATATGGCTTTTGCTCATTTGCACCCAACGCCAACACAGTTCCTATACTTGATTTGAAGGGCGCTGCCAGCATCATCAGCGAATTAAAGCAACGATGTGATGTGGTGATTGTATCTTTTCATGGTGGCGGCGAGGGTGTTGATTATGAGCATGTGCCCCGTAAAATGGAAAGCTATATTAATGAAAAGCGTGGCGATGTATATGCCTTTGCCCATAATGCTATTGATGCCGGCGCCGACCTCATTTTTGGGAACGGCCCGCATGTTAACCGCGCCATGGAGTTGTATAAAAACAGGCTTATCGCTTACAGCCTGGGCAATTTTTGCACTTACCGCAGCGTGAGCGTTGCCGGTGTTTGCGGCTTTGCTCCGCTATTGAAAGTATACGTTAATAAAAAGGGCGAGTTTTTAAAAGGTAATATCATTTCATTCAGGCAGACGCATGACGGCGGCCTTAAACGCGATACCCTAAATAGCGCAGCCACCAGGATCAGGATATTGAGCGACAGCGACTTTGCAGGGGGAGGTCTCCATATTTCAGATCGCGGCGAGGTTGTAGTGCCCCAGGAAGAACTGAGCAGCAACTAATAAACGGGCAGCGAGGCACTAACTTAATTTTGCCTTCCTATCTCAAATAAACCGCGTCCTCTTCACCCTCTTCGTCCATCACAACATCTACATGTTCTTTTATAACAGTTGACAAAGCCATGCCGGCAAAATCAGTAGTTATCGGGAAGCTTTTGTGGTTACGATCTATTAAAACAGCCGTGCGTAGTTTTTTCAAGGGTACATCAAGGAAAACCCCGAAGCCATAAGCAAGGGTTTTGCCGCTGTTTAATACATCATCAACCAGTATCACTACTTTGTTGCTACAGGCATTTACGTCAAAATCGATATTAGCCTGCAGGCTGCTGCTTTGCTTATCCAATTCAATAGATAATAGTTTGCTGCTAAATGGAGCGATGTTATCCAAAATGGCTTTCAGGCGCCCGGCTATGTGGTTGCCACGGGGCAGTATGCCGGCTATCAGTATCTCTTCCTCGTCAAAATTATCTTCCAGTATCTGGTAAGCCATACGGTCCAGCTTTTGCTGTATCTGCTGCCGGTTTAATATCAGGAGTTTCTTTTCGGGCATGGGAAGAAAGCTTTGTAAGTTTTAACGGAGAACCGTTATAATGTTGGTTTTATACGCGGTAAATATACAAGTCCGTTTTAAGGTTTCAAGTTTAAACGCCGCACAATCTATTTTTTATACGGCACATAAACAAAGTTCGCTCCTTCGGGTACTACTACAAACACGCACATATATTCATTGGGATTTTTGTAGCTGCCGATAAAGCGCTCTTTCAATTCCGGTTTAATTACGCCGCGTTCAGTAAATTCTTCAAGGGTTGAAGCGTGAATGCTCCAGTCCGAATTCAAATCGTGCCTGTCCAGTATCAATTCGCCCAATTTTAGCTCGTGTTGATGAGCTATAAAAATTGGATATGATGATAGCCCCTCCACCATAATTTCGATGGCTACCTCATGTATCGAATCTTTAAAAAATTTAAGATCGCGCTCCAAACTCAGCAACGGACTATTTTTGGCCGGCTGTGGCTGGTTTTCATTATCCGGATTTAGCAGATCTTCGGGTTGCATATTTTCTGAATTGCTGTTTTCGTTTCGTTAATTTCAATAATGTTTCGTTGTTCTGCCATGATCCATCAACTATGAACTTTTTAACACCAATAACACCACATTTTCTACGTGCTGGGTATGAGGAAACATATCTACAGGTTGTATCTTTACGGTATCGTACTTTTCTTTTAATACCAGCAAATCGCGGGCCTGGGTAGCGGCATTACAGCTTACATAAACAATTTTAGGTGCCTCAATTTCCATCAAACGGGCAACCACATCGGGGTGCATACCTGCACGCGGCGGGTCGGTGATGATCACGTCAGGTTTGCCATGTTCGGCCACAAAATCAGCCACCAGTACATCCTTCATATCACCCGCATAAAATTTAGTGTTGGTGATATCATTAATTGCTGAGTTTACTTTGGCATCCTCAATGGCAGTGGGCACATATTCTACCCCTACCACTTCTTTTACGCTGCCCGCTATAAAATTGGCTATGGTACCGGCGCCGGTATACAAGTCATAAACCAGCTCGTTACCGCTAAAGCCTGCAAAATCGCGGGTTATCTCGTAAAGGCGTAGGGCCTGGATGCTGTTAGTTTGGTAAAACGATTTTGGGCCGATGCGGAATTTAATGCCGTTCATTTCCTCATGAATGTATTCTGGGCCTTTAAAGGCTATTACATCCTGGTCAAAAATGGTGTCGTTCTTTTTTTGGTTGATGATATATAACAATGACGTTATTTCGGGGAAACCGGCATCAATAAAGTTCATCAGCTTATCAATATCCTCCTGCTCAACATAGGCAAACACTACTATAACCATGATCTCGCCGGTTGACGATGTACGCACAATCAGGTTTCGTAATGCTCCTTCGTGGTTACGCAGGTTATAAAATGAATACCCCTGCTCAATCACAAAATCGCGGATACTATTTCGCAGATCATTTGAGGGTTCGGCCTGCAGGTAGCAGTGCTTTACATCCAAAATTTTATCAAAGCGGCCGGGGATATGAAAGCCAAGGGCGTTCATGTTCAGCGCTTCATCTTCTTTGTTCTCGCCATCATATAACCAGCGTTTATCGCTAAAGGTATATTCCAGCTTGTTGCGGTAGTAACGGTCGGCCGGTGATGGGATGATGTCCATGATGCCATCTACGTCAATTTTGGCTATCCGGCCAAGGGCATCGGCAACAGATTTTTGTTTGAATTTAAGCTGCGCCTCATAGGTCATGTGCTGCCATTTGCAGCCGCCGCAGGTACCAAAGTGCTCACAGAATGGTGTGGTACGGTATTCCGATGCTTGTTTCAGGTTAAAAATTTTGCCTTCGCCAAAATTCTTTTTGCTTTTGTAAACCTGTACATCTACAACATCGCCGGGTATGGCTTTATCAACAAAAAGCACAAAGTCGTCGGTTTTGCCCACGCCTTTTCCTTCTTCGGCAATATCTATTATCCGAACGTCTTCAAAAAACTTCTGTTTTGCAACTTTATTCATCAGGCTGCAAAGGTAACAATCAGAATCAAGAAGTTAGAATCAAGAATAAAAGACGAAAAAAGCCATAGCAGCCTTAGAGGAATAAACCCATTAAATAGCTTACAATATCTGTTAATGGATTAAACTCAATATCGAACTGCTCGTCTACCTGTTTTGAAAAATCTGTTAGTTCACGGCTCATAGTATTTAAATTTACTATGCAAACATAATAAATATTATACCATATACCAAAACGGTATATGGTATATAAATATAAGGTTTAGGTTGTTATGAAATAAGATGTTTAGCTATGGGCCGCATCCGCTTTTATTGTTTCCTGCTTATCCCAGTTAATCTTCCGCGAGAAATACATCAGCACACCTACAATAATGAACAGGGCTATACTCCCTACCATCAACGCCAGGTCTTCCAGTTGGATGATCACGAAAATAAATGTGTAAAATACCGATAGGATAAAAGCAAATAACACCGCCGCCATCCTGTTTTTTAATATGGAGGCTATGAAGGTTGCTATGAGGCCAATGGTTGCAACGGAGGCCACAAGGTAAGCAAAGTTAAAACCAATTTGTTCAGAGAAGGATAGCAATAGCAGGTAGTAAATGATCATGGCAGCGGCTATCAGAACATAATTGAAAATGTGGATGCTTTGCTTGCGGATAACCTCGGTTAAAAACAGGGAGATAAAAGTAAGCAGCACAATTAAAATGGCATACTTGCTGGTGCGCGTTGTTTTTTGATACTGATCAACCGGTAAACGAAGTTTAATTCCAAACGTAGCGTCGGCTTGCTTTTTCTCGTTGTTTAGCAAGCCGTTATCGTCAACCCATTGCTGCGGGAAGGGCCGGTTATAATACAATATTTTCCAGTGCGATTTAAAACCACCGCTATCTACCGTGCGTTCGTCTGGCAAATAACGGCCGTCAAAACTTGGGCTGGCCCAACTGCCGCCGGCTTGTACATCAGTAGTTTTGCCCAGGTGTAAAAAGCTAAGTTCCTGGCTGCCCTTCATATCCAGGTTATAATCAAAGGTAAATTCGCCATCCTTTGTTCCTGATAAATCGATGGCCGCCTGTAGTCCATCGCCCGGTAACAATGTGCTATTAAATACAGGCTCGGCAGTTAAGGTTTGGCCGGCTGCTTTTATCACCGGATTGTTTTTTAAACCTTTTAAATCGGTAATACTAAAAATCAGGCGCGCCTTATCCAATACAAGCTGATCGGCGGTTAAAGAAAGACCGGCAAGGCTGGCCTTTGAAAAGTTTCCGGATACTTTAACCAGCGAGTTGTAAACCGCTACATCAAAAATACCCCTATGCAATATCTGTGTATTAAGGCCTGCCTTAATATTTAAATTATCGGGCAGGATATAAAGGTTTTCCATAGCGTCCTGCCTGGTTACTTTGTTGGCTGTATCTGTTTTCTGGATATGTTTTCTGTAAGGAATCACCAATACCGGCCCCGCTACCAACTGCCCTCCCGACCATTTGTCTGATACATCATTTATCATCTCGTCCTGCCGCTGCGCGCGCTCGCTTATCAGGTTATTAATCAGCGATGAGGGGATGAGCAATACTATAATCAGCACTCCGATAAAAAGTAATTTAACTGTAACCGACTCCTTGAGCCAGTCCATTATTCCGCGCGTTTTTGGTTCTTGTTGTATCATTTTATTTAATGGAAGCACTTTGTATTTCAAAGTAAAAGCGTAAAAAGATAGGCCTTTTCCACGGCCTTTATTTCTGCAAGCAAATTAAATAAAAGAACTTTGTATTTCAAAGTATATTATTAAAATACTTCAATTATTTTTAAGTCCGTATCTTTAAGCGATGACCACCCAGGAACAAATATATAATTGGCTAATAACCGGTCTGCAGCAATCACCGGTAAAATTCTCAGAAGTGTTTTATTATGATAAACGCGACAAGCAATTCTTTTCGATTTTAATGACAGACTACTTTCTTTTTGACGGGAATGGTGAATTAAACAAGGATGCATCATCAACCTATTCGGAAGCCACGTTGGTACTGCTGACCGACAGAATCCGCAGGATTAACATTGATCCACAGATCATAGCAATACCCCGGCTTGGCGATACTGACGAAGATTATTTACAGCAAGCAGATAGTTTTTTAAATTTAAATGCCATCAACGTTGATGAATCAACCATCTGGGATGTTGAAGAAAGCGGATCGATAACGTTCAATTTGAAATAGGCTAACCTACACCGTAATAGCGGCCTTTACCAAATAAGGTAATATCTCTTTTTGAAAAGAAACAAAGTTTTTGCGCACATCCGAATCGCTTACCGAGGTAAACGCAAAACTGAACACGATGCTTTTGCTGCATTTGATCAGGAAGCGTAAACGCTGGTGATAGGTTTCGTGTTTGCGGATGCCGGGCAGTTGAATAAATGATGCCATCAGCATTTCTTCCAGCTCGTTGCTCAGGTTTTTTAAAAAGTCCTGGGAGTTGGTTGATTCGCGGATAAAATCCCAGCCGATAAATTCGTTGCAAACGGTGTATGACAGGCGGCAGGTTTTCATGATAAGGTTATTGAGGTGGGCCTCCTCGTCCATATCAGGGGTATTGCTCTGTACCAGGTCATCAACGCTGGCTTTAATATAGTCCATCAGCAAAATATGCAATACCGCCTCCTTACTATCAAAATACTTGTAGATAGTGGCTTTTGCGATCCTTGCTTTTTTGGCTATTTCGTTAACGCTGGTTTTATGGTAACCGAATTTGCGGAATAAATCTTGCGCTGCCCGCTTTATGCTGTCTTTAATTTTATCGGCTTCCATGTATCAATTGGATACAAATATCTGAAAATTATAGACACTCACACTATATGCTCTTAATGATTTGGTGGCAGGCGCTTTTACCGGCGTACCATCGGCCAAAGAAAACTTGGAACCACTACAGGGATCGGTTACCGAAAAGCCCGAAGCATCCAAAGTAACCGCGCATTTTTTTTCGGGCTGATAGCTGCTGCAACGGTCATAAGCTACATATTGGCCAGTCCCGGTACGGTATATGATAAGCCCGGCAACACCATAACCATTTATAAAAACCACACCGCCGCCACTGGTAAGCGGCGCCAGGCGCGGATCATTTATGGGTGCCGAAAAGTTTACCGGTACACTGGGTATATTGTCTGTTGCTTTGCCACATGAAAAACAGCACAAACCAATAAGCATTATCGCCAGCAGTTTCCTCATAGCATCTCGGTAGTGAACTGTTTCAGAAAGCGCACATCATTTTCAGAAAATAAACGCAGATCGCGGATAACATATTTGAGGTTGGCAATTCGTTCCATGCCCATACCAAACGCAAAACCGGTAAATTTCTTACTATCAATACCGCAATTTTCCAAAACATTAGGGTCAACCATACCGCAGCCCAAAATCTCTACCCAACCACTGTATTTACACATATTACAGCCAGATCCTTTGCATATGGTACAGGATATATCCATTTCGGCAGATGGCTCGGTGAACGGGAAGTATGATGGCCGGAACCTTACCTGGGTACCCTCGCCGTAAAGCTCCTGTACAAAGTGATAAAGTGTTTGCTTTAAATCGGCAAATGATACGTTTTCATCAACATATAACCCCTCTACCTGGTGAAAAAAGCAATGCGCACGGGCAGATATTGCTTCGTTACGGTAAACGCGACCCGGCATTATAGCGCGGAACGGCGGCTTGCCGTGCTCCATCATCCTAACCTGTACCGATGATGTATGGGTACGCAAAGCGATATCATCTTTGCCACTGTTCTTTTTAATAAAAAAGGTGTCCTGCATATCGCGGGCCGGGTGTTCTTCGGGAAAGTTTAACGCTGAAAAGTTATGCCAGTCATCTTCAATCTCGGGTCCCTCGGCAACAACAAAGCCAAGGCGTTTAAAAATATCAATGATCTCGTTACGTACTAACGACAACGGATGACGTGAGCCGACGGTAAAGCCATCGCCAGGCAACGTTAAATCGATATCTGAATCTTTAGCTTGTGGCCCTGCTTCAATACTCTCTTTTAACTCCGCGTATTTTGATTCGGCCAGTTGCTTAAACTGGTTAAGTACTTTACCAAAAGTGCGTTTCTCTTCGGGGCCAACGGTTTTAAATTCTTCAAAAAGATCTTTGATAATTCCCTTGGTACCTAAAAATTTTATGCGGAACGCCTCCAGTTCATCGGCCTTGGCAGAAGCAAAGGCTTTAATTTCGGCGGCGTATTGGTCTATTTTATTTTGCATTATAGTGTTCTTAAAAATTGGTCGGCTGTTAAAACCGGGATCAAGGAGTTCTTATAGTCTTTTATATTACGGGTGATAATTAAATCACAGTTACTCTTCTTAGCAATAAAACATTGAATCGCGTCTTCAAAATCGACAATGTTACTTGCTAAAGCAAAATCTATAGCATCTTTTTCAAATGGCAATATATCGATTGATCCGGCTAATTTCTTTATGCTTTCTTTAGTTGTAGATATGCCTATCTGCTTTCTTAATATATAATTTATGTTTGCAATTACCAACGACGATGTTTTCAATTCGAGTTTTCTTTTTTCACTCTCAATTAACAAAATTTGAGTGTAAAAGAAAAACGACTCCCTTTTTAAAAACATATCCAATAAAACATCACTATCTAAGAATAGGCGTTTATAGATCATATTTTTCTTTAAAATATTCGTACTTCATATCCTTGTAATCCATGTCCTCGGGATATTTTCCTTTTAAAATACCCGTTAAACTTTGAATCCACTCGGGGATTTCTGTGTTTTTGTATTTTTCTATTAAAGGGTCTTCTTTTTTTTCTTGTTCCTCTATTTTATCAAAATATTCCTGCACCAACTTAGAAACACTTGTATGCTTGCGTTTCGCATATTCTTTTATGCGGGGCACAGAATCTGATTTAACACTCAAGGTTAGCTTTGTACTTTCCATAACAAGCCATTTATACGTACAAATATAAAAAATCTGCACGTATTATTTAATCACTCCCAACTCCTTGCCCACCTTGGTAAATGCAGCAATAGCCTTATCCAAATGATGCATATCATGCGCAGCAGAAATCTGCACCCGGATACGAGCCTTGCCTTGCGGAACCACCGGGTAATAAAAGCCTATCACATAAATCCCCTCTTCCAGCATTTTGGCGGCAAACTCCTGTGCCAACTTGGCTTCGTAAAGCATAACCGGTACAATGGGGTGTACGCCCGGTTTAATGTCAAAACCGGCTTCGGTCATTTTTTGACGGAAGTATTGCGTGTTGTTTTCCAGCTTGTCGCGTAGCTGGGTAGTTTCGCTCAACATATCCAAAACCGCTATTGAAGCGCCGGTAATAGCAGGCGCCAATGTGTTTGAAAACAGGTATGGGCGCGAGCGCTGGCGCAACATATCAATAATCTCTTTACGTCCCGATGTAAAACCGCCGGATGCACCACCCAAAGCTTTACCCAAAGTACCCGTAATAATATCTATTTTACCCATTACCTGGTGGTGTTCGTGCGTACCGCGACCGGTTTTTCCCATAAAACCGCTGCAATGGCTTTCGTCAATCATTACCAAAGCATTGTATTGTTCGGCCAGGGCACAAATTTTATCAAGCTGTGCAATGGTCCCATCCATGCTGAATGCACCATCGGTTACAATAATACGATGACGGCAGCTTTCGGTGGACTTCAGCTTTTCTTCCAGGTCGGCCATGTCGTCATGCTTATAACGCTGACGCTGGGCCTTGCAAAGGCGGACACCATCGATGATAGATGCATGGTTCAACTCGTCGGATATAATAGCATCCTGCTCATTAAACAATGGCTCAAAAACACCGCCGTTGGCGTCAAACGCCGCGGCATATAAGATGGTATCTTCGGTGCCTAAAAATTCGGCTATCTTTTTTTCAAGTTCTTTATGAATATCCTGGGTACCGCAAATAAACCGTACAGATGATAAACCGTAACCATGTGTATCCATTGTATCCTTAGCCGCCTGGATAACTTTAGCGTTACCGGATAAACCAAGATAATTGTTGGCACAAAAGTTTATTACTTCCTGCCCGCCCTGTACGGTAATATCCGCACCCTGCGGCGATGTAATAATCCGTTCTTTTTTATATAAGCCTGCATTTTCAATAGCTTCCAATTCCTGCTGTAAAACCGGTTGTAATGTATTGTACATAGTAGTTGATGGTTAAAGGCTGCAAAATTAAGCAATAACAGTCATTTGACGGGGCCAACATCGGTTTTAATTATTTATTAAGTGTAAAACAAAACATTTCAACGGTTAACGGTATTTGATTGTTGATAGACTATGAGAATACACTTACTATTGATTTTTACTGTTTTATGTGCCGTTACAGCGTCGGCACAGCAGTATGTTTTGTCGGGCAGGATCACCAACTCCAAAAGCGAAGTAATTCCTTTTACATCGGTGTATATCCGCAACTCTACTTATGGCACCACAGCCAATGAAAACGGATTATATGAGTTTAAGCTTGCTCCCGGCATCTATAATTTAACTTATCGCTTTGTTGGATTTAACGAAAAGACGATTAGCGTAACCATAGCCGATCATGACGAAACCCTAAACGTACAATTAGACGATGAGGTTTTCGGTACCGAACGGGTAGCTGCCATATACCGCAAAAATCACGATGTTGCCGATACCATCATGAAACAGGTTATCAAAAAACGAAAATATTACCTGGATGAAGCTACTTCATATTCCTGTGCAGTTTATATTAAAGGAGTTCAAAAACTATTGAGCGCCCCAAAATCATTATTATCAAAAGAGGTTATCCGTACGCTCGATCTCGATTCGATGGGCCGCGGTATTCTTTACCAGCAGGAATCGCTATCCAACTATAACTTTCAATCGCCCGATAAAATCAGGGAAGTTACCATTGCCAACAGAATAGCGGGTATAAACACAGCTTTCAGCTACAATAAGGCATCTGATTTACAGGTAAATTTTTACAAAAATGTATTCAGCATTAATGGCTTAAGCGCCCGTGGCTTTGTATCGCCCCTGGCATCCAATGCGTTAACATTTTACAGGTATAAGTTACTTGGTGTATCTAACGAAAATGGCCGGGTGATAAATAAAATTCAGGTTATTCCGCGCCGCGCCCACGGCCAGTATTTTCAGGGTGATATTTATATAGTAGATGGCGAATGGCGGTTGTATAGTGCCGATTTGTACCTGACAAAAGGCGTAAATAACCTTAACCTGGTAGATACCTTAAAAATTACCCAGCAATATGTAGCTATAACCGATAGTATCTGGATGCCGGCGGCGGTACAATATAATTTTAAAGGGCAGGTGTTTGGTTTTAAGTTTGGCGGTTATTATGAGGCGATATACAACAACTATAAAGTTAACCCCACCTTTCCTGATCACTTTTTTACCGGCGAAGTGCTAAATGTGGATACTGTTGCAAATGCTAAAAATGCCGAATACTGGGCATCTGTGCGACCGGTTCCGTTAACACCAAGGGAAGCGCGGGATTATCAGAAAAAAGATAGCATAGCAGCACATAAGCAAACCAAACAATACCTGGATACGTTGCAACATACCAAAAACCATATTAACTACCCCGGTTATTTGATATTTGGATATTATGCAAGCAGCCGCAATAATAAAGACTCGCTGTGGGTATATCCGTTTATACAAACATTTTATTACAACACAGTAGAGGGTTTTGGCATAAACGCCAAGGTTAGGTATACCAAAAAAATTGACGATTTCCATTCCTTTAGTATAACGCCTGCCCTGCGCTATGGCTTTTCAAACAAAGTTTTTAGCGCCAATATTTATTCCGATTATAAAAATGACCCGTTCCATAACGCTAAATTCTTTACCGGCTTTGGCAGCGATGTGCTGGACCTGAATAACGTAGGGACACGATCGCTGTACTTCAATACATTAAGCACCTTACTGAGCGAGAATAACTATGTAAAATATTATCGCACTCATTACGGATTGTTCGGCTACCAGCGAGAGGTGACCAATGGTGTATTACTATCGGGCAGCTTATCATACGCCAGCCGTAGCCAGCTTTACAACACATCGTACTCACATATAAAAGATGTTAAAAACAGGGAGTTTACATCAAATAATCCGCTGGCCCCAGCGGGCGCACCAGCCGATGATCATTCTTTTTTATTTCCTGAAAACCAGGCTTTGACCTTTGCGACTTCGGCCACTTTCACATTTGACCAGGAGTATGTAACCAGGCCAACCGGCAAGTTTAACCTGCCATCAAAATATCCTACTTTAACGTTAAACTACCGCAAGGGTATAAATAATTTATTAGGCTCCGATGTTAATTATGATTTTACATCCGTTGATGTATCGCAGTATAAGATACGGGTGGGACTAACAGGCTTTTCTTCTTTTAAATTAACTGCAGGCGGTTTTTTTAATGATAAAACCCTGTACTACATGGATTACAACCACTTTTTAGGTAACCAGGGAACTACCTTCGATCCTACTTATGTAGGCAGTTTTCACTTTTTACCTTTTTATACTTACAGTACTAACGGCGCTTTCCTTGAAGCCCACTTCCAGCACAATTTTGCCGGTTCAATCTTCGATAAGATCCCACTGCTCAGGAAGGCCAAGCTGGAAGAAATTATCGGCGCCAACTACCTTACCACCAAAGCCAATCGCGATTACACAGAATTTTACGTCGGTGTACAACGGCTTATTTTCAGGGTTGATTATGGCGTATCCTACATGGGCAACAAAAAATACATCCAGGGTTTCAGGATTTTTTATGGGATAAGATAGTTTTTTGAGGTAAAAGGGTAAAGGCGAAAGGTAAAAGGCCTTGGGAAAAGGAATCAATGTTTATCAACCTTTTATTTTTTTGGTGCGGAATTTATATTTGCTAACCGCGACTAAACCTTTCGCCTTTACCCTTTTACCTTTCACCTCAAAAGTCTATCTTTGCACCTCATTTAACACTGTTTACAGCAGTATCAATGGATTATGGCAATATATAATACACTACTGTACTATTGTTATTCAACGATAGCCGATGCGGAGCAATTTGCTGCCGATCATTTAAAATTTTGTAAAAGCTTAGGTTTAACCGGCCGCATTATTGTAGCCGAAGAAGGGCTTAATGGTACTGTATCCGGCACCGCCGAAGCGTGTAAAACCTATATGGATACGGTACATGCCGATGAGCGCTTTGCCGGTATCGACTTTAAGGTTGACGAAGTTACCGAACCCTCATTTGTAAAAATGCACTGCCGCTACAAAGCCGAGATCGTTTACTCGGGCCTGCGCGACCCTAACGTCATCAACCCGCAGCAGCAAACGGGCAAGCACCTGGAGCCAAAAGAATTTATGGCGATGAAAGACCGTGATGATGTGGTTGTTTTGGATGTACGGTCAAACTACGAACATTCGTTAGGCAAATTCAAAAATGCGGTAACACTTGATATCGAAAACTTCAGGGATTTCCCGGCCATGATTAACGAGCTGGCCAAATACAAAGATAAAAAGATCCTGACCTATTGCACTGGCGGCATTAAATGCGAAAAAGCATCGGCACTGTTGCTGCATGAAGGCTTCCCCGAAGTTTACCAGCTACATGGGGGTATCATTAAATATGGTAAAGAAGCCGGCGGCCAGGATTTTGAGGGCAAATGCTATGTATTTGATAACCGCCTTTCAGTTGATGTAAACAGCGTGAACCCGGTAGTAATATCAACCTGCCGCAATTGTGGTACAATCACCCCAAAAATGATCAATTGTGCCAACCCCGAGTGCAACGAACATTTTACCCAGTGCGATGAATGTGGCACCAACCTGGAAGGTTGCTGCAGCGAAGCCTGCCAAAGCCATCCACGCAAAAGGGTTTATGATGGTACTGGCTACTATGTAAAGGTACCGCAACCGGTAAATACCAATAAAAGGAATAACCTGCAACTGGCGGATTAATAACAAAAAAAGCTTACCTCATTGGTAAGCTTTTTTTGTTTATCATTTAAATCTTTCTTATTTCTTCAATCCTCTTCTTATTGCCTTAACAAAATCTACAGGTACTTCAGCAATTGCCGAAATCTGTTCATCAGATAACCCTAATTGCACAATAAGGTTTGTTACAACTTTAGTTTGTTCCTCTTCACGGCCCTTTTCAATACCTTGCTTTTCGGCCCTATCCAATAAAAGTTCTTCTATGCCCATTGTAATGTTTTTTTGGGTTAAAACAGCCATCTCCTCTTCAAATTTAACAAACATTTCCGGATTTTCAAAACGCAAGTAATACCGTAAAAAGCTCATTACCTTACGTATCTTATCTTTAGGCATCTTTTTACCCAACAATGGTTTAGCCAAATCATAGGCTAGGTCAAAAAGCTGTTGGTCGTTAAATAAATTTCGCGATATTGCTAATTTAGCTGATAATAACGCCATGGCAAAAGGATTATTGCTGGCTTCAAGTACATCATTGTCCTGATCAATAATCTTAAATGTATTGTATTTATAAAACACCCTGGTTCCTAAAAACTCCCGCTCATAAAATCGCGGATGGAATTTTATCCCTGTATCAGCAAAAATGGCGAAAGCAGTAATGGGCTTATCGTACTGATCAAGGATCCGGTAATAATACTGAAACATCCGTTTTGCAAAATCATGATCTGTATAACCTTGAACCTCTACATGAATGAGCACCCACTCTTCGGTTCCACCTCTTGTAAATAACCTGACCAACTTATCTACATACCGTGGTGCATAATTGCCTCCTTCGGGTGGAAACAGCTGATCAAGTTCCTTATCCAGGTACTGAAAACCCTTTTCAAAATCAAATAATTCTTCTGCATCAGCATAAAAAAACCGAAGGAAGTCATCAAAAAGGTCTTCCAGGGCGCCCTTCCAAAGTATATCGTCGTTACGTTTCATTTAAATGGATATCCAAAAACTAAAGTAATAACTTTAAAATCATATTTTACTTTTCTTAATCTTCTACCTCTTGCAGTAAAGGTCTCTCCTTAAACCATCCGCTTCAGCTCATTTTTTATATCCAACCTCAAACCTTAATTTCGTAAAATTGGTTTGCTTTGCAGGCGAATGCCATTTCATAACCCATGCGTAAATCGTTACTGATTACTTTCCTGTTGTTTTGTGTTGCTCCCCTACTTGCGCGCGCGGTGGATATCAAAAGCGTAGGTGTGCCTTATGTACAAAATTACACCAAGACGATGTACCAGTCTGGCAATCAAAACTGGAGCATTACGCGTGATGAACATGGCATTATGTATTTTGGCAATGCCCAGGGTTTACTTGCCTTTGATGGTAAATACTGGCAGCAACATCATATGCCCAACGGCTTAATCGTTCGTTCGGTATCGGCCGATGGCAAAGGCAAAATTTATGTTGGGGCTTATGGCGAATTTGGTTACTGGGCCGATGATAACAAGGGAATTTTAAAATACAACTCGCTGGTAAACCTGGTCCCGGCAAAGTATAAACCCATAAATGAAGAAATCTGGAAGATCTATATTGATGGCGGGCGCATTATTTTCCAGTCGTTTGGGTCAATATACATTTATTCCAAAGGAAAAATCAACGTCATAAAAACACCCAGCCCTTACCTGTTTATGTTTAAGGCTGCTAATCGTTTTTTTATCGAACAGGTTTCGGTTGGACTGTTTGAGCTTAAGGATAACAAGCTGGTTTTTGTACCCGGCAGCAATATATTGGGACCAAGCGGCGTGTTATCAATGTTGCCGTTCCAAAAAAACAAATTCATCATTGGCACTGCCCAAAATGGTTTGTTCATTTACGACGGGCAAACCATAAAACCCTGGGCAAACCAGGCCAACGATTTTTTAAAAACATACCAGCTTAATAACGGCGCGCTCATAGCCGGTAAATATGTAGCCTACGGTACCATATTAAATGGTGTAGTGGTTATTGATACCGCAGGCAACCTTATTCAGCATATTAACAAGGCAAGTGGCTTGCAAAACAATACCGTTTTAAGTTTATATACCGACAGCGAACAAAACCTTTGGGCGGGTCTCGACAACGGCATCGATCGCATCGAGGTTAACTCGCCATTATACTTTTACTTTGATAAAACAGGCAAATTTGGCACCGTTTACTCCAGTATCATTTTTGATAATAAAATTTACCTGGGTACAAACCAGGGGCTTTTTTACAGTGATTGGGTTCCCGAAAACAACAACAAGCTTTTCCAGTCGTTTGATTTTAAACTTATCCCCGGCTCGCAAGGCCAGGTTTGGGAACTTACACTGCAGGATGGGCGCCTGCTTTGCGGCCATAACGATGGCACCTACCAGGTAAACGGCAGTACCATAACCAAAATATCCACTATAACCGGCGGCTGGACAACCAAAAAATTTGGCGCTGATAAACTCATCCAGGGAAACTATACAGGCCTGGCAATTTTGAGAAAAGATGTATTGGGCAACTGGATATTTGACCATAAAGTAGAAGGTTTTGGCGAACCATCGCGGTATGTTGAACAGGATAGCAAAGGACAAATTTGGGTAAGCCATGCTTACAAAGGCATTTATAAACTAACCTTAAGCGCCGACCTGAAAAAGGTAACTTCAAAGGTATATTACGATAGCCGGTATGGCCTGCCCGGCAGCTACAATGTAAATGTGTTTGACCTTGATAACCGGGTTGTGTTTACTTCCGATTCGGGCTTTTATGTTTATGATGATATTACCGACCGTTTTTTTAAATACACGCAACTTAATAAAAAGCTGGGCACATTTGCCACCTCAAGCAAAATCATCAAAGCCATAGGCAAAAAATACTGGTTTATAAATCAGGGCCGTGTAGCCCTGGCCGACTTTTCGGTGCCGGGCAAGCTGAGTATTGATACCAACCGTTTCAGCATTCTTAACGGGCAAATGGTGCAGCACTATGAAACTATTAACCGTATTAATGCATCAACTTACCTTATTAGTATTGATGATGGTTTCGTGATTCTTAATGATGAGGATGCTTTACTCCCCAATAAAATCAGCATTCCGCAGGTACTCATACGGCAGGTTGAGAATATTACCGACAAGGTTTATGTAATAAGCGAAGATGGCAGCGGCCTTAACGACATAGAAATACCGTATGCGCAAAACAACATTCGCATTTCCTACTCACTACCGTATTATAAACAGGCTAAAATAAAATTTCAATATTACCTGGAAGGCTATTCGCGCCAATGGAGCGACTGGACACAACAGAGCCAAAAAGAGTTTACCAACCTTGATCAGGGCACCTACCATTTTAAGGTACGCGCTAAAATAAACGATCAAAACGTATCTTCAATCACCTCATTAACCTTCATTATTTTGCCGCCGTGGTATGCCGGCAAACCTGCCATGCTGTTTTATGCTTTGTTGCTGTTATTGTTTTATTATCTGGTGAGGTACTATTACCGCCTGAAATTAAAACGCCACCAGTTGCACATTCACGAAAAGTTGCAGCGCGAAAAGGAAGAGTTTTTAAAACAAGAGGCCGTTGCGAACGAGCAGCATATCATCAGCATAAAAAATGAACAGCTACAGGCAGATCTGGCAAGCAAAAGCCGGGAGTTGGCCAATTCGGCCATGAACCTGGTTTACAAAAACGAATTGCTGCAAAAAATCAGCGAAGAAATACTACACCTTAAAGATGGCTCTGGCAAAAAACTGGCCGACGACCAGCTGCGGCGCATTCAAAAGGTTATCGACGAAGGCATGAATGACGAGCGCGACTGGAACATTTTTGAAAAAAGTTTTAACGAAGCCCACGAAAACTTTTTCAAAAAACTAAAATCAGACCACCCCGACCTGGTGCCAAACGACCTTAAACTTTGCGCCTACCTGCGCATGAATATGAGTAGTAAGGAAATGGCTTCCCTTTTAAACATCTCGCTGCGTGGCGTCGAAATAAGGCGCTACCGCCTGCGTAAAAAGCTCAACCTGGAGCACGATAAAAACCTGGTGGAGTTTCTCATCGAGCTATAATACTACATCATTACCTCTCATAACCATTTATAAAACCGATTTACCACACACCCCGGTTGTAGTATGTACGCTATACGAAACCCCGGTTTAATAGCCTGATTATCAAATAAATAAAATAACACCACACAAACTTTGTGAAAGTATGTTAAGGTTGATGTATTAATGTTGAGTTAATTTTTTTGACTAACTGGCATTATCTATACAGCTTTGTAAACTAATAAACCAATTATTTCTAATCCGTTTTTATTTATTAACCACTATGAAAAGAATTTTTACTATTTCAGGGTTGATGCTATTGTTTCTTTTTTCCATAGACGCCGCGTTTGCACAAAACGTTACAGTTAAAGGAAAAGTTACCGATGCTACCACCGGCGAAAGCCTGATAGGTGTATCGGTGCAGGTAAAGGGAACAACCACAGGCACCCAGACAGATGTTAATGGTACATTTACCATTAACGCTACCGGTACAGCAACTTTAACATTTGCTTATATAGGTTACGCCCCCCAGGCTGTATTGGTAGGCAGCCAAACCACTATCAACGTAGCGTTAAAGGCCCAGGCTAATGAGTTGGCCCAGGTAGTTGTAGTGGGTTATGGTACTCAGCGCAAGCTTGATGTTACCGGGTCGGTAGCAACCGTTAAAGGTGCAGAGATATCTAAACAGGCATCAACCAACGCGCTTAGCGGCTTACAAGGTAAGGTAGCAGGCGTACAGGTTACCAATGGCGGCTCGCCTGGCGCTTCGCCATCTATCACCATTCGTGGTTTGGGTACAGTGTATGGAAATGTTAGCCCGCTATATGTTGTTGATGGCGTTTGGTACAGCGATATCAGCTTTTTAAATCCGCAGGATATAGAAAGCGTAAGTATCCTTAAAGATGCATCAAGTACAGCCATTTACGGTATCCGTGCTGCAAACGGCGTTATTTTAATTGGCACTAAAAGAGGCGTAAAAGGCAAGCCGGTTATTAACTATAATGGTTATGCTGGCTGGCAATCTGTTACCAACCAGGTAAAAATGGCCAATGCTACCGAGTATGCCACCGCAATCAATGAACTTTATACTTCTAATAACCAATCGCCATTAATATTCAGCAACCCTTCAAGCTACGGAAAAGGGACAGATTGGTACGGACTGGTATTGCGCGATGCCTTTGTAACAAGCCACCAGGTTTCATTAAGCGGCGGTACAGATAAATATACCTACAACTATTCATTCGGTTATCTGGATCAGGATGGTATTGCAAAAACTAACAACTACCAGCGCTTTAATGTAAAACTCTCAAACGATTTTAAGCCGACTAAAGCTTTAAAATTTGGTTATACAGCAAACGGCCTGTTAGGCAAATCAAAAGACGTTAACGGCAGCATTTTCCACCAGTTATTTGGCGCAGCGCCAACTTTGCCGGTGCGATACGCTGATGGTAACTACGGAGATCCTAATGATTACCACACTGGCGATGGCAACAATTATAACCCTCAAGCCACCCTTGACTTTACCAATCAAAGGTCAAAAAACCTGCGCTTCACATACAATGGCTACGGTGAGGTTAATTTTCTGAAAAACTTTAAATTCAGAACAAGCTTTGGTGGAGATATTGGTCAGGCCGAATCAAGGGGATATACCCCAATTTACCAGGCTACTCTTGCGCAAAAAAGCCTGGTATCAAACCTCGACGTAAACCATACTGAAACCCGCAACTGGATTTGGGAAAATACGTTAACCTACGATGTTAAAATAAAAGATCATAAAATTACAGCTCTGTTGGGTTACAGCGCGCAAAACAACCGCGATAAACAGCTGGATGCCCACGCGCAGGGCGTACCTTATGCCAGCAGCGGTAACCAACACAACTCGTTCCCCGATACTGCAAAGGTTACTTACTATGCAACTCCGGGGTCACAGGTGCACACAAGGGCCTTATCGCAATTTGCAAGAGCTAATTACTCGTTTAAAGACAAATACCTGTTAAATGCTTCAATCCGTAGGGATGGTGCTTCGCAGTTTTATGGCGACCATACTTTTGGCTACTTCCCATCGGTAGGCGCAGGATGGGTAATTACCAACGAAGGCTTTATGAAAGATCAGAAGTTGTTTAGCAATCTGAAACTTCGCGGAAGCTGGGGTAAAGTTGGTAACTCAGTTGTACCCATTAACCCATCTATCCAGGTTGTATCTTCAGATCCCTACCTTACCGCCATTTTCGGTAATCCGCAAACAGCATATCCGGGGGCAAGCATTAACAGCCTTGTACCACCAACCATTGTTTGGGAAAAAGCCGTTGCTACCGACTTTGGTTTAGAAGGTGGTTTTTTAGATAATAGATTAACATTTGAAGCCGATTATTACAATCGCGAAACCCAGGACGCCATATTTGCTATACCGATTGCAGGTTCATTGGGTACCAATAACAGCAGTTTGATTGGTAACCAGGCCAGTATCCGCAACCGTGGTACGGAGTTTTTAATAAGCTGGAAAGATCAGGCTACAAAAGATTTCTCATATAGCATCAGCGCAAACCTTGGTATCAATAATAACAAAGTGCTAAGTGTACTAAGCGGTGCCAACCCAATTTATGATGGTGGCGCAGGCATTGCCAATGGCGCTTTGGCAACCCGTACCGTGGTAGGCGAGCCTATTGGCGAGTTTTACGGGTACAAAGTGACCGGAATTTTCCAGACACCTGCCGAAGTAGCTGCATCAAAACAAACCAGTGCCCAACCAGGCGACTTTATTTACCAGGATACCAATAAAGACGGTATACTTGACAGCCGCGACCGCGTAGTGTTAGGAAGCCCGCTGCCTAAATACAACTACGGCATTAACACCTCATTTACCTACAAAAGTTTCGACCTGGCTTTAGATTTCCAGGGCGTAGCCGATGTCAGTGTTTACAATGCCAACATTGCTTACCGATTTGGTAACGAAAACTTCACCAAAGACTTTTATGACCATCGCTGGCATGGGGCAGGTACCTCAAATACCTATCCATCGGTAAACGTGGGCTCAACCGCCAATGCCGCGCCAAACTCTTTTTATGTTGAAAGCGGTGCCTATTTTAGGATGCGTAACGCGCAGCTGGGCTATACCCTGCCATCTATATTGTCAAAAAAATGGGGGCTCTCCAAAATACGGTTGTATGCCAATGCGCAAAACGCGCTCAACTTTTTCGGCTATAAAGGCTTTACGCCCGAGGTTGGCGGCAGCGTAGGCAGTATGGGTATCGACGCCAGCGTATATCCTTTATATGCAACTTATAATTTTGGTGTTAACGTTACTTTTTAATCAATATAAAGATGAAGAACAGTAAAAAAACTTTATTGCAAAAAGCCTTTATATTAGGTTTTATTGCACTTGCTATAGCATTCCAAGGCTGTAAAAAAAGCTTTCTGAATGTCGATCCTGCCCAAAATACCGCGGCAACACAATTTTTTAAAACACAGGATGACGCCACAAAGGCGGTAAGTGCCATGTATGCCAACATGCATGAGTATAATAACATCGCGTTCCCGCCAATCGCTATCGAAAGCATGGGATCTGACGATGCGGAAAAAGGCAGCAGCGCTACCGATGCTACCTTCATGAACAGCTACCATAACTTTACCGTTACCGCTGGTGAAGGTCAGCTGCAAGGGTTTTGGAAAGGACAATATGCTACCATTAATCTTGCAAACCAGGTAATAACCAACGTGCCTGGTATTACTATGGACGATGCATTGAAAACCAGGTACCTGGCCGAAGCAAAATTCATCAGGGCGTATTGTTATTTCAGGCTGGTAAGGGCTTATGGCGATGTTCCATTGCGGTTAACCCTACCCAAAAATGCTACCGAGTATAACCTGCCACGTACACCAAAAGCACAGGTTTGGGCAGCAATTGAAACTGATTTAACGGATGCGGCTACGGCTTTACCGCAAACTTATGGTTCGGCAGATATTGGCCGCATTACCAAAGGTGCAGCATTATCTTTACATGCTAAAGTAGCCTTGTACCTTAAAAAATGGACCGATGTGGTGACCTATACCACACAGGTAATGGGTATGGGCTATTCCTTATACCCTGATTATGAGCAAATGTTCAGGACTACACACAAAAACAACCAGGAGTCTATCTTCGAGATCCAGTGTAACCTTATCCCAAATAACCCCGATGCATCAAACTCGCAATATTCGCAGGTGCAGGGTGTACGCGGTTCAACCGGTGGCGGCTGGGGATTTAACGTACCAACTGCCGACCTGGCAGCAGCTTATGAAACAGGCGACCCACGACGCGATGCAACCATCATTTTCAGGGGCGAAACAACGCCCGAAGGTGATGTGATACCTGCCGATGGTGATAACCCACGGTACAACCAAAAATCATATGTGCCTTTTAGCCTTTATGTATCTGGTTTTAACGAGGGTTGCCAGCAAAATAAAATTGTAATACGCTATGCTGATGTATTGCTGATGAATGCCGAAGCTAATAATGAACTTGGGAATTCGGCTGCCGCGTTAGGCCCGCTTGAACAGGTACGTGCCAGGGCAAGGGGTAATAATGCCGCTATACTGCCTAAAGTTACTACTACAGATCAGGGTGCTTTGCGCATCGCGATTTACAACGAACGCAGGGTTGAATTTGCTATGGAGTTTGACCGTTATTTTGATGTTATACGCCAGGGGCGTGGTACGGCCGTATTTGGATCGCGCGGCTGGAAAGCAGGCAAAAACGAGGTGTGGCCAATACCGCAAAACGAGATCGACATAAGTGGTGGAGCTTTAACACAAAATTCAGGTTATTAATTTATCAATTCAGCAACGATGAAAACATTTAAAAATACACTTAAAGCTGCGCTGTTAATGGGTGTAGCTGTAAGCTTAACCATAACAGCCTGCCATAAAGGCTTTGATCCAAAATCATACGCGCCATCTAAACCGCTACCTTCATACGGTGGTTACAGCAGCAGTAAGGACATTGAACCGGCCAGCCTGGTTGCCTATTTTCCGTTCACCAATGGCCTGGCCGATAGTGTTTCCGGAACAACCGGGGTAGCAACAGGAACCAGTTTTGCCACCGGATTAAACGGCAAAGGCCTACAGGGCGCCGATAAATCATACGTGCTTTATGATACCCCTGCCGGCATTAAAGCGCTAACCAGTTTTACTACCAGTATTTGGGTAAAAATGCCTCAAAATACTTCGGCAGTGGGTTTAATGGATATCCAGAACAACCAAACAGGCGGTGCGGGTTTCTGGGGTAGCCTGGCCATATTTTTTGATAACGGTGGTTCCGCATCATCGGGGGTGCTTAAAGTGCATGCGTTTAACAAGGCCGGCATGTCAACCGGGGTAGATGGCTGGGAAGGTGGCTATGCCGTTGCCAACCCATGGAACACATGGATAAACGTTACGGTTACTTTTGATGAAACAGTATCAACCATTTACGTATACTACAACGGAACACAGGTAGGTAAAAACGCGGCGGCTGGTTTTGCGCCTATGGATTGGAGCAAAGCCGGTAAAATGGTATTTGGTACATTACAGTTTCAAACCACTCCTTCCCTTACGGCCAATACCGGCGCGCAGGATTGGGCCGGCTATGTTACAGGAACCATGGATAACATCAGGTTTTACAGTAAAGCCTTGACAGCCACGCAAGTACTGGCTTTGTATAACCTTGAAAAAGCTAAAAGATAATAATTGGGTTTGATTGATTTGGGGGTTGCCTTGCCGTTTAAGGCGGGCAACCTTTTTAAAAAAGGCGGGAATGAGGAATATCAAAGATTATTGTTTGGCGCTGGGATTTGTAGTATTGCTTTTTTCCTGTGGTAAAAGTTCAAATAATAAGTCCACACCAGTTACGCCAACTCCTTCGTCGTTTACTTTTAGTGCGCTTAAGGTGAATGGTAAAACAAGCGGTTTTAGCTATAGCAATATAAATAGCAAACCGGCTATCGCTATTACGTTTTCAACCCCGCTTAACCGTAACTCCATAGCAACAAGCGTCAGCCTGAACAGCAAATCCGGAACCGTGGCAGCTTTTAGCACCACATATCAAAATGGCGATAGTACTGTAGTGATTACCCCAACGGGCTTATCGCCCATTACCCAATATACGCTTAACGTTACTACCGGTTTAAAATCTGCCAAGAATGGCAGTTTGCAATCGCCCTTATCCGTACAACTGATCACAGCTATTGACAGTACCCCAAAGTTCAGCACCATATCTGACGATCAGCTGCTTGACCTGGTTGAGCGGCAAACCCTGAAATATTTTTATGATTTTGGCCATCCAACCAGCGGGCTGGCACGCGAGCGTAATACATCTGGCGACGTGGTGACCACCGGCGGCTCGGGTTTTGGCATTATGGCAATCATAGCAGGCGTTAGCCGCGGTTTCATAAGCCATGCCGATGGATTGACCCGGATGCAAAAAATGGTGAGCTTTTTAAATACCAAAGCGCAAAAGTTTCACGGTGCTTTCCCCCATTGGATGAATGGCGCTACCGGCGCTGTTGTACCCTTCAGTGCACAGGATGACGGGGCCGATCTGGTAGAGACATCGTACCTGATGCAGGGCCTCATTACTGCCCGCCAATATTTTAATGCATCCAACACCAACGAAACCCAACTACGCGCAGATATCAATACCTTATGGAATGGTGTAGAATGGGACTGGTTCAGGCAGGGCGATCAAAACGTGTTGTACTGGCACTGGAGCCCCGATTTGGGCTGGGCCATCAACATGAAAATTACCGGCTGGGACGAGGCCTTGATAGTTTATGTTTTAGGCGCTTCATCCACAACGCATAGTATCCCCAAAACTGTTTATGACCAGGGCTGGGCAAAAAACGGTGCCATTAAAAATGGCAATACCTTTTACGGTGTTACCTTGCCGCTGGGTCCCGACAGGGGCGGTCCGTTATTTTTTGCGCAATACTCTTTCATGGGCATCAACCCCAAAGGCCTAAGCGATGCCTATGCCAATTACCAAACGCAAAATGAGGCCCATGCCACCATCAATTATAAATATTGTGTGGCCAATCCGTTGGGCAACAACGGCTACAGCGCAGATTGCTGGGGACTAACCGCAAGCGATATTGAAAACGGCTATACAGCAAGTTCGCCTACAAATGATGTTGGTGTTATCGCGCCTACCGCAGCCATTGCATCGCTGCCTTATACGCCAACCCAATCTATGGCGGCGCTAAGGTTTTTTTACTATACCCTGGGCGATAAATTATGGGGCCAGTATGGTTTTTATGATGCGTTTAATTTAACTAACCCATGGTTTGCCAGCTCGTACCTGGCCATTGACCAGGGGCCTATTGTGGTAATGACCGAAAATTACCGCACCGGCCTGCTGTGGAATTTGTTTATGAGTGCGCCCGAAGTAAAAGCGGGCATGAAAAACTTAGGGTTCAGCAGCCCTAACCTTTAACCCTGATTAATACCATTTTACATGAATAAATTTATATTAACCCCTTTATTGTTACTGCTTACCCTATGCTCTTTGGCTCAAAAACAGGCAAAAAAAACCGGCGAAGATGGCATTAAACCTATAGGCATTATCAAAAACCTAAGCGATAGCGCATTGCTTGATGTGGTGCAACGCCAAACATTCCGTTACTTTTGGGATTTTGGCCACCCTGTAAGCGGCCTCGCCCGCGAGCGCAGCAACAAATCATTTGATTACGGCGACGAAGTGGTAACCACTGGCGGCTCGGGTTTTGGGGTAATGGCCCTTATTGTGGCCGATAGCCGCAAATGGATAAGCCATGAACAGGCTGTTGACCGGATGGTGAAGATTGTAAACTTCCTGTTTAAGGCCAACTCCTTCCACGGCGCGTTTCCGCATTGGATGAACGGCGAAACAGGCAAGGTGATACCTTTTGGGCGTAAAGATGACGGCGGCGACATTGTGGAATCGGCTTACCTTTTCCAGGGGCTGATTTGCGCTAAACAATACTTTACTGCCAATACCCCGAAAGAGCAGCGCATCCGCGATGTGATTAGCTGGATGTGGGGCGAAATGGAGTGGGACTGGTATACCCGGGATGGCCGTGACGCCCTTTACTGGCACTGGAGCCCCAATAACGGCTGGGCCATGAACTTTGCCATCCATGGCTTTAATGAGTGCCTTATAACGTACGTATTGGCGGCATCGGCACAACGCTACCCTGTAGGTGCAAACGTATACACCCAGGGCTGGGCGCAAAGCGATTTTTTTAAAAACGGAAAAACTTTTTATGGTTATAAACTGCCTTTGGGTTTTGATTACGGCGGCCCGCTTTTCTTTTCGCAATACTCCTTTATGGGTTTAAATCCTAAAGGTCTAAAAGATCAGTATGCCGATTATTGGGAGCAAAATAAAAACCATACGCTAATAAATTATGCCTACTGCGTAGATAACCCAAAAAAATTCAAAGGCTATGGCCCCGACTGCTGGGGACTTACCGCCAGCGATAATTTTGAAGGCTATAACGCCCACTCGCCAACAAACGATTTGGGGGTGATAACGCCAACCGCGGCACTATCCGCATTTCCGTACACACCGGAACAATCCATGAAGGCCCTGCGCCATTTTTATTATGACCTGGGCGATAAGATCTGGGGCGAATATGGCTTTACCGACGCCTTCAGCGAACAGCATAACTGGTACGGCAAATCATACCTGGCCATTGACCAGGGCCCTATTGTGGTGATGATTGAAAACTATCGTACCGGCCTGCTCTGGAAACTATTCATGAGCAATCCCGATGTGCAACACGGCTTAACAAAGCTTGGTTTTGAAAGCCCGGCAATAACAAAACACGATTAAAGGATTTTGCAGGATTAACAGGATTTTTAACGTGGTATACTCATAAATTACCTATAACCTGTTACATTTTCAAGTGGGCCGGCCTATCAATCTGAGCCTGCCGAAGACTCGCGTGGAGAAGCCTTTGCCCGCAATGCTTCGACGAGCTACCTATGACATGTTGTAGAATCCCAGACTTACGAAGTTTTGAAAACTTCGTAAGTCTTTCGCCGGTACCTCATTCTCCCTTCAGAATATCGCGAGATTTTACCACTCAGCATAACGGCCATCTTTATAACGTCATTCCCCTTTTTATTTGTACCCATGAAAAGGCTGGAAAATTCCGGACTTCCGAAGTTTTTAAATGGCGAAGCCCTCAAAGAGGCCAAAACAATAACGGGGTCGCAATCAAAAGCTTTCGGCGGACCAATTTGACCGGCCATTTTTACAGCTTCATTGCCATTCATCAATCCATGTTAATACCCGGCGTTCGGTATTATATTACCGGCCCTTTACCTTTCATCATTAGCCTTTAGCCTTTTTTCAAAAACACTTTCCAGTTATGGTATTTTTCCATACATTTGCGGGCTAATTGTTGCTCATTGAAATCGCTTAGAACATATTCGATTCCTTTTACGGGATTAAAACTGGGGAAACACCGGTTTGATTTTACTGTTGATGATGCTTTTTTTGACGAATTTGAATATTCGCTGGTTAAAAAGGCTAACTTGCAGTGCGTTGTTGAGCTGGATAAACAGGAGACAATGATTATCCTGAACTTTGACATTAAAGGCACCGTTGATGCAAGCTGCGATAGATGTTTGGCCCAATATCCGCAAACGCTGGATATAACCGAACAGCAAATTGCCAAGTTTAGCGAGGAGCCGATTGATGAAGATGACGAAATTATTACCCTGAGCAAAAATGATCATGAGATTAATATTGCCGGGCTGATATATGAATACATTAACGTTGCCATGCCATTTATATCGGTATGTAACGACGAGGGTAACACCTCATATTGCGATAAAGAAATGCTTGACAGGCTAAACAGCCTGGCAGGAAACGAAGAACAAACTGAGGATACAGACCCACGGTGGGATGTACTCAAAAAAATAAATAAATAATAAAATAGCAGGATCATGCCACATCCAAAACGTAAAATATCCAAATCAAGAAGAGATAAGCGCAGAACTCATTACAAAGCTGAAGCTCCAACTTTAACCACTTGCCAAACTACCGGCGCTATCCATTTACCGCACAGGGCTTATACTGTTGATGGTAACGTTTACTATAACGGTAAAGTACTTATTGAGAAAGCAGCAGTAGCCTAAGTTTATTTTCTGAAAATGAAGATTGGCTTAGATATTATGGGCGGTGATTATGCTCCCAAAGCAACTGTTTTAGGAGCAATCGAAGCTTATAAGGCTTTATCTGCCGACCAAAAACTGGTACTGATAGGAGATAAAGACACTGCGGTTACTATTCTTCAGGAAAATAATGTTAGCCCCGATCATTTCGAGTTTGTGCATACAACCGAAGTGATTGGCATGGGCGAACATCCTACCAAAGCAATTGTACAAAAACCAAATTCGAGTATTTCGGTTGGCTTTCAGTTGCTTAAGGAAGATAAAATTCAGGCATTCTCATCGGCAGGAAACACCGGCGCCATGCTGGTAGGTTCTATGTTTAGTGTAAAAACTATTCCGGGCGTTGTGCGCCCCGCCATGACTACCATTGTACCCAAACTTAAAGGAGGTTTGGGTATTTTGTTGGATGTAGGCGCCAATGCCGATTGCAAACCCGAGGTATTGCTTCAATTTGGGGTACTGGGCAGCTTATTTGCCCAATCGGTATATGCTATCGAAAATCCAAGGGTAGCCCTCATGAACATAGGCGAAGAGGAAGAGAAAGGCAATATACTTTGCCAGGCTACCTATCCTTTAATGAAGGAAACCAAGCTGTTTAATTTTGTTGGTAATGTTGAAGGCCGCGACCTGTTTAGCGAAGGGGCCGATGTTTTTGTATGCGATGGTTTTACAGGTAATGTAATATTAAAGCTTGCCGAGACGTTTTATGTTATTACCCGTAAAAAGCAGTTTAAGGACGAGTTTTTTGATAGGTTTAACTATGAGCAATATGGCGGCAGCCCCATTTTGGGTGTAAATGCCCCGGTTGTTGTTGGCCATGGCATTTCAAGCCCCGAGGCCATAAAAAACATGGTGCTGTTATCAAAAAACATGGTTGAGAGCGGCCTGGTTGATAAAATTAAACAAGCTTTTCAGTAAAAATATAAAGATGAGTAAAATTCATGCCGCTATTACTGCTGTACATGGTTACGTACCCGACTATGTATTAACCAACCAGGAACTGGAAACATTGGTTGATACAAATGACGAGTGGATTGTAAGCCGTACCGGCATTAAAGAGCGCCGTATATTAAAAGGCGAAGGTTTGGGTACATCTGATATGGCCGTTCCGGCGGTACAGGCGCTGCTAAAAAAACGCGGCATAGGTGCCGAGGAACTCGACCTGATCATTTTTTGTACTACTACACCAGACTATGTTTTCCCGGCTACGGCAAATATTTTAGCTAATAAAATAGGCGCAAAAAATGCCTGGGGATATGATCTTTCTGCCGCTTGCTCGGGTTTTATTTTTGGCCTGGCTACCGGCTCACAGTTTATCGAAAGTGGTAAACACAAAAAGGTATTGGTGGTTGGTGGCGATAAAATGTCGTCGATAACCAATTATCAGGACCGTGCTACCTGTATTATTTTTGGCGATGGCTGCGGCGCCGTATTGCTTGAGCCAAACGATGAAGGTAACGGTATCATGGATTCTATATTAAAAAGTGATGGCTCGGGGGTTACCTACCTGCACCAAAAGGCAGGAGGATCTGTAAAACCGGCATCGCATGAAACAGTTGATGCCCGCGAGCATTTCGCATACCAGGAAGGGCAGGCTGTTTTTAAATTTGCTGTTACCAACATGGCCGATGTGGCCCACGAGGTAATGGAACGCAATGGCCTTACCGGCGAGGACGTTGCCTGGCTTGTACCACACCAGGCCAACAAGCGTATTATCGACGCTACCGCAAGGCGCACAGGCTTAAGCGATGATAAAGTGATTATTAACATTGAACGTTACGGCAATACAACAAACGGCACCATCCCACTATGCTTATGGGAGTGGGAAAGTAAATTTAAAAAAGGTGATACCCTGATACTGGCAGCCTTTGGTGGCGGCTTTACCTGGGGCAGCATCTATTTAAGATGGGCGTATTAGATTTGCAGATGAAAGAAATGTGCAGATATGCAGATTTCAGATGTGCAGATGAAAAAACGAATTGCCGGTTTTAACGGTGTAGGCGACGAAATAGCAAGTCGAAAAAATTAAAACATCTATCTGATAATAAACGTTAATTTTACCATAAGATAAATAATAGTAAATAAGAATCTGCACATCTTGAATTTGCATATCTGCACATCAAAACCGCATATTTGCACATCTGAAATCTGCACATTTGAATATAACTTAGATATAAAATTTGTCCCCAACCAATTAATCCCAACTATGGATATTAAACAAATTCAGGACCTTATTCGCTTTGTGTCGAAATCTGGCGTAAACGAAGTGTCAATTGAGCAAAAGGATTTTAAGATTACGATAAAAACCAACGAAACACAGCCGCAGGTTATTCATGCCAGCATACCGGCGCAAACAGCCCCTGCTGCATTGCCGCCCGCACCGGTTGCAGCTGAGCCCGTTGCCCCGGCAGCACCGCCTGCAGGCCCGGATACATCGAAGTATCTGACAATCAAATCGCCAATGATTGGTACTTTTTACCGTTCATCAAGCCCCGATAAGCCATTATTTGTAAACGTTGGCGACGAAATTAAAACCGGCAGCGTGGTTTGTATCATTGAAGCCATGAAGCTTTTCAACGAAATCGAGTCAGAAATATCTGGCCGTATTGTTAAAGTACTTGTTGATAACGCATCACCTGTAGAGTACGACCAACCTTTATTTTTAGTAGAACCTATATAACGATGTGCAGATGTGCGGATTCCAGATGTGCAGATGATTTTTAATTCATTTGCACATTTGTAGTTTACACAACTTAACATCAATCATTAATATTTTTCATCTGCATATTTGCACATTTGTAATTTGCACATCAAAGAAACCATGTTTAAAAAAATATTAATAGCTAACCGGGGCGAGATCGCCCTGCGAATTATCCGTACCTGTAAAGAGATGGGTATTAAAACCATAGCTGTATATTCAACTGCCGACCGCGATAGCCTTCACGTACGTTTTGCTGATGAAGCCGTTTGCATAGGCCCGCCACCAAGCCGCGATTCGTATTTAAATATTCCAAACATTATTTCGGCTGCCGAGCTAACCAATGCCGATGCGATACATCCTGGCTATGGTTTCCTTTCGGAAAACGCCAAGTTTTCGGCCATCTGCGCCGAATATGGCATCAAATTTATTGGTGCTACGGCCGATCAGATCAATTCCATGGGCGATAAAGCTTCGGCTAAAGAAACCATGAAAAAGGCTGGCGTACCTATTGTACCTGGCTCCGATGGTTTGTTATCTGATATTAAGTCAGGCATCGCGATAGCTAATAAAATAGGTTACCCTGTAATATTAAAAGCAACTGCCGGTGGCGGTGGCCGCGGTATGCGCATTGTTTGGAAAGACGAAGAATTTGAAAATGCCTGGGATTCGGCCCGTGCCGAATCTGGCGCTGCTTTTGGTAACGATGGCTTATACCTTGAAAAATATGTTCAGGACCCACGCCATATCGAAATACAGGTAGTAGGCGACCAGTATGGCAAAGTTTGCCACCTGTCCGAACGCGATTGCTCTATCCAGCGCCGTCACCAGAAACTGGTTGAGGAATCGCCCTCGCCTTTCATGACCGAGAAACTGCGTAAAAAAATGGGCGAGGCCGCTATAAAAGGAGCCAAAGCCGTTAAATATGAAGGTGCAGGTACCGTAGAGTTTTTGGTTGATAAAGACCGCAACTTTTACTTTATGGAGATGAATACCCGCATACAGGTAGAGCACCCGGTTACCGAAGAGGTAATTAACTTTGATTTGATTAAAGAGCAAATTAAGGTTGCTGCGGGCATCCCGATTTCGGGTAAAAATTACGAGCCAACCATGCATGCCATTGAGTGCCGTATCAACGCCGAAGATCCTTACAATAACTTCCGCCCGTCACCGGGCAAAATCACCAACTTTCACTCGCCAGGCGGTCATGGTGTGCGTATAGATACTCATGTATACACCGGTTATGTTATCCCGCCAAACTACGATTCGATGATTGCCAAAGTAATTTGTTGCGCCCAAACCCGCGACGAAGCTTTGAGTACCATGGAACGTGCCCTAAGCGAGTTTGTGATTGAAGGGGTAAAAACAACCATTCCGTTCCATTTAAAATTGTTAAAAGATCCAAACTTCAGGGCCGGTAATTTTACCACCAAGTTTATGGAAACGTTTGAAATGTAAATTAAATTCAAACTATCTTCATTCAATAAAACGTACTTAGCACAATAGCGTTTATACAGCGGTATTTAACATACAATGAGCGACAATAAATTAATTAAAGCCATAAAAGATAAAGGTAAAACGATGGAGGCCGAAATGTCTTTCTTCGACCACCTGGAAGCTTTAAGATGGCATTTGATACGATCGGCTTTAGCCATTGTAGTAATTACCAGCGTTGTGTTTTATTTTTACGATTGGATTTTTGACACCATTATCATGGGGCCAAGCAAGCCAACTTTCTGGACGTACCGGATGCTTTGCGCATTAGGCGACCTTTTGCACCGCCCGGGTTTTTGCATCGATAAAATAAATATCCAATTAATAAATACCGAGATGGCCGGGCAGTTTACCCTGCAAATCAACTCGTCATTAATTATTGGCCTTACGCTGGGTTTTCCGTACTTATTGTTTGAAGTATGGCGTTTTGTCCGCCCGGCCTTGCACGAGAAGGAGCGTAAAGCTGCATCGGGTTTTGTGTTTTATGCAACAGCTTTATTCATCATTGGTGTATTATTTGGCTACTACGTTATTACGCCCGAGTCGATTAACTTTCTTTCGGGCTACACGGTAAGTGCAACTATCAAGAATTTATTTGATATCGATTCGTACCTATCGTCTGTATCCACCTTAACCTTGGCAACAGGTATTGTGTTTGAGCTGCCAATTTTGGTATACATCCTGTCAAACCTGGGTATCCTGACTGCTAAGTTTATGCGCGAAACCAGGCGCTATGCTATAGTTATCATCATGGTTATTGCGGCCATAGTTACGCCAACACCGGATATGATGACTATGACCGTGGTAAGTATCCCATTGTTTGCTTTGTACGAAGTTGGCATCCTGGTATCAGCAGTAGTTGAAAAACGGAAACTAAAACGCGCACAGGAAGACGGATTAGCGTAGATTAAGGCCGGATGGGCAGATTTCAGATTTCAAATGTGCAGATGAGGGAATTATTTGAGGATTTGAAAATTTGAGGATTTGAAAATGATTTTGACTGAACTCTGATTAAACAGATTAGTCAGAGTTATCGGATTTTGATTTTCTTGCGTTTCTGTAATCGAGGTAATCCATTAATCTGATGAATCCCTGTTTAGATAAAAACTTTATGAAAGCCCTGTCGTTTATAAACGGCGGGGCTTTGTTTATTCAGGAGCATTTTGCACATTTGAATAATCATCCTCAAAAACATTTGCAGTTCATCATCTGCACATCTGAAATCTGAAATTTGCACATCCAAAAGTATGACCAACCTCCCACCATTAGCCGAACGGATGCGCCCAAAATCGCTTGATGATTATGTGGGGCAGAAACACCTGGTTGGGCCGGGGGCGGTGTTGCGTAAAGCCATCGAATCAGGGGCATTGCCGTCCATGTTGTTTTGGGGGCCGCCAGGGGTAGGTAAAACTACTTTGGCTTATATCATATCACAATCCTTAAATCGCCCTTTTTTTGCGCTCAGTGCCATTAACTCGGGGGTGAAGGATGTTCGGGAGGTTATTGAAAAAGCATCCTTGCTAAAGCAAGGCGGTCAAACGCTGCCGATATTGTTTATTGACGAGATTCACCGCTTTTCCAAATCGCAGCAGGACTCATTGCTGGGCGCTGTTGAGCGAGGTATAGTTACGCTTATTGGCGCCACTACCGAGAATCCATCCTTCGAGGTTATCTCGGCTTTGCTGTCACGATGCCAGGTTTATATCTTACAGCCCCTTGCCGAAGAAGATTTACTAAACCTGCTGGAGAAATCGATGCAGGAAGATGTGGTATTGAAAGAAAAGCACATTACCATACAAGATCACGAGGCTATTATGCGCCTTTCTGGCGGCGACGCGCGCAAACTGCTCAATATTTTCGAACTGCTGGTAAACGCTTTTGACAGTCCTGATATAGTTTTAACCGACGAGATTGTGCTGGAGCATGTACAGCAAAACATGGCTCTGTATGATAAAACCGGCGAGCAGCATTATGATATCATTTCGGCCTTTATTAAATCCATGCGCGGCAGTGACCCTAACGGTGCAGTGTACTGGCTGGCGCGAATGATTGCAGGAGGGGAAGATCCTTTGTTCATCGCCCGCCGTATGCTCATCCTGTCATCAGAGGATATTGGCAATGCCAACCCTAATGCCCTGTTATTGGCCCAAAGCTGTTTTGAAGCGGTGAACAAAATAGGCATGCCCGAATCGCAGCTGATATTATCACAAACGGCAATTTACCTGGCCACATCGCCCAAAAGCAATTCGGCCACAACGGCTATCGGTGCTGCTATGGCTTTGGTAAAGCAAACTGGCGATTTGCCCGTACCCCTGCACCTGCGTAACGCACCCACCAAATTCATGAAAAACATTGGCTATGGTAAAGATTATAAATACGCTCACAGTTACGAAGGCAATTTTACCGACCTTGATTTTTTACCTGATGCCATCCGGGGTACAAAAATTTATGAGCCGGGTAACAACGCCCGCGAAAACGAATCAAAAGAAAAGTTGAAAAAACTTTGGGGCGATAGGTATAAGTATTAGTTTTTAGTCTTAAGCTGTCAGTCTTGAGTCTTAAGAATGAATGCCGTATATTTCCGACTTAAGTATTATAACTCACAACTTATAACACACAACATGGTATCTACTTTTATCGGTCATGAATTAAAAGCTTTCTGGCGATCAAAAAATACGGGGAAAAGTATTGCCATCCGGGTGGTAATGGGGCTTTTAATCCTTTACCTGTTTTTGAACGTGCTTGTAGTGGGCATACTTTTAGATAAGATGCTGGAGGGCATGTTCCCGGATGAAGATCTTGTTAAAGCCTTCTGCGGTATCATTCTTATTTACTTCCTGTTTGATTTGCTCATGCGGCTGCAGTTGCAGGAGTTGCCAACTTTACGGGTGCAGCCTTATTTACACCTGCCGATAAAAAGGAACGCGCTGGTGCGCTACCTGGCCTTAACCGCGGCTTTGTCAGTTTTTAATTTATGGCCTTTTGTGCTGTTTTTACCTTTTGTATTTAAAGTAGTAGGCCCCGATTCGGGTGCATTGGTAAGCTCTGCCTTTGTTGTTGCTATTGCCGGGCTTACCGTGTTTAACAATTACCTTGCGCTGTACATCAAGCGGAAATCGAACCTTAACGGCTGGGTGTTTTTGATTGCTGCAGCCGTTTTAATATTGATAATTACCTGCGATTTCAGGTGGCATCTGTTCTCTACCAGGGATATCTCCTATGCCTTCTTCGGTCACCTGATTACCATGCCGGTACTGGCTTTGCTGCCTTTTGTGCTGGCCGTAGTGATGTATTATTTAAACTTCCACTATCTTAAACAAAATCTTTACCTGGAAGAACTAACCGCTCACAAAAAGGTATCATACAAAAGCAGTACCGATATTCCGTTCCTTTCGCGCTTTGGCCGGGTTGGGGATTTGGCTGCCAACGAAATAAAGCTTATCCTCCGCAACAAACGCCCACGGTCGGCCCTTATCATGGGCTTGTTTTTTATGTTTTACGGGCTCATTTTTTACACCAACAAACATTATGGCGAAAACTGGTACTTGTTTGTCGGCATGTTTATGACGGGTATTTTTATCATTAATTATGGCCAGTTTATGTTTAGCTGGCAGGCATCGCATTTTGATGGTATATTGGTGAGCAAAATTAACTTTACCGATTTTTTGAAGGCCAAGTATTTACTTTTTACCCTGGTATCAACCGTGGCTTTTTTTCTGACGACGCCGTACGTTTACTTCGGGTGGACTATATTACTGGTGCATTTTGTGATGTATTTGTGGAACATTGGTGTTAACACAACCATCGTATTGTTTTTTGCTAACCGTAACGCCAAGCGAATTGATTTGTCAAAAGGTGCCTCGTTTAACTGGGAAGGGGTTGGGGCAACCCAGATGTTGTTATCGTTCCCGCTCATTTTAACGCCCTATATTATTTATCTGCCCTTTGCGCTGTTTAAACACGCCAACGTGGGCCTGGCTGTGTTGGGTGCTATAGGCGCGATATTCATTTTAACCCGCAACTTCTGGATCAAAAAACTGGAAGAGGATTTTGTACAAAAAAGGTATACCATAGCCGAAGGCTTCAGAAATAAATAACCATGATTGAAATAAAAAACCTGAAAAAAATATATAACGGTGTAACCGTAGTTGACGTGCCGCACCTGGTAATCAGCAAAGGCGAAAGTGTTGGCCTGGTAGGTAATAACGGCGCCGGCAAAACCACGCTGTTCCGGATGATACTGGATCTCATCCGGCCCGAAACCGGCGAAGTATTATCTAACGGGGAAGTTGTAGCCGGGCATGAAAACTGGAAAAACTACACCGCATCATATCTTGATGAAGGCTTCCTGATAGATTATCTTACCCCCGAGGAATACCTGTACTTTATAGGCGGTTTGCACCAGCAAAGCAAAGCCACTGTTGATGAAACCCTGCTAAAACTATCTGATTTTTTTAACGGCGAGATTCTCAAAAAAGGCAAGTACATCCGCGATTTATCCAAAGGCAACCAATGTAAAGTAGGTGTTGCATCCTGCGTGCTGCAAAACCCGCAATTACTTATGTTGGACGAACCTTTTGCCAATATAGACCCCAGCACACAATTCCGGCTAAAAAATATGCTGAAGGAGCTAAATAAGGCTCAACGTATAACCACTATCGTATCCAGCCATGATCTTAACCACATCACCGATATATGCGACCGCATCCTGCTGATGGAAAAAGGTGTGATTATTAAAGATATTGCCACCAACTCATCAACGTTAAAAGAACTGGAAGACTATTTTGGAGTTGGGGTGGCTGAAGATGCGGCAATTTCGGTTATCGATAAGATTGATGAGGAGGAGAATCATTAGCGTAAACATTATCGCCAAACACACCATTGTCAATCTATCCGGGCATTATGTTTCAGGTTCCCTGATGGATATTCGATATCTCCAATTTTCCTGTCATCCTTGAGGAACGAAGGATCTATCAGCTGTGCATTACCGATAGAAAAGTTCGCGAATAGATGCTTCGTTCTTCAGCATGACAGTTTTTTTGCCCTGTTTTGCTGCTACTTTCCCTTTACGAGTTCCGGGGCCTCCGTCAGCAAATCGTCAGTCAGCTTTTCAAACTCGTTGATAAACTCTTTATAATACTCTCCTGTACCGGGGCCACTAAAACCTGTGTGGATTTTACGTACATCGCCGGCTTTATCAATGATAATGGTTGTTGGGAAACCCACTACTTTTGATAGCATGGGTAGGCTTTTGGATGTTTCGGCCTTATCGCTGGTATAGCCGGTTATTAATAACTCGTAAGGAACATTAAAACGATTTTTTACCTGTAGCAATGCCTTTTGCGACTTGGCAAAATCGCTGCTGCGCTCATAGGCCAAACCAACAACCTCCACTCCTTTGGGCTGATATTTTTTGTAGTAGTTAACCATATAGGCGGTCTCGTCCATACAGTTGGGGCACCATGAGCCTAATATCTGTACAATAACCACCTTGTTTTTATATCGGTTGTCCTGCAACGAAATTGTTTTTCCTACCAGGTCTTTAAAAGCGAAATCTATTTTCTTAAAGCCTGGCTTCAGCGCGGTTAATGAGTATGCATCGGGGAGTTTTGCATTACCATTCTTTATAGCAGCCCAGGTTTGCATACCCGAGTAGCCCGCGTAAAATTTACCATCTGTAAGGGTTTTATCATCCTGAATAGTGGCTGTAAACGTGTAGGCATGGCCACCATCAAAGCAAGACAGGAACAATTTATTGCCGGCCACAATACCTTCCAGGTAGCGGTAATCGCCGGTGGTGGTTAAAAACGTTCCGGTTAGTTTGGCGCCAACCTGCTTAAATTCGCCTACGGTAGTATCGGCCCCTTCGCCCTCGCCAATAATGGCCGACCAGCGGCCGCCTACGTTATAAGCCGGCTTTTCGGGCGCTTTCAAAAAACGCCATGGAGTATTGGGTGTAGCCGCAAACGGCGTTAACACATCCTGGCTCGCCAGGTGCTTTATCCAGTTACCGGTTAGCTTATCGCCATCCAGCTTCAGTTTAAATTCTGAATTAAAAAGCGGCATATGTATAAAAACAGAATCGCCCGCTGTAGCAACATCAACATCGGTAACCTTAAACCTTTCGGCACCGTTAATAATAGCCAACTGTTGTTTGCCCGCTGTATCCTTAACATCAAAATTGAACGGAATTTCGTTTCCCGACTTGGTTGTTAGCGCCCCGCGCCATATACCTGTTTTAAGTTTGGTTTGTGCCGTTGCTGTCAGCACAAGCAGGGCAGATGATAAAGCTACTATGATGGATTTTATTTTCATGTTGATGTAAAATAGTCTACAAAATTGGTATACTATCAAAAGTATAAAATTCAGGTGATTATTTCAATATTCCGCGCGAAATTACAATTCGCTGAATTTCTGATGTACCTTCATAAATCTGGGTTATCTTGGCATCGCGCATCATACGCTCTACATGGTACTCTTTTACAAAGCCATATCCGCCATGAATTTGAACAGCCTCAACGGTGGTACGCATGGCCATATCCGATGCAAAAAGTTTGGCCATTGAACTGGCTTGCGCGTACGGATGGTTATGATCTTTTAACCAGGCAGCCCTCAGGCAAAGCAGGCGGGCTGCTTCAATTTCGGTAGCCATATCGGCAAGTTTAAATTGAATGCCCTGTAAGTCGGCCAGGGGCTTGCCAAAGGCCTTGCGCTGTTTTGAATATTGCAAAGCAAGTTCGTAAGCACCAGACGCTATTCCCAGCGCCTGCGCAGCTATACCTATGCGGCCGCCCTCCAATAATTTCATGGCAAATTTAAATCCGAAGCCCTCGTCGCCAATGCGGTTTTCCTTAGGTACTTTAACATCGTTGAACATGATAGAATGGGTGTCTGAACCGCGTACTCCCATTTTATTTTCTTTGGGGCCTATGGTAAAACCCTCCATGCCTTTTTCAACAATAAGCGCGTTAATGCCATTGTGCCGTTTGGCGGCATTAGTTTGCGCCATTACCAGGTAGGTAGATGCGGTACTGCCGTTAGTTATCCAGTTTTTGGTGCCGTTGAGTAAATAGTAGTCGCCCATATCAATGGCGGTAGTTTGCTGCGATGTAGCATCTGAGCCAGCCTCCGGTTCAGATAAGCAAAACGCACCTATCTTTTCGCCTTTGGCCAAAGGGACTAAATATTTTTCTTTCTGAAACTCGTTGCCAAATTTTTCGATCCCATTGCAAACCAACGAGTTGTTTACCGAAAGGACGACCGCCGTAGAAGCATCAACTTTCGAGATCTCTTCAATTGCCAGCACGTATGATATGGCATCCATGCCGCTGCCGCCATATTGCGGGGCAACCATCATTCCTAAAAAACCAAGCTTGCCCAGTTTTTTAATTTGTTCGGCCGGAAATTTCTGGTGTTCGTCCCGTTCAATAACGCCGGGTTTTAATTCGGTTTGGGCAAAGTCACGGGCTGCCTGTTTAATCATCAGTTGCTCTTCTGTAAATTCAAATTGCATAGTATGATAAAAAGCTAAATATAGTAATTACGTATGTAATTGTACATATGTTAACCCGCAGGTACCCGGGTTCTGTCCATCGCCAAAACCACACCCCTGTCAATCAAACCTAATCTTTAAAATCCGGTTAAATAATCAGCAAAATCAATGGTATATTTGCAACACCATGGGAGCATATAACTTAAAGGTTACTATTGATCAGGATTCGGGCTTTTGCTTCGGAGTAGTTTATGCCATTGATATGGCCGAAGAGATACTGGCCGAAGATGGCTACCTATACTGCCTTGGCGACATTGTACATAACGACGAAGAAGTTGAGCGCCTGAAAGCACAGGGCCTGCGTATTATTGAGCACGCCGAACTGAAAAACCTGCGTAACGAGAAAGTACTTATCCGCGCCCACGGGGAAGCCCCGGATACTTATCGCATCGCTTTGGAGAACAACATAACCCTGATAGATGCATCGTGCCCGGTGGTATTAAAGCTGCAAAACCGTATCAAAACATCATATGATTCGAACGAGAAGATCCTGATCTTTGGCAAGCACGGCCATGCCGAGGTTGTTGGCCTGCAGGGGCAAACTAACAATGAAGCCCTGGTTTTTCAGGATATTGCCGAACTGGACAATATGGAGTTACCGCAAAATATTACGTTGTACAGCCAGACCACCAAAAGCATGGAAAAGTTTTACCATGTAAAGGATGAGTTGATAGCCCGTGGATATAACCTTAAAGCCAATGATACCATTTGCCGCCAGGTATCAAACCGGGATAAGGATTTGCCAAAGTTTGCCGCCCGTTTTGATAAGATAGTTTTTGTATCGGGCAAAAAATCTTCAAACGGTAAAGTACTATTTGAAGTTTGCCGCAAGCATAATCCCAATACTTATTTCATTTCGTCGGCAGACGAATTAGTGCCATCTATGTTTTCTCCAAATGATACCGTGGGCATTGCCGGCGCTACATCAACCCCTATGTGGCTGATGCAACAAGTAAAAGAAGCTATTGAAAGTATTTAGCAGCACGCTTTTTGCTGTTGTATAATCCGCATGCAAAAAAGCCCATCCAATATTGGTTTGCTGGTTGCCCTGGTGGTAATAGGTTGCTGGACCACTTCCGCTATTTTATTAATGCAATGGCATTTTAGTTTTACTAATCCACTGGTTTACATCCTGGTACTGGTGCAAATGCATTTATATACCGGCTTGTTTATTACTGCGCACGATGCCATGCATGGCACCATATCACCCAATCGGGGCATCAACAACTTAATTGGCTACCTGTGCACTTTTTTATACGCGGCATTCTGGTACCCACAGTTGTATGCCAAGCATCACTTGCATCACAACCACGTACATACAAATCATGATCCTGATTACCACAATGGCCATTTCTGGAACTGGTATGTGAGGTTTATCCGCAACTATCTTTCTATATGGCAAATTGTGGCAATGGCAATATTATTCAACTTATTAAAAATTTGGATTCCCCAACAAAACCTGCTGTTTTTTTGGGTAGCGCCATCGTTGATGAGCACATTGCAGTTATTCTATTTTGGCACCTACCAACCCCACAAAGGCGAACATGATAATATATATTTTGCCCGAAGCCAAAAGAAAAACCACGTACTGGCCTTTTTTAGCTGCTATTTTTTTGGCTATCATTATGAGCATCATCACTCACCGGGAACGCCGTGGTGGATGATGTGGAAGGTAAAGCCAGGAGTTAAGAATCAAGAATCAAGATAGCTGCACTTGTATGTTGTTGATACCAGCAAGCCCTGCGTCAGGCTTTCAGGTGTCTTGGCTCTTAAACGTCTTCTTTGTTTCGCCACCAAAACTAAAGGTGCCTTGACTCTTGGTTGTTAGTTCTAAATCCTTTTTTGCTTCGCCGCCAAACAGTAGCCGGTCGTAACTCTTGATTCTTGATTCTCTTCCTGTTACCCTTTTGTAATTTATTTATCCCATACCCCTTTGCCGGGCCAAAAATTCTTAATTTCGCACACTGAAAATTATGGGCAAAAAAGGTGTTTTATTAGTCAACTTAGGTACACCAAACAGCGCGTCGACAGCTGATGTGCGTACCTACCTCAATGAATTTTTGATGGATCCGCGGGTTATTGATATTAACCCTGTGCTACGTACCTTACTGGTTCGTGGGATAATTGTTCCGTTCCGCGCGCCAAAATCAGCCAAGTTATACCGGGCTATCTGGAGCGACACTACCGGGTCGCCGCTGATGCACTACAGTATTTTACAACAGGAAGCTTTAAAGCAACGCCTGGGCGACGAGTATGTTGTTGAGTTGGCAATGCGTTACCAAAACCCAACTATCGAATCGGCTTTGAACAGGCTGAAGGATGCATTGGTTGATGATATCCAGGTGATAGCCCTTTTCCCTCAATATGCGTCGGCCAGTACAGGATCTGTTTATGATAAGGTGATGGAATTGCTGATGCTGTGGCCAACCAAACCTACCATATCATTTGTGAACTCGTTTCATGACAATGAACTGATGATTGCCACCTTTGCCGAAAACGGCGCCAAATACGAACCCGAAAAGTTTGACCATGTGCTGTTCAGTTTTCACGGCCTACCGCAAAGGCAATTGATTAAAGCCGACCATACCCACAAACACTGCCTAAAAGTCGATAAATGTTGCGAAACAATTACCGATGCCAATAAATTTTGCTATTCGGCCCAATCGTACCATACGGCAAAACTGATTGCCGAAAAACTGAATATCCCCACAGAAAAATATACCGTCTGTTTTCAATCGCGCCTGGGTAACGACCCATGGGTACAACCATACACCAGCGAAATTGTAGCCAACCTGGCCAAAGCCGGCAAAAAAAGCCTGCTGGTGTTTTGCCCAGCCTTTGTGGCCGATTGCCTGGAAACCGTTTATGAAGTAACCACCGAGTATGGCGACGAGTTTAAAGCCCTTGGCGGCGAACGCGTACAGCTGGTAGAAAGCCTGAACGATTCACCAACATGGATTTCGGCACTGGAAAAGATGGTTAGGGATAACCATATATCGGCATAGCTACTTAATCAACAGTTTCTGTAGTACAGCACTTTTTCCGCCGGTTTAGAACTTTTTTAGACTATTGCCCCGGGGCTAACTGCATTTAAGGTGGCAGCATCCAGGTAAACTTATAACGGCTTACCTGTAACCGGTACATATACCGATACCAGCGTACCCCTGCCTACCTGTGAATCAAGTTCGACTTTACCCTTCAAAAAATTAATTCGCGACCGCAGGTTGTTCAGCCCCATTCCACCCGGGGTTTCGGAGCTGGCAGCATCAAAGCCCAGGCCGTTATCTTCAATAGTAAGGCTGATATTTGTCTCATCCCTTATCAACGAAATATCAAGCCGGCTTGCATTGGCGTGCTTCATTACATTGTTCACACTTTCCTGTAAAACCCGGTACAAAATAATTTCGATGGTATCATCAAACGGGGCATCAAAGCCTTTGCTGTAAAAATTTATGGCTATAGTATTGTTTTCAATATTCTCAATAAACTGTTTAACAACCTGTGCAAGGCCTGTTTTATGAAGCGCCCAGGGCATCATATTGTGCGATATTGTTCGTACTTCCCTAAAGCCATAATCAACCAGGTTTATCGCCTTTTCAAATCGCTTTCGCTGATCTTCATTTACAAAAGGCAGCTCGCCGCCAATAACCGTTAAGTTAATTTTTGCTGCCGACATGGTTTGGCTTACGCTATCGTGCAAATCCTGCGCAATTCGCCTGCGCTCGCTTTCTTCAGTTTCAATAATAGCCTGCATAGCCGCGTTGCGTTGCTTTAGCTGCGCTTGCTTATAAAAAATAAAAACTATCAAAAGTATCAGCAATACAAAAACAATGATGCCTACCATCCAGTAATTGCGTTTGGTTATTTCAAACTGCTGTTTCAGCAGCTGGTCTTCCCGCTGTGTTATTTCGTACCTGGTTTGTAGTTCATCAATGGTTTTTGAGTTTTTTGTAGTACTTAATGCGGCATGCTTTTTTAAATAAAAAAGCGATTGTTTGTAATTGCCCATTTGCCCATACAAATCGGCTATCTCGTTAACAGCACTGTTTTGCATGTCGGTATAATTTATCTGTGTTGCGTATTGCAAACAATTTTGCAAAGCATCCAGCGCCTGAGGATACATCTTTTTGCTTTTATATAACTGGCCCAGGTTAAAATAATTAATGGTAAGCGCAAGGGTATCACTTAATGCTTTTTTAGTTTCTATCGTTTTTAAAATGTCGGGCACCTGGATGTTTTTTTGTTTCATGCTCCCCAAAACATCGCCCATAAAACTATGGCTGTAAGCTTCAGAGGTATTTGCCTTCGCTTTTTTTACAAAATCAATCGAATCGCCGATGTCAAAAGATTGCTTGTAATAATTTAGCGCCTCCTGGTAATTTTGCCTGGCTTCATACAGCCGGCCAAGGCCGCTTAAGGCAAACATCAGCGTTTGGCGAGTGCCTGTTTTGGGTGCCAGGTCTATCGCCGCGTTGTAAAGACTAATGGCCTTATCGTAATTTTTTTGCCTGGCATACACCTCTGCCAACCGCATATAGTCATCGGCCAAAACATGCTGCTGGTTTATGGCCGCCAACACATTCGCCGCCTTATCGCAATAATGGGCTGTAGAATCATAATTGCCTTTAAAAAAATAAATTGCAGCTATGCTTCTTAGCATTAAACCGGTTACTTTTTTATCATGAAGCATCATAGCAAGATTTAGCCCTATCCGGGCAACAGGCAAAATTTCTTCTGTATTTTTTGCGGTCAGATAAGCCACAGTTTTTTCGGCGGCGGTTAAGCGCATAGTGGCTGGTAAATTACCAACCACTATTTTTCTTAAACTATCAATATTCTGACCGGAACACGGAAGGATAATTGAAAGAAACAAAAGCAAAAACAAGTATTTCATATCCCGGGTGTATGCCCCCAGTTAAAGATAGTAATTATAAGCCTCGAAAAAAAAACTGCGATTGTATAATAACTACCAGTAATGCCGATAATATGGCCAATACCGAAAACAGTGTTTGCCTTCGCTTCGCCCCCTCTATATCGGGTATCTTGCCTGTACCGCGCAACCTGTTAAATTTCAGGTTGTATAACCGTGATAACACTACAAATACAACTGGGGTACAATAAGCTAAATATTCTAAAATGGTTGTCATATCCCTTAATTTTAGGTGAAACAAATTGATTTAGCAACCTATAAATACAGCCTGCAACTGCCGGCGATATTTATTAAGTTTTGCATACCACAATTTTATAGAGTTAAAAAAAAGCACACAATACAAAGCAATTGGTATTTTTGGGAGAGTCAATAAAGTGTAGATTTACAAATAATTAGTACGATGAAAAGGAAAACAGAAAAGGCGGCTTGGCAGCGTAACTCCGAAAGCGTTTGTTACTGCTGATTTTGAGTGCTAATAAGTTAAAAAAAGCTAACTTTAATATGGATTGCCTACGCTGGGTGCAAACCAATAAAAGGACCAACAACTTACATTATATATTTCAACAAAACATAATCAATCATTTTATAACAAGCTAACAGCTTTTATAAAAAAGATAGTCATTTAATGGAAACATACCTGATCAAAAAAACAAGGAAAATCAAAGTCCGCAGCAAAATGCTGATGGCCTTGGTTTTTACTATTATAACCATTGCCTGCTGCCTAAACCAGGTGATAGCCCAAAGCAGAACCAATCAGTCCGATTGGAACGTACCGCCGCCTGTACCACCACCCTTACATCCTGGTACCCAGGTAAAAGGGGGCACCAATGGTAAGCCTCCGTTGGATAAACCCGTTGCGCTTAGCCTGAGCGATATTCCTCCGGTTTCGTTACCGCCGGCGCCTCCCGTGCAAATGCCGGTTTTGGCCGCTGTTTCAACGGTGTCGCCGGTGGTAAATACGCCCGATCAGCCAACTATATTGGGTATTGGGGCCAACCTGCCCGAAATTCCTATGCCCGGAGCGCCCGAAACTCCCGGGTTGCCAAAACAATCCCTGCGTGATTTACCGGTAACATCAATTCCCGAGCTGCCGATACCTGCATCGCCCGAATTGCCCACTTTGCCTGCCGAGCCGATACCTTCGGGCCAGCCAGTGCCTGCAAACATATCCATGCCGGCTATGCCCGAGGTACTTACCCCCGCCATGCCTAACCCGCCGGCAAACGGGGGCGGATTAGAACCTTGGCCCAGCCCGGGGATTCCTGAAAATGCCAATTTTAAGCTGATTACCGCGACCGTAAAAGAAGGCAGGACAGGTAGTATAAAAGGCGCAAAAAAAGTTAAATCTAAATCAGTTAAAAAATAAAACAGGCTGGCTTAGTAATAGGCCAGATAGCAATCATGGTATATTTAAAACATATATTAATTATAACACTAACATTTATTGGCAGTGTTACCTGTGCGCAGATTAGATTTAAAATAGGCGATGAATTTCAACGGCAGGTTATCACCAAATCAAATTGTGTTTTACAACGGGGCGGTCAAACGCTACGTGTCGGTTCGATTTCAAACATTGTAAAAACCTACAAAGTAATAGATGCAACCGAAAAGAACGCCTCCGTTACCATCATAACCGATAAGTTGATTGATACCGTAAATGCGATGGATCAAAACCTGGTATATAATTCGGCCAGGCCAGGCGATCCAAATTCTATTATCCATGCAGGTTTGCAAAAAATGGTAAATACCCGGCCAATGGTTACGGTAAATCATAAAGGCGAAGTATTGAATTTAAAACGCCCTGTATCGGTAGATGATACGCTGTTGTCGTTCACCGGCATCCAGCCCGAGCGGTTATTACCCGGCAGCACCCTGCAGTTTATGGTCGACTTCCCTGTAAACCCAGCACTAAAAAAAGGTTACACGTGGACAGACGCCACCAAAGCTGCCGAAACCAGTTATACTATTTACGCTGTAAGCGGGCGTACTACCACAATAACCTATAAAACATCTGTTTTAGGCGGCAATTTAAATAGCCGCATTAACGGATCAATATTGATAGACAACCTCACCGGCATTATTTTAAAACGCTATTCGCAAAGTGTTTCTACCGGGTACGAAATGGTAAACGGTGTTGTTTATACTGCCACCCGCAGAACGGCCATTACCGAGGTGAGTGTTAAAAAGTAAAAGTATCAATATGTATGTACGCCAAATTTTTAGTGCTTATTCTTTTCAGTTATGTCCTGTCAAGTGTGGCCATTACCTGCCTTGTAAAAAGTTCCGGGCCAACTCTTATTAAAGAATTGGCCCGGATTTTAAGCTGATACTCTATTATTTCTCCTTATCAAACTTCATCCAATGCAGGTTAAAGCCTCCCATATCCACATAAATTCTAACTTTATTAATACCGGCTTTTAATCGGATATTTTTCAGCTCAATAACCTGCCATTTTTTAAAGCCGCCTGTGGCGGGTACATTGATAGCTTGAGTGGCTCCATTAACATTTAGGGTTATTTTGCCATCATCGGCTGCTGCCGCTACTTTAAGCTTTACGGTGTAGCTGCCGGATGCCGTGGTTTTCAGTGTGTATTGCAGCCATTCGCCTTTTTCAATATCGGTTACATAATAACTATTGTAGGCGGCAGAATCTTTAGCGATATCTACCCCATCGTTACGATACATGTGCCCATTGTTGCCTTTGCCGTATTTACCGGTTGATACGTGATAGTCGGCAGTATCGGTATCAAAATAGGCGTAGCCGTTGCGGCCCAGGTCATAATCTACCGCGTTGATGATAGTGCCATTGGTAATCTTATTGGCCTTAAACGGTTTGGTTGCTGTGGTGTGGGGCTGCCTGAAAATAGCATCTATTACATCATGGTGAATAATGGCGTTTTCCAGTTTGGCATAAGTGGCCATTTCTAAAGTACCGCTGTAAACATTGCTTTCCTTGGGCTTGTTCCGGCCGGTATTCAGGTAGTTGGTAACATCGTCATAATTCGGGTTCGATGGTATCTCGATAGGGTTATTATTCCCCATCTTTTTCAACGGCCAAAGCGCCCAGCCAATGTTATTTTTCTCTAACAGGCCAATGGCTTCGGTTAGCCACACGTTGGAGTTTTCGCCCGTTTCGCCAAGCCACACGGGTATGTTGTACTGGTCGCGTGTTTTTACAATATGTTCTACCGATTTTTGGTCGTTATAGTTCCAGTATTTGTGAAAGCTAAGCACCATGTTTTTATCCCAGGCCGGCAAAATGCCGTTGTAGTTGTTGCCCCAGCCATTACCTTCAATAATAATAATGTGCTTTTTATCAACCTGGCGTATCGCCGTTGTAATATCAACCATCAATTTTCTTAGCGGAGCATTGGTTTTTTCCTTCAGGCCATTTTTATCATTCGCCGGGTCATCAAAGCCAAAGTTGGGTTCGTTAATAATGTCATAACCGGCTATGTTGGGCTCGTTTTTATACCTGTCGGCAAGTTTATGCCAAAGGGCAATCATTTTTTGCTTGTTAGCCTCGCTATCCCACAACGAGGGGTTATCGGTATTCCTGTCGGATATGTTCAGATCATTGCCCTGGCCGCCCGGTGTGGCATGCAAATCAAGTATCAGATACATATGATTGGCCTTACACCAGGCCAGCAGGTGGTCGGTCATTTTAAAGCCTTTGTCTATCCAGGTATTTTTTCCGGCAACGGGTTCTTTTTCTATAGGGAGCGTATACAGGTTATAATGCATGGGCAGCCTAACCGAGTTAAAGCCCCATCGATGCATCGAATCCACATCAATTTTGCGGGTGTTGTTGGCCAGCCAGGTATCGTAAAACTCTTTGGTTTCTACCGGGCCCATCAGCTCCTCCAGCCGCTCGCGGATGCGGTATTGGCGGCTATCTTTGGTTACATGCAGCATGTAACCCTCCTGCAGCATCCAGCCGCCAAGACCCATGCCGCGCAGCAGCACATTTTTGCCTTTTTCGTCGGTTATCTTTTTACCGTCAGTCTTTAAAAAACCCTGTTGTGCCTGGCTTTGTACCGATATAAAAGAGGCCGCGGCCAATACCAACAGGCTCTTAAAAGAAAATATATTTTTAACAGATTTTGTTAACATGTTATTAGCGATTATTATAAACGTTTATTTTAAGAGAGCCAAGAGTCAAGATAAGCGCAAAAGGCTGTTACCTGTTTTTTTCTTTGTCATGTCTTAATTCTTGATTCTAATTCTACCATGTATAAGTACCAACAGATCCTTTATCTAAATGTGCGGCAAGTGTTTTGCCGGCGTAGCTGATATCAAAATCCTGTGCGGCGTCGCTGGTATTGGCCACAATTAAAACCTTTTTGCCATCGGGAGTTTTAAAAGCCACGTTTGGCAATTTATCCAGGTTGTTTGATGCTATGCGCACCGAACCGGGCCTCACAAATTTTGATGCATGCGCAATGGTATAATAAGCCACGTTTTTTTTCACCTCATTTTTGTTGATGGTAACCGCGCCCTGGCACGATGGGCATCCGCCCCTATCGGTATAAGGTTTATAATCCTGGTCGGCGGCCAGGTTCCATTCCAGTACGTTGCGGCTCCAGTTGCGGGTTGCGCCAATAATCAGGTGCTTTAGCGGCCACCTCATATCAATGGTCGATTCGTTTTCGGGCTCAACCACCATCTGCTCGGTAAAGTAAACGTTCTTTTCCGGGTGGGCGTAGTGAACGGTGCTTAGGGCGCTGATATCGCCGCCATATAAGTGAAAACCCGAGCCATCAATATATTTTGCTGCCGCTTTGTCGTTTAGTATCGAAATTGGGTAGTCGGGCCGGTCGCAGTTATGATCGTACAAAATAATTTTTGTTTTGATGCCTGCTGCCTTAAAGGCAGGGCCTAAGTTGTTTTTAATAAAAGCACCTTCATCAGGGGCAACCAGCAGTAAGCTGGGATTGTTGCCGGGATGTAAAGGCTCGTTTTGTACGGTAATGGCATCTATGTTTATGCCCTGCGCCTTCATCCCCTGTATATATTTTACCAGGTATTTAGCATAGGTACCCCAATATTCGGGCTTTAACCTGCCGCCGCGGGTATCGTTGTTGGTTTTCATCCATGCCGGGGGCGACCATGGCGAACCCAATATTTTTATTGAGGGGTTAATGGCCAGTATTTGTTTCATCACCGGTATTACGTCCTGCTTATCGGGGCCAAGGTCAAAATGTTTTAATGTGGGGTCGGTTTGGCCGGCGGGCATGTCATCGTACGAGAAAACTTTTTCATTTAAATCAGATGCGCCTATGCTCAACCGCAAATAGCTTACGCCAATGTTGTTGTCATTAAAGGCAAACAAGTTTTTTAACAGCGCGGCGCGGCTATCGGCATTCATGCGGATGATGTGCATGGCGCTGCCGCCGGTAAGCGCGAAGCCAAAACCATCAATGGGCTGGTAAGTTTGCTTGTCATTCACCGTAATGGTAATTTCATTGGGCTTGCCCCCTGTTTTAAACTCCTGCGTTTCTTTTTGCCTGGCAAACAATGCCGACCTATCGGCTTTAGTAAGCCAAACACTGGCCGCTGTTGTTTTTTGAGCTGATGCTATGGTAGCGGTACACATCAGCGCTGCCGCCGATAAAAACGAAATGACATGCTTATTCATCAAACAAATATTTAACGGGTTATACATAATCCAAAACAGGAAAAAAGGCCGGAAGGCAATTGGTTGAGTAAATTTATTATTGTTTTTGGTATATAAAGGCATAAATTATTAAGTAACCAACAATTTACGTGTATTTGGTACACAAAGACTTCAGAGAACACGGATACAAAGGTCTGAACTGTTAATCTGACAAGAAACGTGTATTTGAAAGGGCGAGTTAAAGACCCGGAAAAGCACCATTTAATTAGAACCTAAATTTATTTGCTTTTATTAAAAATAAGCTATATTTTCACTTGCACTATCCGCATGAGAGACCCGAATAAAAAGATCATCATTTTTGATGATGACGAAGACATCCTTTCTATATGTAGTTATATTTTAGAAGAGCAAGGCTGGGAAGTTTTTACCTTCACTGATTGCAATAATATAACGGAAAAAGTATCTGGTGTTTTACCGGATGTTATACTTATGGATAACTGGATTCCAGATGCTGGTGGCATTATTGCCACCCAAACGTTAAAGAAATCGGAAGCATTAAAAAACATCCCGGTAATTTACTTTTCGGCCAATAGCGATATCCAGATCCTGGCCAGCAATGCCGGTGCCCAAACTTATCTTGCCAAACCGTTTGACCTGGAAGAATTGGAAAAGGTAATCAGCAAGGTGCTGATTAGTTAATAATCATTAAATTTTTATTCTACAGTATATAACAAGGCCCCATCTGCTCAGGATAGGGCCTTGTTAGTTTATGCCTTTTATTGCGGACCGCCCGGGCCGCCGCCGCCAGGACCGCCACCGCCTGGCCCACCGCCATCGCCGCGGCCACCCCGTTCGCCGCGCGGCCTGTCGCCCCTGATGTCCTGGGTTGGCGCTTTACCCGCAAATTTTTGCAGGCGCAGTGTAAAGGTAAGCAGGTAATAACGCGCAAGCCTGTTTACGTTTGATACGGTAGTTGAACTGGCTGTTGTGGTTGATGAATAACCGGTGTTTTGATTAAATAAATCGAAAGCCGATAGCCGCAGGGTAGCTACCTTGTTTTTTAAGAACCGGCGTTCCACATACATATTTAAAATATTAGGGTTAGTTACTTTAATGATTGAAGCATAACCGTAATTGGTTGCCTTGGTATAATCGTAGCTAAATACCCAATCGCCAAAATAGTTTTTCCCGTTAAGGCCAATGTTCCAGGTTCTGATATTGGTTAAACCATCGTTAATATCATTCTTTACCGAGTTGGTTGTCCTGTTGATGGCATAGTTGGTTAAAATTTGCGCATCGATGATATTTGGCAAATCTACCCTGAACCGTATTTCGGGAGTAAAAACCAGGTTTTTAGCTATGTTTTTTTGTTGCGCAGAAGCTATCTGATCAGGCGTGGCCGCCAGCGGGTCAAGGTCGGTCAGGCTGGTTAAGTAGCCTACGTTATTATTATATTGGGCGGTACCATTAAGCGTAACTGAATATTTGCGCTCGGCCCATGGTTTGGAGTAAGTAACCCGGCCGGTAAAATTATAAAAGCCATCGGCATTCAGGTATTGGGTAAATATCCTGTTTGAGGTGTTTGATGTAATGGTATTAGTTACAACCTGGTTAGATATGTTTTGGTAAGTAAAGTTGGCAAAAAACACATTACCCGTTGTAAAGCTAAAGTTGTTATACCTGATAGATATATTGTTGGTAAACGCAGGTTTCAGGTATGGGTTACCCTGAACCGGGTATAGCGCATTTGAAAAATCGATAACTGGCTGCAACTGCGTAAAGCTTGGTGCCGCGTTTGAGCCGTTATAGTTAACCGCGAATGTTTTGCTGCGCGAAAAATTATAAATATAGCGGGCAGTAGGTATAATATTAAAGGTGTTTTTATGCGTATCCGGGATGTTATCGTTTGATACGGAGTGGCCATCTAACGTTGAGGGCTGCACGGCTAAGCCTAAAGTATAGTTATACTTTTTCTCGATGAACCGATAGTTTAAGCCAACCTTATTGGTGGTGAACGTATAATCAAATTTGTTCGACAGCAAATCGTACACATTCCAGGTTTGGGCATTGCTTAGCGTGTCAGTTTCCTTATTATTTACCGTTGCCGAATGGTTTAAGGCGTAATTAAGCTCTAAATATGAACGTGCGCCCAATGGCTCAAGGTACGATAGGTTTACGCCAACGCTATTGGTACGGCTATACGTATTAATAATCTGGTTTTCGGGAGCGGTTTGCTGTGTACCCGGAACAAAATTATAAATAGGGTTTTGATATGATGTGGTTGGCGCCGAGCTTGCCGATGCAAAAATACTCAGGTTACGGCGGTGCGGAAATCTATGGTTATACAATGCTGTAATACCGTAATTAGGCGATTGCGAATCGCCATTGGTAGTAGAAGTGTATGCCGAAGCAAGGGTTCCTTCCCTGGTAAGGTTTACACTATCCGATTCATTGGTATTGGTGCTGCCGTATGAAAAAGATGGCACCACCTTTAAGTAATTAACAGTATCCGGCTTATACTCCATGTTCCAGTTAAACCGGTGATTTATATTCTGATCTTTTTCGAGGCTTAACTGGTGCTGCTCGCTTGGGTTGGCTGCCGAGGTGTTTTGCTGAAAAATATTGTTATTGGTGCTTGTGGTATTATCTGCAAAGCTATAACTACCATATACAGCAAGATTTTTGCCCCACTGATCGCGAAAGTTTACGCCTATTGATTTTGCATCGGTTAAGCCATTTTGAGCGGTAATAAGACTTCCGCCGCCACCACCGCCACGGCCCGCGTTGCCACGGCCGCCACCACCGCCAAAACCACCACCGCCGCCGCCACCTGTAGTGCCGAACGAAAAGGTGTTAACATTGGTGTTATTGATACTTCCCTGCACCGCAATTTGCTGATCGCCGTGGAAATTGAAAATATTTAATGATCCTATGTAGCGGTTTTTATTGGGTACCCCCTGGTCTTGTGGCAAGGCATCGCGACCATCGCCTGCAGTAGCCTGGGCTGTATAGCCATAGTTTTTATCTTTCCTAATGGTAATGTTCATTACTTTGGTAGGGTCGCCGGTTTTAATACCTGTAAGATTGGCCTGATCGCCGTAATCATCAATCATCTGTATGTTCTCGATGATATCAGCAGGCAGGTTTTTGGTAGCGCTCTGCACATCGCCGCCCATATAATCCTTGCCGTTTATCCGCACTTTGGTAACCTGCTTGCCCTGCGTGGTAATATTGCCGTTTACATCCACATCCACACCAGGAAGCTTTTTTATCAAATCTTCGGTGGGCGCGTTCGCGCGTACTTTGTAAGCAGCAGCGTTGTATATTACCGTATCCTCTTTAAGGGTAATGGGGTTGGCGGCCCCTACAATGTTTACCTGGCCAAGCAAATTTGTTTCGGCCTTTAATAATATCAAACCTAAATCTACCGGCTTGGTATTATCCTCCAATGCAAAGTGTTTTTTTATGGCTGTAAACCCAATTGACGATATCGTAAGCGTTATTTTACTGCCTTTAACGCCAGGGAACCTGAATTTACCATTAGCATCGGCAACGGTTAATGAACTATCGCCGGCATCGTTAACCAGTTTTACACTACTGCCGGGCAAGCTAAGTTTGGCGGTATCGGCAATGGTACCACTGATATCGCGTGCAGTTTGGGCATATGCGCCAAAGGCGCTTAACAAAAAAATACTTAAAATTAAAATTAGGGGTTTCATGATATATGCTGAGCTACAAGTGTATTTATTTGTGTTAAAGACACAGTTAAAGTGCAAATGTTCAACATATAAAGGGCATATTAAATAATAAACATATAATTGTTACACATTCGGCTATTAAAGGCCTATCAATCATATTATTGTTACATATATGAGCAAAAAAAAGCCCGGCATTGCCGGGCTTGGGTGTTATTATAAGATCAGTCAGTTTTAAATTAATTCAAGTGCAATGCCGATGCAACTTCGTTATAGTTTTTAAAGTTGAGGCCGGGGTGGGTAACCTGTAAAGTAGTTACACTGCCACCAGGAATCACCACAACTTTAAAATCATAGCCGGGCGAGTTGAAATTAGCTATTACATTTACAAAGCCTAAGCCCACATCCGATTGGTATATGGCATTGGTAATCCTGATGAAAGGTAAAGCGTAAAAGCTTGATGTACCAGTTACCCTTAAATACACTAAAACAAGCCCGCTATTAACAATTTCCTGAGTAATTGCCGGTACATTAAGCCTGGTTGCCGCAGCCGAACTCACATTTTGATTGGTTATTATATAACTTTTGATGTTAGTAGTTCCATCAGCGCCTGCCGGCCCCTGTGGCCCCGCCGGTCCTTGTGGGCCGGTAGCACCAGTTGCACCCGTAGCTCCGGTTGCTCCTGTAGCGCCTGTAGCTCCGGTTGCCCCAGTTGGTCCTGCAGGACCTCTTGGCCCAACTGCACCTGTAGCGCCGGTTGCACCTGTAGCTCCCGTAGCACCGGTTGCTCCCGTAGCGCCGGTTGCTCCCGTAGCACCAATTGGACCTGCCGGTCCTTGTGGCCCAATAGGGCCAGTAGCTCCGGTTGCCCCGGTAGCACCTGTTGCCCCTGCCGGCCCTTGCGGGCCAATAGGGCCGGTAGCACCTGTGGCTCCCGTAGCCCCGGTTGCTCCTGTTGGGCCAGGTATACCCGTTGTTGCGCCTTGCGGCCCCTGCGGCCCTGTTGCACCTGTATCTCCTTTTGGCCCCTGTGCCCCATCAGCACCTGTAGCCCCGGTTGGGCCGGGTGTTTTATCCCTTTTGCATGAATTTATGCTAATCATGCAAAGCAATAAAACGGGTAGTAAAAGTCGTAGTTTTCCCATAACAAATATTTTTAGTAGTATATAGTATGCTTTAGTACGGATGTGTGGATAATTAGTTACACGAAACAGCGGCAGAAAACGTTATTTTTATTATTAATTAAAATTTTAGCCGTGATGATTATCCACATAGTTATTAAACAAATGTCTAAAAGACGGTGCAACAAAACTCCAAGCAATTTCGTTATACTTAAAAAACATTTAACCTATGAACAAGATCAGCAACAATTTACACGCAAAGGTCCATAATTGGATGGATGCGATCGGCTTTAGGCTCAATGCCTCGCAAACTAATGGTAAAAATAATGTTACAATCAATCATTATTTTTTTGAAACTTTCAATTTTTTTGAGAAAGCCAGGAGAAATCATCCAGAAAGCACCCAATTTCTTTGCTTTGATGCCTACGGCGAAAAAATAAATGTAAAATCACTGCTCGATATACAGGTTGCATTTTTTGAAAACATAAGTCAGCTTAAATAATGCCTGTTTTATTGCCGCTAATTGTTCAATAGTAAAAGAATTTTTCCCAGGCATCAATGCATGCCAAAATCATAAAAAAAGCCTGCTTAAGTAAATTATTAAGCAGGCTTTTTATTCGGCTATCTTTACCTAAAAGACAAATTAGTTATCCACATTTGTTTTTGGCCAGCAATTAAGGTACCCCTTGCTTGTATATTCTTTCAATATTTCTTCGCTATTGATGCCACGTATCACACCAGCACCGGGTAAATTAACTATTGGCCTCGTTGGGTTTAACGCATCTTTTATGCGCAGCTTTAAATCAGCATAATGTGCAGCAGTTAATGCATCGCCTCCTTTTGGCAGGCTGGCATCAATTTTCTTTAATTCGGCACGTACCATAGGCCTGATATCCGATAAAGCCATATTGATTGGTGTTAATCCAAATGAGGCTAATACCTGCGGCGGGAAGCCCGGGAAGCCCCTGAAATCATCAGTCAATAAACTCCTTAGGTTTTCCACGTATCCGCGCTGCAGGTTGCGTTTAAATGCATCTGGCTTGCCGGTTGCAAAAATGCCTGGGCGCAGGTCATCCAGCAAATTGGCTACGGTATAAGCGGCGGTGCCGTTTTTGGCTTCATTATCATACATACGGGCCAGCCTTGATTGGCTTAGTACATTGCCAAGCACAGCTACCTGCATCCCTTTAATGCGGTTGTACATTACGCCATTATCAAACTTGCCCAGCTCGGCTTTATCAATAAGCCAATAAGGAGTGGTAAATATTTGTTTATTTAAAAAAACCACCGCATCATGTTGCAAGGCTTTACCTATAAAATCATAAACCGGGCCTTTTTGATCATACGTTTTAAAGTTTTCGTTCATCCCGCCAATGTTGGTGGTTACATGGCCCATATAACGGTAATACTGACCCAAAACCTCGTTGTAGAGCTCGCTTACATCACTATAGTCTTCATTTTTTTGATAGGTCCATTTTTCAAGGTTTGGTAAAATACGCTTCAGGTTGGCAATGCCATACGTACTCGCCTTCATCGCATTATCGCCCAAATCTTCATTTTGCAGGCGCGGATCAATTGATGTGCCCTGGCGGCCAAAATAGTACAAGGGGTTACCTGCTTTTTTGTTTGTCCAATCGGCCAGAATATCCTTCTCCTCATCCGCAGTTTTATTGCCGGGAAACCAGCTATAACCCCATTTTACAGCCCAAAGATCGTACTCGCCAATTTGCGGATAAAGGTGCGTTACGTTATCGCCAGGCTGGGCTATATAGTTAAAACGGGCATAATCCATAATTGATGGCGCGGTACCATGCTTGTCTGTAAACGATTTTGAACGTAACGAATCGACAGCATAAGCATAGCTTGAACCAAAATTATGGGGCAACCCAAGCGTATGGCCAATTTCATGAGATGATACAAAACGAATCAGCTCGCCCATTTGCTCGTCGGTAAACTGCGCCTTGCGTGCGGCCGGGTTAACGGCTGCAGTTTGTATCAGGTACCAATCGCGCAGCAGATTCATTACATTATGGTACCAGCCAACATGGCTTTCTAAGATTTCGCCGCTACGTGGGTCGGATACGTGCGGGCCGTAAGCATTTTCAACATCAGAAGCAAAGTAGCGGATAACGCTGTAGCGGGCATCTTCGGTACTAAATTCAGGATCCTGCTTTTTTGTTGGCGCTTCTTTACCAATTATGGCATTTTTAAAACCCGCGGCTTCGAACGCCTTATTCCAGTCGTTTATACCGGCAATTAAGTATGGCACCCATTTTTTTGGTGTGGCAGGGTCAATGTAGTAAATAATTTGCTTTTTAGGTTCAACCAGTTGTCCTTTGGCATAAGCTGCCGGGTCTTTTGGTTCCAGTTTCCAGCGGTGTATATAGGCTGTAACCTCCGATTTTTGCTTATCGGTACCATAATCAGTTTGGCGCTGACCAAAAAAACCGACCCTGGCATCGCTGATGCGTGGTTTCATTGGTGTTTTTGGCAATAATACCATTGAGGTATTTAATTCGAACGTTACCGCACCGTTTGAGTTATCCGTCGGCGACTCGCCAGAACGATAGGTTTTTAATGTACGGGCCTCCAGGTTAATGGGGAAGCTTTTAATGGTATCGATGTATGACCGTGCGCCATCAACCCCCGAAATTTTATAGGCTTTTTTTACATCATCAGATAAACCTATCGCTGCAATATCGCCGTTGTAAAAATCTGTTACATCAATTAAAACACCGGTTGTATCTTTATTAAAAGCCTTGATATCAAAAGAAGCCAAAACGGCATCAAGGTTTGAGTTTTTAACCGACTGATACATATCAGATGTACTATCGGCCCTTACACTATAACTGGGTACACGAATAAAAACCTGTTTATCATGGCGCTCCCATTTCCAAACCTGCTCGTTAAGCTGTTCGCCGCCGTATTGCTGACCAAATGTTCTTAAACCGGCCGGAGTTTTTACGTAGCGGGTTACAACAAGCATTTCGCGGCTTAGCAATGAATCTGGAATTTCACAGTAATACTTGCCATCAACCTTATAGGTATTAAACAATCCGCTATCAGCTTTCATTTTACCCGTAATCAGGTCGCTGAATTTCTTGATGCCCTCTTTTTTAGGGGCGCCAACGGTAGCGGTAGCAGTTGTACCACCGGGGCCGGCTGTTGTTTTAAGGGTTAAAGTTTGATTTGCCGTTTGCTTTTTTGTGGCGCAGGAGGCAGCCAAAACGGTTAAAATTAACGCAGTGCCGCGGATAAACTGGCCTGCCACAGGGTTTTTCTTCATTAATTAGTCTACTTAAAACGTAAACTTATGCAAAGTTTACCGTTTTTTATAAAACAGGGGCTTAATTAAATAAAAAGAGGCCATCAAATTCTGCGTTTTAAGGTAAGCACTACCTTATCCAGCCTTTTATCATGAAAAACATCCAACAAAAGGCTCCTGTCATTTCTCGAGCGGAATAATTCGTCAATTTCTTCAAGGCTCATTTTAGAAACCGGCTTAAAGTTAATGGCAACTATCTCGTCATCCCGCTCCAGTCCTATTTCGTCGCCGGCCGAGCCGGGCTCCACGCGGTTAATAATTACCCTATCCAAATTAGCGCCCGCGGCATAGTATTCAATGCCGCTCATATCATGTTCAAAGGGCTGTTTAAAATTGGCATTGGGTTTCAGATACATAGAATTACCTGTATAATCGAAGATAACCGAGAACCGCTTAAGCACACCAATGCCCAGGTTACCATCCCTGGGTACCGAAAGCCGGGTTTGGTTATTGCCGTCGTCGGGAAAGGATGATATAATGCCTTTAATTTTAAACTTGCCTATCTCGAGCGATTCCAAACGGGCAATGAACCCATTAATAGGCCCGTTTAAACCAATCCCGAGGTTGGCCGACGCGATAAATTTTTGTGGCAACCCATATAATGGTATAATCTTTTCAAGCGATATCGGGTGCCCGGCTCCAAGATCAATAATTAGTTTGCTTTTTACAACACGCCCCCCCTGCAACACCACATTACTTACTACATAAGGCTTTCTATCTTCAATAGTTATGGGTATCTGCGTACCCTTCCTGAAAACTTTAAGGTCTTTTGGCCGCGTAACAGTAACTGTGCTATCCTGAAAATCTATTTTAACAGCCAGGTTATTAAAAAACTCGTATCCTATAAGCCCGTGTATAGGCATGCCTGCATAACCCGATAAGCTGAAAAGGTCTTTTTTTAATATAGCCGCCGCCACATCATAACTTACCAGGCCCGGGATATCTATTTTTAAGGCCGAAGTTACATACGCTTCGGCATCGGCACCTTCGCCAAGCCCGGGTATCTTTAAGGTGCGTTTGTTAGGTATGCTGATAGAATCGGCTAACTTAGGGTCGGTTATAATCATAAGGCCAACGCCGGTGTCTAAAATAAAATTAAACGGCCCCCTGTTGTTGATGCTTAATTTAATAACCATAAGGTTACGCACCAGCCTAAAAGGTATGGTTACTTTTTTTTTGCGGGCATCTAAATCAAAGTACTGTGCACGGGCTGTTGTGAAACAAAATGCCAGCAGCCACAAGAGCCACAACGACCGAAAATGCTTTAGTTTATGAAATAGCTTAAGTAACAATTTGGTATAATTGGTAATATTAAATTTACAACATTAATTGATTAAATAAATAAATATTTATGCGGGGCACAACATTTACGTTTCTGATAACAATTTACGGTTTATTATTGGGGAGTTGCAGTATTCAAAGCCATTCCATTAATAAACGGAATATTAAAAAGCAGTTTGAGCAATCGCAGGTGTCCAATGATCATTTTACCGGTTTTGCTTTGTACGATATGGATCAAAAAAAGATGGTATTTGAGTTAAATTCTGATAAATATTTTACCCCTGCATCAAACACCAAACTGTTTACTTTTTATACCTGCCTTAAAATGCTGGGCGATTCGATACCGGCATTAAAGTACGAAGTGCACAATGATTCATTGGTATTTTGGGGCACCGGCGACCCATCCTTTTTACACAGCGACCTAAAGGGAGTTAACGGTTTTAATTTTTTAAAGAACAGTAGTAAAAACCTGTATTGGTCGGCCACCGGTTATACGGGTAAAATTTTTGGCCCCGGATGGGGATGGGATGATTACAATGACGATTACCAGCAGGAACTAAGCACTTTCCCGATAGAAGATAACGAAGTATTTTTATACGGCGATGCCGATGGCAACCTGCAGGTAAAGCCGCAGTACTTTAAAAGATTTTTAACCCGCGACCCCGATTTTAAGCCTGCCGGATTTAAAGTACAACGCGACCTGTTAACTAACCGGTTTGCATACCCGCAAACAGACGTTCCTAAAAAATTCAACCAACTGGTACCATGGAAAACAAGCGATATGCTTACAAAGGAATTGTTAGAAGATACCTTAAAAAAACCTGTTTACCTAACGTACCTGCCCATCGGCAGCGCGGCCAAAACCATTTATAATACCAACGCCGATTCTGTATATCGCCGGATGCTGCAGCCAAGCGATAACTTTATTGCCGAACAATTGCTGCTGGTTTGTTCGGCGGTAAAGTTTAATATGCTGAACGCCGATTCGGTAATCAATTACTCGAAAAAGCACTTTTTAAATGATTTACCTGATGAGCCGCAATGGGTAGACGGATCGGGCCTGTCGCGTTACAATCTGTTTACCCCGCGCAGCATGGTAAAATTACTATGCAAAATTGCCGGCGAAGTTAAAAGTGATACACTGCTGCACAGCCTGATGCCTGCGGGGGGACTAACCGGTACCATTAAAAATGCCTATAAAACAGATAACGGGAAGGCTTTTGTTTGGGCTAAAACCGGATCGTTATCCAATAATCATAATCAAAGCGGTTACCTGGTAACTCGTAAGGGCAAGCACCTGGCCTTCGCTTTCATGAATAACAATTTTACCCGGCCCGCTAAAGATATCAGGGGCGAAATGGTGAGGGTGATGACATGGATACATGAAACGTATTGAGCGGCAGCCCCCTCTAAATCCTTCCCGGTAGGGGAGACTTACAATGCTATTAAGTTAAGAGATACAGAAGTGAAAAAATAATATCGAACACTGAAGTTCGAATATCCAACACCGAAGTTTTTCATTCATTATTCGAAATTGGATATTCAGTGTTCGATATTAAATTGGCCTTAATTCCTTGACTTAATAGCATTGGGGAGATTTACAGGGGGCTAATTCAGCCTCCTCACCATCTGTTCTTCTACTTTTTTAAACACCTGGATGGGCTTAAGGCTGCGCCAGCCCAGATCATCTAACTGGCCACCAAAGTTGATGTAGTAATCAATATTATTACGCTTAAATTCGTCAATCACATGCTCGCGGAAGTTGACGCCGGCTATCCATCCGTCTTCAACATCCTGAAACCACTCTTCGTAATAACAGTCATCTGAAGAGTGGAAGTTGAGAATATTTTCGCCTATCAGTATAAAATGATTGATACCGTTATCAATCATCAACTCCAGTATCTCGCGTTTCAGCATCATGATATCGTTGTTAATGGCATCATTCCACTCGCCTATAAACTCAATAATGGTATAGCCTTTTTCATAATCGGCATACAGCACCTTCATGTATAACGTGTTGGAGCCGAACGAATCCCATTGCGGATGCAGCAGATAGTTGTATACCTGCTTATCAAACTCAAACTCACTATACTCCGTAGCATAAAAAGGCGAATATTCGTCTTCGGCTGCTATGTAATCATCCCTCCAGCGGTAATATGGTTCTATCTCGTGCATTGTTCAGATGTGCAAATTTCAAATGTGCAGATTTCAAATTTCAGATGTGCAGATGTTAAAGTTAATAACATCATTTGCACATCTGAAATCTGCATATCTGCACATCAAGCAGTTTTATAATTATCAACAGCAGCTCTTACACTGCCGTATTTTTTTAACAGGGTGGCGGCTTCGCTTTCGGTAAGGCCGGTTTCGTCCATTACCATGTGGGTGCCACGGTCAATCAGCTTATCGTTACTTAATTGCATATCAACCATTTTATTCCCTTTTACCTTACCCAGCTGAATCATTACACTGGTGCTTAGCATATTTAAAACCAGTTTTTGGGCGGTGCCTGCCTTCATTCGGGTCGATCCGGTTAAAAACTCGGGGCCGGTAACTACTTCAACGGGGTATTGTGCAACGGCCGCAACCGGACTGCCGCTATTGCAAACTATACAGCCGGTAACCATATTATGGCTGTTGGCCGCTTTAAGGGCGCCAATTACATAGGGTGTAGTGCCCGATGCGGCAATACCTACCACTACATCTTTTTCTGTCACATTATACTCCAACAGGTTGTGCCAGGCAAGTTCGGTGTTGTCTTCTGCAAATTCAACGGCCTTACGAATTGCTCCATCGCCGCCGGCTATCAACCCTACTACCATGTCAAACGGAACACCAAATGTTGGCGGGCACTCTGACGCATCAACCACACCAAGGCGGCCACTGGTACCGGCACCAATGTAAAAAAGGCGGCCGCCATACTTCATCTTTTCGGCGGTTATGGTGGCCAGCGCCTCAATCTGGGGCAATGCTTTGGCCACCGCAAGAGGTACCGTCTGGTCTTCCCGGTTTATGTTTTCAAGGATTTCCCTGACCGATTGTAGCTCCAGGTTTTTATAATGCGATTCCCTTTCGGTGGTACGTTCCATTAATTTTTAATAATTTATAACAAAATTCGTTAAAAAACATCAAATGCAAGGCTGCCGATAAAAATTATTGGCAACGCATTGATTAACTTTGTTTGCTGAATATGAAAAAGACTGCGGGTGTAATTTTCAGGACGCTGATCCTGTTGCTGGTGGGCATTACTATTGGATTATACATTAGTAGGAATAATGGCGACCGTAACCTTGGCTTTTCGTTTTCTGGGGATGATAAACTATCTAAAGTGCTAACCCTGGTTGGTGAAAATTATGTGGATAGCGTAAATGTTGACAGCATTGAAGGCGCATCAATTAACGAGTTGCTGCAAAACCTCGACCCACATTCCCTATACCTGCCGCCGCAACAGGCGCAAAACATCAACGAACGCTTAGAGGGGGGCTTCAACGGCATCGGCATTGAATACGTGTTACTACGCGATACACTGGTAATTACCCAGGTATATGCCGGAGGGCCTGCCGATAAAGCGGGCTTACCTGTGGGGAGTAAAGTTGTTAATGTTGATCATAAAAAGTTCTCGGGCACAAAACTAACGGCCGATAAAGTGAATGATATTTTCCGGGGCGAAAAAGATGCCACCATTGTGATGGATGTGATAAACCCTAATGGCAAAGGCACCAAAGCATTTGTCATGAAACGCGGCCGGGTTGATATCAGCAGCATAAACGCGGCTTACATGGCCACGGCCAATACAGGCTACATCAAAATAAGCAAGTTTGCTGCTACTACTGATGTTGATTTCAGGACGGCACTTAACCGGCTAAAGGTTGATGGCATGAATAAACTGGTACTTGATCTTCGGGGCAATGGCGGCGGGTATCTAAGCGCAGCTACATCAATGGCCGACGAATTTTTGGGCAAGGGGAAACTAATTGTATACACCAAAGGCATCCATGAGCCCCGCACTGATTATTTTGCCACGGATTCGGGCACTTTTCAACAAGGTAAAGTAACCGTATTGATAGATGAATATTCGGCATCGGCAAGTGAAATATTGGCCGGCGCATTACAGGATTTGGATAGGGCTACCATTGTTGGCCGCCGATCTTTTGGCAAGGGGTTGGTGCAACAGCAGTTTCCGTTTGGCGATGGCTCGGCTATTAATTTAACGGTGGCAAGGTATTATACCCCATCCGGCAGATCAATCCAAAAATCATATAAAGGCGGCATTAGCAGTTACCGCAATGAGCTGGCCCAGCGCATGCAAAAAGGCGAATTGTTTTCTGAACAAAGCAACCGCAGTGATTCCGTTTTTAAAGGATCATCATACCACACCACAGGTGGCCGCAAAGTTTACAGCGGCGGCGGCATTATGCCCGACGTTTTTGTACCTGCTGATACTACCCAAAACACACAAGTTGTGCAAAACCTTGGCGAACAACAGCTATTTTCGGCTTATGTGATTGATAAAATGCAACCCTTACTGGGCAAGTATGCCAATGGCGAAGACTTTATAAAACATTATAACATCAGTGATGATGATTTTCGTGGTTTTATCCTATACTCATCTCAAACCCTAAAGGAAATGGATTCGCGCGAATTGCTGCAATCAAAAGATTATATCAAAAACATCCTAAAAGCAAGCGCAGCCCGACTTAAATGGGGCGATAACGCTTTCCAGGAAGTGATGAACACCAATGATGTGGCTTATAAAAAGGCGTTGGAACAGTAGGTTTCAGATGTGCAGATTTCAGATTCCAAATGTGCAGATGAAAAAAAGAAAGGGGATGATGGTTTGATTGGCAAATCGTTTCAGATGTGCAGATTTCAGATTCCAAATGTGCAGATGAAAAAAAGAAAGGGGATGATGGTTTGATTGGCAAATCGTTATCCCCTTTTTCATTATGGCTTTCCATGTTTTACAAACCAATCATCTGCACATCTGAAATCTGCTCATCAATGCGATGCCTTATTTAATGTCATTATCCCATTGGTATAATAAATCAGGTGGCCGTTATCGTCGCGTATCATAGCCAGGGGGTATGACTGATTTGGCGGAGTGACCCGCCATGCTTTAACCAACTGCCCGTGCGAATCGGGACTAATATCAAGATAACCAAACTCGGCAACCAGGCACGATGAGGTGATTTTGTTTGTAACAGCATACCCATCATTTTTTGCCTCCTGCATAAACACATAACGCAATTGCGAGAGCCTGGTATGCGGCACCGTATCAAGCGTCACCGAATTATACAGGTATCCGCTTGTTGATTGATAAATCCCGTTGTTAAAGTGGTAAATTACCTGGGCAAACAATATAGGCTGGTTATTGGCATAAAGCTGGTTAAATACATGCTGCATAACATGCACCGGGCCATTGGTAGTAATGGTATCGTTTAATGTTGCGCCACCTACAACCTGGTTTGCTGTAGCAATGTGGTTATCCTGCAAAAGCTTTAGCGCTGCTGCAAGCTCGGCTTTGTTAGGATCGGAGTAATCGCGCTTTATGCGGCTGATACAGCCATTATCGTCCTGAACGGCAACTAAGGGCGATTTTTTACAGGATGAGCCAAGGACCAAAGCCACCAAGACAATGCAGGATAATTTTTTAGCAAACATAACAGCTTAAGGTTTAGCTATATTACGCATGCAGAACCTCAAATGATACAATATTTTAGATTTTTTGATGTGCCGAAAAGAGAATGCGCAGATGTGCAAATTTCAGATGTGCATATGAACTGCAAGGTCGCAACCTTCTCAATCATGTGCAGATGTGCAAATTTCGGATGTGCACATGAACTGAAAAGGTCGCAACCTTCTCAATCATGCAATCAAAAAATCATCTGTATATCTGCATATCTGAGTTTTATTTCTGCCTGAACCACACCTGTACCGGCGCTCCGCTGAAATCAAAGTTTTCCCTTAGTTTGTTTTCAATAAAGCGATAGTAAGGCTCTTTAACATACTGCGGCAAGTTACAGAAGAAGGCGAACATGGGCGATGAGCCTGCAATTTGGGTGATGTATTTAATTTTTACGTATTTGCCTTTGATGGATGGCGGCGGATAGTTTTCGATAATGGGCAGCATTACCTCGTTCAGTTTGGAGGTAGCTATTTTGCGGGCGCGGTTTTGGTAAACCTGGTTGGCAACATCAATTACCTTTAACACCCGTTGTTTTTCGGTAACGGATGTAAATACGATAGGTACATCCGTAAACGGTGCAATCTTCTCGCGGATCATCTCTTCAAAAACCTTAACGGTTTTGTTATTTTTTTCGATTAAATCCCACTTATTCACCACAACCATGATGCCTTTTTTATTCTTTTCGGCCAGGTGGAAGATGTTTATGTCCTGTGATTCGATGCCTTCAACTGCATCAATCATCAAAATAATTACGTCGGCTTCTTCCAAAGCCTTTATAGTACGCATTACCGAGTAAAACTCTATGTTTTCTTTAACCTTGGTTTTTTTACGCATCCCGGCAGTATCAATCAGCATAAAATCGTGCCCGTACTGGTTGTAATGGATGTGGATAGAATCGCGGGTAGTACCGGCAATCGGGGTTACTATGTTGCGGTCTTTACCTATTAACGAATTGATGATGGATGATTTACCCACGTTTGGACGGCCAACGATGGCGTATTTAGGGCGGGTATTTTCTTCAAGCACCTCGTCGTCAAAATGCTTTACAACTTCGTCAAGCAACTCGCCTGTACCAGAACCTGTCATGGATGAGATGCTGTAAATCTCGCCCAGGCCCAGGCTATAAAACTCGGTAGCATCAGATAATAGCGCGTTGTTATCCAGTTTGTTTACTACCACAAAAACCGGCTTTTTGCTTTTGCGCAGCATGGTGGCAATTTCATCGTCAAGATCGGTAATGCCTGTTGTAACATCAACCATAAACAAAATAACCGATGCTTCTTCAATTGCTATTTCTACCTGCTCACGAATGGCAGCCTCAAAAATATCAGCAGAGTTGGCTACATAGCCGCCTGTATCAATTACGGTAAACTGGTGGTCGGTCCATTCAGAAACACCGTAGTGCCTGTCGCGGGTTACACCGCTAAAATCGTCAACAATGGCTTTGCGGGTTTCGGTTAAGCGATTATATAAAGTTGATTTGCCTACGTTAGGGCGGCCAACAATGGCTACTATGTTACTCATGCTTTTAAATTAGAGTCAAGAATCAAGAACCAAGAGTCAAGATTTATGCAAATCTATCTATCTTAAAATTCCTGTTCTATATATAAATGAAATTTTATTAAAGGGTCAAGACAAAATCTTGATTCTTGACTCTTGATTCTTTCGGTCTATGATTCGTATCCGAATTTTTTAAGGTAATTTTTTTTGCTGCGCCAGTCGGGGATCACTTTTACAAACATCTCCAGGAAAATTTTCTTCTGAAAAAACTCTTCCATATCGCGGCGGGCGTAAGTGCCAACTATTTTAAGCATACTGCCCCCCTGGCCAATAATGATATTCTTTTGCGAATCGCGCTCTACAATAATTTCGGCGCTGATGCGGTGCAGTTTTTCGCCTTCAATAAATGCGGTTACTATTACTTCGGCGCTGTAAGGAATCTCTTTTTTGTACTGTTTAAGTAATTGCGCCCGGATCATCTCCGACGCAAAAAAGCGGTCGTTCCTATCCGTAAGCTGATCTTTTTCATAATAAGCCGGGTGCTCTGGCAAATTGCCTATCACAAAATCCATAATGGCTTTGATATTGTGGCCCAACAAAGCCGATATGGCGAAAATGGCTTTGGGGTTTAATTTCTCCTGCCAAAACTCCACTTTCTTTTTTACGGTTTCCTCATCGCTTTGGTCAATCTTGTTGATCAATACAGCAATTGGCGCCAACGAACCTTCCAGCTTTTTTAACACGTCGGTTTCGTCAAACTCCTCGTAAATATCGGTAACCAGCAAAATCAGGTCGGCATCAACAATTGATCCGTCTACCTGGTGCATCATACTTTCGTGCAATGCGTAATGTGGTTTGATAACCCCGGGGGTGTCCGAAAACACAATCTGGTAGTTATCATCGTTAACAATTCCCAAAATACGGTGCCTGGTGGTTTGCGCTTTTGGGGTGATAATTGACATTTTTTCGCCAACAAGGGCGTTCATAAGGGTTGATTTCCCGGCATTGGGCTTACCAATTATACTTACAAAACCTGCCTGGTGACTCATATAAAAATAATTAAAAATATATTTGGACTGCAAAGAAACGAATTATATCTTTGCAGTCCAATTAAAACGGAGTGCAAAATTGCATTTTGACAATTGGAAGCACCTTTCCGAGGTTATGACGGAATGCAACATATACCAATACAGTGCGGGATGGAGCAGTTGGTAGCTCGTCGGGCTCATAACCCGAAGGTCGTAGGTTCGAGTCCTGCTCCCGCTACATTAAGTCAAAAGCCTCAAGTCGGAAGATTTGAGGCTTTTTTGCTGGGCCGAACTCTCAATCAGTTTCATAATTAATTTGCAAATAAAATTGTTTCGGGTGTTTTAAGTAAATGGTGATATTTGCCATTGTAAAAGTAAACATAGCCCATGACCCGTTTATCTGTCAATATCAATAAAATAGCCACCCTGCGTAATTCACGCGGCGGAAACAACCCCGATTTGGTACAGGTTGCAAAAGATTGCGAACGTTTTGGGGCGCAAGGCATTACCGTACACCCCCGCCCGGACGAAAGGCACATCCGCTACCAGGACGTTTTCGACCTTAAAAAAATAGTTACCACCGAGTTTAATATTGAAGGCAACTGCCAGGAACAAAAGTTTATTGACCTTGTATTGGCCAACAAACCGGAGCAGGTTACGCTGGTACCTGATGTATTAGGGCAAATAACATCTAACCATGGCTGGGATACCATTACCAACTATCATTACTTAACAGATATGATAGCCGTTTTTAAAGAAGCCGGCATTCGCGTATCTATTTTTGTTGACCCGATTGCCAAAATGGTTGAAGGGGCCGCAAAAACCGGCACCGACCGGATTGAGCTTTACACCGAGGGTTATGCTACCCATTATCACCAGGGCAAAGAACTGGCTATAGCGCCCTATATTGAAGCCGCGAAGGTAGCACACGAAGCCGGACTGGGCATTAACGCCGGACATGATCTCGATCTGCATAATTTAAAATACTTTGCCGAAAACATACCTGCTTTGGATGAAGTAAGCATTGGCCACGCCCTTATTTGCGATGCGTTATATTATGGATTAGAAAATACCATCCAGATGTATTTAAGGCAGTTGGTTTGAGATCTGTGGCCTGAGGATTGAAATGCGCAACGTTTCTTCCTATCAGACCTCCGGCTTCAGGCACCTGACCTCAGGTTTTACCTTAAAATAGTTAAGCTTCCCGATAACAGGCTACAGTTTTTATCCAGGTTGATAGTATAATAGTAGGTGCCAACCGGCAACGCCTTGCCATTATAGGTGCCGTTAAACGGTGTTGAATATCCTTTTGATTCAAACAGCTTTTGACCGTTGCGGTTAAATACCTGTACTACAGCGGCAGGGTAGCTTTCGATATTGCTGATCTTCCAGTAATCGTTATGGCCATCGCCATTAGGAGTAAAGGAATTGGCGATGCTAAGCGGAGATAAACCTACTGAAACTTTTACTTCTGTTTTTGGGCTTTCGCAAGTGCCGTTTACAGCACTCACAAAAAAGCTGCGATTTGCGATTGCAGATACTTTAAAACGCCCGCCGGTTTGTTCGGTTAATGGCGATGCACTATTAGCCTGGTCGTACAAACGGTAAAGAGTGTTAGCCTCGGCGTTGTTTACCGTAAACCGGGCGTCGCCCGGGGGTGCAAACCTAGATATCTGTTAACGACGGCGCAGCTACATCGTGCATTGTATTTTGAATTGTGTATTTAACATCGATGCTGCCGCAGCGGCTATCGGCAACATTTAAAGTATAATTACCCGCGGTCAAATTCGAGGCGCTGTTTGTCGATCCCACCTGTGCGCCATTTGCATCAAACCATTGGTAAGTGTACGGAGGAAAGCCGCCTGTAACCGTAACGTTATTAACATAGCCCTTTTTTTAAAAACGCCCCGCTAAACATGAGGGCACTGAAAAAGTCCTTTAAAGTTAAAGAAGTAGTTTTTCAAAGAAAATGGAGACGCTGAGAATTGTCTGTACGAAAGTGCTCTCCACCACCTACCCGAGTACCTCAAAGAAAAAGGGGCTGTTTTCAATATCGAAAACAGCCCCTTTTAATAAATAGTCACTTTTTCAGTGCCCCGCTAAACATCGGGGCGTTTTTTTTGTCTATTTTGTTAACTTGCGCTCCATAATCAATTTGTACCCACATGAAAAAAGTTCTTTTGATCATAGCGATGCTATCGCCTTTGTTTAATTACGCCCAGGACAAAAAGCCAATTCCCAAATCATTTGACCTGGTTGTAGGTACGTATACAACAGGTACCAGTAAGGGTATTATGGTTTACCGCTTTTATACTCAAAGCGGCAAACTGGCTTATTTAAGCCAGATAGATGGCGTTACCAACCCATCGTACCTTACCATCAGCAAAAACAATAAATTTATTTACGCCGTAAACGAAGTTACCAAAGGCGAGGTAAGCGCATTTTCATTTGACGCCAAAACAGGTAAAATAGATTTTATTAACAAACAGTCCTCGTTAGGTGCCGACCCATGTTACATTGCTGTGGACAAAGCACAAAAAAATGTGTTTGTAGCCAATTATTCAAGCGGGCAGGTTGCTGTACTGCCTGTTAATAAGGACGGTTCACTTGGCAACGGCATTGAAACTGTACGTAACGAAGACGGCAAAGGCCCCAATAAAGAACGGCAGGAAGGCCCGCATGCCCATATGAGCATATTGTCGCCCGACGAAAAATACCTGTTTTATAATGATTTGGGTACCGATAGGATAAACATCTATCGTTACCGCCCGGGTAAGGAATCTCCATTAACCGATCCAACTTTTGTAAGCGTTACTCCCGGCGAAGGCCCCCGTCACCTGGAATATTCTTTAGATAAAAAGCATGTTTACCTGGCAACCGAAATGGGATCGAATGTATTTGTGTTTGATTATGACAACGGCAAGTTTAAACAGAAGCAGGTGATAACTTTACTACCTGATGGCTTTACGGGCAAAACAGCTGCCGCAGCTATCCACCTATCGCCTGATGGCCGCTTTCTGTATGTATCAAACCGTTTAGAGACTAACGAAATTATTTGCTATGCGGTTAACCAGGAAACCGGTGGACTTACCTTTGTATCGCGCCAATCAACATACGGTAAAAATCCGCGCGATTTTGCCATCGCCCCATCGGGTAACTATATGGTTGTAGCCAACCAGGGCAGTGATAGTATGTTTGTATTTAAAATAGACCAAAATACAGGTAAGCTAACCCAAACAGGTATTAAAATAGATATCGGCAATCCCGTTTGTTTGAAGTTTACGTCGGCAGAATAATTTTGACGTGAAAGGGTAAAGGCAAAAGCAGCCAATTAGTTAAAAAATCAAAAGGGGGTAAGCACATTGTAAATTGTGCTTGCCCCCTTTTTCGTAAAGGCAACCTTTCGCCTTTTACCTTTATCCTTTCGCCTAATTTTTAGTGAATGAATAAATGATGTACCCGTTGGTTCCGCCTACATCAACAGCCGATTTTAGAACCATCGACTTGCCATCGTTACTGGCAATATCCAATCGATAGCCTTCTGCTACGTTTTTAGGCTTATCGCCCTGGTAAATTTTCTTAAATTGGAATTGCGTACCTGTGGTGCCTCCGTTATAAACTGACCAGTATATAGTTTGCGAAGTACCGTTGCTCATGGTATAAACACCATTGCCGCTATTGGTTAATTTCCAGGTACTGCCAACAAATGCTTCGGGAGCCGCCTGGTCAAACACGTTTTGAACAGCGCCTTGTACAAGGCCCTGGTAACTTACGTTGTTTAATGTCCAGGTGCCGGTGAATTTACCCCGGGATACGTTAGTTGTAGTTGCAGTTTGAGGGGTTGAACAAGCCGCAAATAAAAAGATAAGGGATAGGATCGCTATCGGTGTTTTTAGTACATTTTTCATGACAAAAGTTATTTAATGCATATAAGCATAAACCCTGCCAAAAGCTTAACTATACTTAACCGTGTTTGATTTAAGCTGCTTATCTATTTCGAATAAACGCTGGTTAATGGATGCAACTAACATATCTGCCTCTTTAACGTTCTTAAGGCTTTTGGCAAAACGGTGGTCGGTATCTTTTGAGAATAACGAGTGGCTGATTTTATAAATAAGATTCATAGATGTATTCCTTATAACACCATTTTACGGATAACAGGCCATTAAGGTTACGAAAGTTAACTGAGAATATTTATTTTAAGCAATGCTTAAAAAACCAATGAGTTTTTCCATGGCTTTCGCCCGGTGGCTTATCTGGTTTTTTTCGTCCATAGTCATTTCGGCAAAGGTTATAGCGTAACCTTCTGGTTCAAATATTGGGTCGTACCCAAAGCCGTCTGTTCCGCTGGGTGCCGTCCGGATAGTTCCTTCAACTGTTCCCTCAAAAAAATATTCTTCACCAGCCCACATTAATGATATCACAGTACGGAACCTTGCCTTTCGGTTAGTTTCGTCCTTTAATTTATCCAGTACCTGTTTAATATTGGCGGCATGATTCCCATGTTCGCCGGCGTACCTGGCCGAATAAACGCCCGGTTCGCCATTCAGGGCATCTATTTCAAGTCCGCTGTCATCGCCAAAACAATTCAGTTTATGCTTATTATAAATGTATTGGCTTTTAATAGAAGCGTTTGCTTTAAAAGTAGTACCGGTTTCTTCAATATCATCATAGCAGCCAATATCGTTAAGCGTAAGCAGCTTAATTTTACCCTGAAGTTTTGCTTCTACTTCTTCGAGTTTGTGGCGATTGTTGGTAGCGAATACTAATTCCGTCATATTGAATCAATTTGAAAAATTGAGAATTTGAAGATGATGTTTTTACGATACCCCATTTTCAAATCGTCAAATTATAGCGTTTTCATTTGTTCCCAAAAAGCTTTCTTATGCTCTACGTTATCCATCATTTCGCCAAAGCTAAAGCTATATAAACCTGCAATATCTCCCAAGGTACTGGGAGCATTTAAGGCCAGAGGGGCTATGCCTTGTGGCATTGCATTTTTACCCAGCACCAACAGCCTGGCTGGTTTAAAAAAATTAACCAGTTCATTATATTGCACAGTGGCATGCCTGGCCAGGTTTAAAATTGCAATATCGTCTATACTTAAATCCTTCCGTTTAATAATGTTGGTAAGCGCGGCTAAGTGGGTATCATCAATAAATTCCAATTCGGGATAGTGTACCAGTACCAAAAAGCGTTTTAAGTTTTTACCTAAATAATTAAAACTTATTACAGGCGTTTTAACTTCAGGTACGGGTGGTTGAACTGATGGTTCCGGTTGTTTGGTTATTGGCAGGGGCGATGCAGCAACGATTACAGCGGGAGCAATACTTTCAATTTCGGGTTGGGCCATTGCAACGTTTTCATACATGGCCTCATCTGTTTTTAGCAAATAAAGCTCATCTTGTAAAATAAAGCGTAGGGCAACCGGGTTTTCAACTTTCACTTTAACAAATTTTAACCAAAAGTAGTTAAACCGTTTGAAGCATTATAACCATATTAGCACAATTATAGCATGGCCTTAGCCTGAAGCCCGAAGTACTAAGTTTTAAGTCAAAAAAAAGACGTGTTTCGACCTCTGATTTTAAACTAAAGACTACCGGCTGAATACGGAGTTTTTTATTCAGTTTAATTGTGCCGCTATAATTAATAAATTTTACCGAAATTTGAAGTTTTAACGGAATTGTTATTTCCGTTTTATTTAGTACATAAAGCATTACATGAGAAAGTTAGGGTTATTAGTTTTAGGGTTTATATCCATAATATCAGTTGCAAAGGCACAAGTTACATTAGATGCCACAGCAGCTAAACCAGATACCAACACGGCCAGAACACCAGGGAAAACATTAGATAAAATTGCCGCAATTGTTGGCAACAGCCCTATTTTATTGTCGGATATTGAACTATCATACGCCCGTTACCTGGTTGAGGGTATGCAGCCAAATCCGGCTGTAAAATGCCAGATACTGCAATCGTTATTAACACAAAAGCTATTGGCGCAACAAGCCGTTATTGATAGTATCGATGTAAAAGATGATGATATTGACGCCAGTGTTGACCGCCGTATGCGCGAAATGATGCAGCGTGCAGGTGGCCAGGATAAACTGGAAGCCTTTTTAGGCCGATCAATAATTCAGTACAAGGACGAGATTCGCCCCGACATGAAAGAGCAAATGATTGCTCAAAAAATGCAGCAAAAAATAACCGAAAAGCTAAATGTTACCCCACAGGATGTTAAAGATTATTTTAACAAAATGCCTAAGGATAGCTTGCCTTCATTCAACAAAGAGGTTGAGGTTGGCGAAATTGTTTTTCAGCCCAAACTAAGTAAAGAAGAAAAACAACTATATAAAGAAAAAGCCGAAGAACTACTTGCCCGCGTAAAAAAAGGCGAAGATTTTGGAACTTTAGCACGTTTGTACTCGCAAGATCCGCAATCGGCAGTTGAAGGTGGCGACCTTGGTTTTGCCGATCGTACTACATTTGTAAAAGAATTTACTGCCAATGCCTTTAAGCTTAAAGCCGGAGAGATTTCGCCCGTGTTTGAAACCGACTTTGGTTTTCACTTTTTACAGGTTATTGAGCGCCGTGGCGAGCAGGTACACGTAAGGCACATCCTGATATCGCCGGCTACTACCCAGGCCAGCTTGGATAGGGCCAAAGCAAAAGCCGATAGTATTTATACGCTGATGATGGCGCATAAAAAAGATCTTGATTTTTCTGCTGCCGCGAATTTTTATTCGGACGACAAAGAAACCAAATTTAACGGCGGTATGATGCTGAACGCCGAAAACGTACAAACCCGTACAACTTTTATTCCTACTGATAAGCTTGACCCTAAAGTTGCCCTGGTTGTTGATACCATGAAAGTTGGCAGTATATCTAAACCCGATATATTTACCGGCGCCGATGGTAAAAAAAGCTATAAAATACTATACCTTAAATCAGCAACCGATGCGCACAAAGCCAACCTTGCGCAGGATTTTCCTAAGCTGAAAGATTTTGCTTACCAGGATAAAAACACAAGGGTAGTAAACCAATGGTTTGATAAACGCCGTAAACAAACGTTCATCAAAATTGACCCTGAATATCAAACTTGCGACATATTGAAAAAGTGGTTAACACCTCCTGTAACAACAACTGCCCAAGCTAAATAATATATAACCTATGCCACACCGCTCTGATGTTGAAGCCGCAGATGCTTTAAAGCTGGCCTACCAGCAAATACGTGCCGAAATTGGCAAAGTAATAATCGGGCAGGACGAGGTGGTAAAGTTTGTGCTGATATCTATTTTTAGTAACGGCCATTGTTTACTGGTAGGCGTACCCGGTTTGGCCAAAACGCTATTGGTACAAACGGTATCGCAGGTATTAGACCTTGATTTTAAACGCATCCAGTTTACGCCCGACCTGATGCCGTCTGACATCATAGGGTCTGAAATTTTAGGCGAAGACCGTAATTTTAAATTTATACCAGGCCCAGTTTTTAGCAATATTATCCTGGCCGATGAGATAAACCGTACCCCACCCAAAACGCAAGCCGCTTTATTGGAGGCTATGCAGGAGAAAGCGGTTACAGCCGCCGGCATCACCCATAAACTGGCCCAGCCATTTTTTGTATTAGCCACCCAAAACCCCATTGAACAGGAAGGTACCTATCCCCTGCCCGAAGCGCAACTGGATAGGTTTATGTTCAACGTAACGTTAAACTATCCCTCGTTTCAGGAAGAATTGCAGGTTGTTAAAAACACCACCAGCACTTTAAAGGCTGATGTTAAAAAAATATTGAACGCCGAGCAGATCATTTATTTTCAGCAACTGGTACGCAACATTCCGGTTACCGATAATGTGATGGAATATGCTGTAAAGCTGGTATCAAAAACCCGCCCCAATACCCAGTTTGCCACGCCGCAGGTAAACCGTTTATTAACATGGGGCGCCGGCCCAAGGGCATCACAATTTTTGATACTTGGCGCCAAATGCCATGCCGTTATCAACGGAAAATATTCACCCGATATTGAGGATGTACAAGCCGTTGCCAAACCTATTTTAACCCACCGTATTGTGCGCAGCTACCACGCCGAAGCGGAGGGCCTATCTGCCGCCAATATCATTGAGGGGCTGTTTTAAGGAAACCCTGTCATGCAAACTTTATTACAATTACAAAACGGCGAACTGAAAGGTGCCACTTCGCTTACGCTTACAGAAGGACTGTCGCATTTCCCGGAAGAAATATTCGACCTGGCAGATACTTTAGAAAGGCTTGACCTATCGCATAACAACATCAGCGCACTACCTGCGCATTTTGGCAGGCTGAAAAAGTTGAAAATCTTTTTTTGTTCAGAAAATCGGTTTGCCATTTTACCCGAAGTTTTGGCCGACTGCCCCCTGCTGGATATTGCAGGCTTTAAATCAAACCAAATAGCTGCTGTTTCTGCAAAATCACTCAATGCCAACCTGCGCTGGCTTATACTTACCAACAACAGGATTGCGGATTTGCCTGCCGCTATTGGCAACTGCAAAAGGATGCAAAAGCTGATGCTTGCCGGCAATCAACTGAGCACATTGCCAAGGGAGCTTAGCAATTGCAGCAACCTGGAATTGCTCCGAATTTCTGCTAATAGGCTAAGTGAATTGCCCCAATGGCTTTTACGTATGCCCAGGCTTTCATGGCTGGCATTTTCCGGGAATCCATTTTGTACCATTCCTGTTGTACAGCCCCTTGATCTTATCCATTGGGATGACCTGGATTTGAAAGGGCACCTTGGCGAAGGCGCATCTGGCGTTATACACAAAGCCACCTGGCGCAACGCTACAGCAATACAAGAGGTAGCCATAAAAATTTTTAAAGGTGCTGTTACCAGCGATGGCTCGCCCGACGATGAAATGGATGCTTGCATAGCCGCTGATGTTCACCCCGGGCTGGTACAACTGTTGGGGCAAATAAAAGGGCATCCCGAAGGTAAAAAAGGCCTGGTAATGGGGTTAATCCCTCCATCTTTTTATAACCTCGGCCAGCCTCCGAGTTTACAAACCTGCACCCGCGATGTTTTTAGGGAAACCCTTTCACTCACAACCCGCCAAATAGTCAAAATTGCCGCTACAATTGCATCCGTTGCGCTCCAGCTACATGACAGGGGTATTATGCACAGCGATTTGTACGCCCACAACACCCTCATTGATAATGATGCAAACACGCTGTTTGGCGATTTTGGGGCTGCTTCCTTTTATGATAAAAACCATAGCTACATAGGCCCGGCACTTGAACGGCTTGAGGTAAGGGCGTTTGGATGTTTACTTGACGATTTGCTTAGCTTAAGTAACGAACCAAGCAACGAAACCCTGGCAAAGGTTGGTATTATCAGGGATGCATGTATGGTAGATGATGTTTTATTGAGGCCGGATTTTCGCTATTTAAATGGCGAGTTGCTAAAGTTATAACTTACCAATCCGGGATAATCGTGGATCTCAGATTAAAACCGTGCACTCCTTCATAAGTACACCGGGACGTACTTTTTACTAAAATAATGGTTGGAAATAAATTACCTTATTTTGTATAGTAAACGAGGGGGCATCGATTTAAAACTGAGAAATTAAAGACGCCCTTACTGCGTCATTTTAAATTTGCATCTGTATCTGGCTTTGTTAACAAATTATCACCTTTGAGTAAAAATCTGTAAGGATATCCCCGAAACCCCGACTACATGGTTACCAAACATCTGTTTTTTACGTTAATAACATCAGCAGCAAAACAAAAGCTGCACCGATCGATTAAAACATGAAAAAAATAACATTTCAAGTACTGCTATTCGTCATTACCGGGGCATCGGTGTTTGCCCGGCCTATCATGAAACCCAACAAATTAAACGCGCTCAAACTTGATACCGCCACTTTCGCCACCGGCTGTTTCTGGTGTACCGAGGCCAAGTTTCAGCAGATAGAGGGTGTTGTAAAAGTTGTATCTGGTTTTGCAGGCGGCCACGTGGCCAACCCCAGTTATAAGCTGGTTTGCACCGGCACAACCGGCCATGCAGAAACCTGCAACATTATTTATAACCCGGCTAAAGTAACTTATGATGCACTGTTAGCAGCGTTTTTTGTAGCGCATGACCCAACACAGCTTAACCGCCAGGGTAATGATGTAGGTACGCAATACCGCTCGGCCATATTTTATCACAACGCGGCCCAAAAACAAAAAGCCGAATACTACATTAATAAGCTGAATGCCGAAAAGGTTTATCCCAACAAAATAGTTACCCAGGTAAATCCTTATACCGTATTTTACAAAGCCGAAGATTATCATCAAAACTATTTTAACCAAAATGGCGAGCAGCCTTATTGCAAATATGTGATACAGCCCGAACTGGAAAAATTCAGGAGTGTATTTAAAGGGAAATTAAAAAAATGAGATTAGCACTAATAATATTTGCCATTTTAACCGGCACAGCATGTGGCGCCAATGCCCAACATCTAAAATCAAACAAAGGGCACGAGAACAACCCCTATTACTCCAATACCGATACCAAACATTTAGCTGTGAGTGATGCCGAGTGGAAAAAGATCCTGTCGCCTGCTTTATATGCCACTGCACGTGAACAGGCTACAGAAAGGCCATTTACGGGCCGATATTGGGACAAAAATGCCAGGGGTACCTACTTTTGCGCCGTTTGCGGTAACGAACTTTTTCGGTCGGATGCCAAGTTTGTCAGCAATTGTGGCTGGCCCAGCTTTTACCAGGCAGTGCGTAAAAACAGCGTGATTTATAAAGAAGATAACTCCCTGGGCATGCAGCGTACCGAGGTTATTTGCGCGCGCTGCGATTCGCACCTGGGCCATATTTTTGACGACGGTCCACCACCTACCGGCAAGCGCTTTTGTATGAACTCGATATCGCTGGATTTTCAGCCCGATGGCTTGGGCAAATAACCTGTTTACCCGGCCTGAAATGTTAAATGTGATAATTTAACATTTCAGGCCGGTTTCTTTTCATTCAATATTCATTTATTCGTCTTAACTTTATCAAATGTCGTCGCATCATATCGTTCGCGAGAAACAGGAGCCTGCTTTACTTGTATTGGGGATAGATAATTTTGAGGAGGAACTGCTGGGGCAATTACTGGAGTGGAGTCCGACGGTGATAACAACCCCAGACACCGCCGAAAAGCTGAACAGTTTTGGTATTAAAATAGATTGGATTATTACTGATGATGACGGAGCGGTTTTCACCCAGTCTGATGTGAGGTTGATCGCTGCCGGAAACAGCAATATAACACAGGCAGCGCTAAAGTTCCTTACGATTAATAACTATCCCGCTGTTAACGTGATAACCGACGACCTGGAGTTGAGCGATTTTTTGCCTTATGCCGATAAAATTAACCTGGTTATTTTTAACGCCCGGCAAAAAATTTATCCGGTAACGTCGGGTTTCAGCAAGTGGAAACCGGCAGATGAGCAAATTGAATTATTGTCGCCAACAAGGGCACTTAAATACAGCGGCTTGCTGGATAAAGGCCAAAACAGGTACCAAACAACTGTGGATGGTTTTTTTACCTTGAACTTTGATGAACCGTTTTTATTAATTGCCGAGACTTTAAATTAGTAAGCACAAAGCAATAAAAAGGCGATTTTGAGGTTGTTGTATAGATAATTTTTTTATTGGTTCGTTTTTTGCATTATTGTATAAATTATTATTAAACATCAATTAAACCGTTTAAACATTTTTTAGTCTATATCTCTATACAAGGCGGGGAAACCTGCCGAACAGTTAAAAATCTTTCAATCATGAAAAGGACATATAAAAATTTATTTTCATTCGCTTTAGCCGGCTTATTGAGTTTGTCTTTAGCGTTTACCGCAAACGCACAGCGAGGTGGTGGCGGTGGCGGCGGCCAAAGATCTGGCGGCGGTGGCGGTGGCGGCGGCTCCCGGTCATCCGGCGGCGGTGGTGGCGGCAGTGTTGGTGTGTCACGCCCGTCGGGTGGTGGCAGCATTGGTGTTGCACGCCCGTCATTCAATGGCGGCGGTAATCAGGGAGTTTCGGTAGCCCCTCCTTCACGTGGTTTTAGCGGCAACGGCAACATTAACCGTGGCAGCCAGGCAATTGCGCCCCAACGTGGCAATTATGGCTATGGTAACAGATCAAACAATGTGGCTATTGCGCCTCAGCGCAGCAGCATTAACGGTGGCGGCCAACGTGTATACAGCGGTACCCGCAGTTATAATAGTATTGACAGGCGTGCCTATAATGGTGGCCGCGGCAATTATTATAACGGCTCGGGCGGTTATGGACGAAGGGTTTATACCGGTAGCGCTTATCGCTATGGTGGCCGTGGTGGTTACTTTGGCAGCCATGTTTATTACCCATACCACAATTACTATTACTCGTACTATTACCCTCGTATAGGCTTTAGCATAGGTTTCCTGCCTTACGGATACTATCCATTCTGGTATGGCGATTACCAATACTTTTATAGCGATGGTTTATACTACCGTCAATATAATGATCAGTATACTGTGGTTGAGCCACCTGTTGGTGCCGAAGTTAAAAACTTACCATCGGATGCAAAATCTATTATGATTAACGGCGAGCAGTATTATGAATCAAATGGTGTATACTATCAGCCCTATACAAAAGATGATGGCACTCAGGTATACGTAATTGCCGGTAAAGATGGAGAGTTGAATACCGATAATGGTGGTAACGGCGATGTACAGCAAGGCCCGCAAATTGGCGATATTGTTACTCAGTTGCCAGACGACTGCCGCAAGATCAAGATCAATGGCGAAAAATTATTTGTCTCTCCTGACGGTTATTACTACCAGGAAAGCCAAAACAACAATGGCGATACCATTTACAAAATTGTTGGTACCCCATCTGACGAGCCAGATCAGCAATAATAAATAAAAATTCAAATACTATAAAAACAGGCTTCTTCGGTAAACGAAGGGGCCTGTTTTGTTTTGAGGGATTTAATTTGAGCATGGGTTTTCCGCGCAATTGAAATACTTCAAAACATTTATCGCCCTACCGGTATTGTTATTAAACACGATAACAAATACAGATATGGAAAATCACGATCATAGCGCAATCATTCAAAAGTTGTTGAATTGCGTAGCAGCATGCGAAAACTGTGCAACAGCGTGTTTAAGTGAAGACGATGTACAAATGATGACAGACTGCATCCGGCTGGACCGAGACTGCGCCGATATTTGCGCCCTGGCCGCACGCCTGTTACAGCGGGATTCGGTAATAGCTCATCAGTACCTGGTGTTATGCGAAGAAATTTGCCGCCTTTGCGCAGCCGAATGCGGTAAACATAACCACGATCATTGTCGACAATGTGCCCAGGCCTGCCTGGTTTGTGCCGAAGCTTGTCATGAACACCATCAGCCAGTTACGCAGGATTAATAGTTGCTACCACATCAATTCAATTAAAACAACAAAGGCGAACTACCAGGATTTACCTGCATAGTGCGCCTTTGTTTTGTAAATGGACTTTGGGGTTAAAACGAGTTTAAGATTTCTTCCCGGCATTAAACCCAAACGGAACTACCACTTTAAAGCTGATGTTACGCCCCATGTTAAAAATACCAGGACGAACGCCCTGTGGTACGGTTGGATTATCAAAATACTTTAGCCTGCTCATGTTTGATTGGTAATTAACGTTGGCCAGGTTGTTACCTTCAATAAATAATTTAATTATCGGTTGACCTGTCTTGTTCACAATATTGCCACCAAAACCGGCGCTTAGCAAGTTATAGCCCGGCGTATAGGTTTCTGTTCCATAAGCCGAAAAGAAACGGCTTTGGGCGCTGTAGTGGTCGAAACCAACAAATACGTATAGGTTCTTGAAATCGCCAAAACCGCCGTTGAGGGTGCCCCGCAGTTCAGAATGAGTGTGCAGTGGCGGTATAAATGGCAGGTATTTCAAACTATCTGCAACGGGGCCTCCGTTACCCTTGTTTTCGCCATAGGTCAGGCTCATAGCATTTTCAAAATGCAGCCACGAAATAGGGTGCAGATCTACATTTACCTCGCCGCCATAAATACGGGCCTTGCTTTGTACATAGGTAAAAGTTGTATAACCCTGGGTGTATACCGGGCTGCCATCCGGATTTAAGATCTGTTGCTGGTAAATGTAATTGGAGATATCGTTATTAAACAATTCAATACTGGCTGTTACATTGGGCAGCGTTAAAAACGTGCCTATATCTTCCTGTAAGCTAAACTCCGGCTTAAAGTTTTTATCGCCGATATGGTAAATCTGCGAGCCCGGATCTGGCCCGTTGGCCGATATCTCTGCAATACTTGGCGCCCTGAAACCACGCGAAATATTCGCCTTTACTAAAAATGCGTCAGATACATTGTAAGTAGCGCCAAAACTGCCCGAAAAACCCCGGAAAGTTTTATTGAAAGCATCAAACTGTGTTTTTACATTTGGTGTAGATGTTGGGTTTGCGCCGGTATATAACTGCGGAAAACCATTTGCACCCAGAGTATCCACATAAGCGGCGCTGCTGCTAAATGACCGGTTATCAAACCTTGCGCCCGCCGACAGATCAAGCTTGCCATAGCTTTTCTTTACTACAAAAAACGGCCCTATGTCAAACTGGTGATATGCCGGGATAGGGAAATCGGTAGCATCGCCAATAGTATTATTTTGATATTGCCCATTGATGCCCAACGTAGTTTCATAATCGTTCCCCAGGTTAAAGTTGTATTTAACATCATAGGTATAAGTAGTTAAATGCAGGTTAAGCCCTGCAATATCACCAGCCTGGGGGTGGGTATACTCACGCCTGTGGCTGTATTGGTAGCCCAGGTTTACAACCAGGTTACCATCTCCAAGCCTGAAGTTGCTGTTGTTGTATATTCGATAAAGCTGCACATGCTGGTGCAGGGTAGGAATCGTATAACTATTTAGCACAGATTGGGGTACTATGGGCCGGAAGGCATCATCCTCGGTTATCTGGCGGGTAAACTGGCGGGTTAATGAATCGCGGCTGCCGTCGGGGATGGATTGCTCGTCGTCAAATACCGAGGCGTTCAGGTACGACGTACCCCATGATTTATTTAAGCCCACCATTACACGGGCGTCCTTTTCTTTATAGTTGGTACCATAAACCCGGCCATCGTGCTGATTCTGGTAATTTTTGCCCTCTTTGGCCGATACAACAGTTCCCCATACAAGGCCATTTTGATTGCCCTGCAAACGGAACGATCCGTTCAACAAGCCCTGGTTGGTGCCATAAATCCCTTGCACCGAACCGGCTATAGTGCCTTCGGGAACTGGTGACGGCGAAATCAAATTCACCACCCCGCCAATGGCATCCGAACCGTAGGTTAAACTGGCCGGGCCTTTTATTACCTCCACACGGTCAACCGAGTTTTGGTCAACCTCAATACCATGCTCATCGCCCCATTGCTGGCCTTCCTGGCGTATGCCATCCATCAGCGTAATTACCCGGTTATACCCAAGGCCATGAATAAAGGGTTTAGATACGTTTGGCCCTGTTGTAACGGCACTTACACCCGGCAGCGTAGCTATCTGGTCAATAATATTGCCCGATGCCGCACGCTGCTCTAAATAGGCCTTACCAACAGCCAGCATTGGCACGGGGCTGCGCTTTATTTCGGTGGCCTTGCTTACGCCGGTTATAACAACCTCGCCGGCTTCAACAGATGATGTTTGCATTTTTACATCGTACACCTTTGTTTTTGAAAAATCAACGCGTTGGTTGATGGTTAGGTAACCAATATAACTTACCTGTACCAGGTAAATGCCTTTAGGGATATTGTTAAACGTATACTTGCCATCTGCACCGGTAACTGCGCCTTTACGTAAATCGGGGATGGTAATAGTGGCGCCAATAATGGGTTTGCCGTCCGCCTTATCGGTAATGGTGCCGGATAATGTTCCGACAACATCTTCGGGCAAGTTTTTAAGAATATGGGGGGCAATATGTGCCTGTGCACCAAAACCTAAAAATAATAATATATAGAAGCTAATCAGCTTTAATTTCATAACAAGAATGGAGTGTAAATCAATAAAATACCGCTCATAAAACGGCTTTCTTCGTAAAAAATGATAACAGGATGGAATTGTTACGAAAGCACCGGCGGGGCACGACCGGCAGCCAGTACCAGCGAAAAGTTTACAAAATCATAGTCGCAAGCCTTAAAAACATGCATCACCGCTGTTTGGTGCGTTGCATATAAAGCATTATCAACTACCGCGAAGTTGTGGTGCATAGCATCGCACATATCGCATTTTTCTTTAACTGTTTGTTGTGGATGGGTATTGGATACAGATACCGATTTTGAAATACCTTTTAACAAATGATGCTGGTGCGTATAAACCATATACTGCCCTGCAATAAAGCAAACCAGTAACAGCCACGAGTAAATAATATTTACTTTGTTTTTCTTCACGTCAACACCCTTTTTGCAGGATATAGCAAAAGTAAGCATTTAAACGGGCAATTTAATGCAACATTGTAACAATTGTGATAAGTTCGTGGTTGATGGTCCATAGATCATGGCCGCTTCGCCTGTTGCCTGTTCCTCATATCTGCGTTTGATCAAACAAAAAGCCATTTGGCGATCCGGAGTCTATTACGTTGATAACATTTTGCCATGATCAATGAACCATCAACCATGAACTAAGCTATCTTTGCTGATATGAAACCGGCAGAAATTAATATAAAGTGGGGTGCGTTGCAAAACCGTATTGCCGAAGATTTTGATAACGAGAAACCCGATATAAAAGTACTATTGTTTTTAATTGGCGTTCAGGAACTTGGCCAGGGGCCGCGCAAATTCAGCAAACGTCAGAAAGAAGAACTGATGCATATTGCCAACTGTAAGCTCATGAGCATGATGGGTTTTTACGAACTGGAAGGCCTTGACCAGGATGGCTGGCCGCACTGGAAACTTGTTAAAGTTATTCCTAATTATACCATGCTGGAGCAGGAAATGCTCATAAAATCATTAATCATTACTTATTTTGAAGAGCTGGGGGTAATATAAGTTGCTGGTTTTAAACGTTGTCCCTGTCACTTACCGTTGGCACATCTTTCCAACGCCCTTTTGCATCATTTCAGCAATCGTTCGTTTTGGTTATTTATTGTAACTAATTGATTTTTAATACACTAACGCGGCGATTGTACCTTTTGCGTTTCCTCATTTTTTAAATGCGTCGATCAATAAATGCAACGGTAAGCACGCTGCAAAATCCAATAAGCTACAAGTTTTTTCTAAAAACGGTAGATAATAATTGTCAGGAATCCGCTTTTAAAAATTGTCTTATCCCGGCTGATACTAAATCAGGCTGCTCGTTAAAGGCATCGTGCGCGGCCATCGGGATAATAAATACCGATGCGTTTTTTACAATCCCCTCCAGTTCGGCAACATCGGTTAGTTTGGTCAGGTGGTCCTTATCGCCCCGGCTTATCAATAGCGGACCGGTATATTTACTAATATGCTCGTTGGGATGGCCCGATGATGTGTTATCAATCCACATTTTTTTTACGGCACTGGCCAGCTTTTCAAAATCGGCTTCTGGGTTCAGTTTATTATAAAGCTGCACCGTGGCCGGGAATTTATCGGCCCAGCTTTTGGCGGTCAATCGTTCATATAGCGGCCTGTTGGACTCCCTGTTTTTGTTATGCCAGCTTGAGCCTATAGTAACCAGTTTTTGAATTTTAAGGTTGCTGAAAGCAGCCAGCCGGTAAGCCGCAATACCGCCATCGCTAAAGCCCAAAATGCTTAAGATTTCTATATTTAAATGCTGCAAAACCAGTTCGGCATCTTTTTGCAGGCGTTCGTACGTAAGGTCTTGTGTACCCAGGGTTGATTTACCGTGCCCGCGGCTATCTATGCCAACAAGGGTAAACGCCCGGTAAAGTTCCGGGTAAATGGCACTCATATCTTCCAGTGTGCCAAAACCGCCATGCATCACCAGTAATATAGGTTTACCGCTGGTGCCTGCCACTTCGTAGTATATCCGGGCATCGCCTATAGCCAGGTATTGGCCCGACTGATGATCAAATGCTTTCATGTACTTTTAACAACGGTTTTTAGGGATGGTTTGTGATGATAAAGGGGTTTTGACGCAGCCCGCATTTTAAAATATCCGCTGCTGTATCACCCCCATAAAAGCATCTTTAAATTTCTCGCTGATGGGTATCTGCTTGCCGGCTATATAAATGTGGTTGTCCATTATTTTGTTAAGCTGGCGGGTGTTTACAATGTAGGAGTTGTGAACGCGTACAAATGGCGGCGATAGCTGTTCGTCAATATCTTTTATGCGGCGGTATATAAGCAGCTGTTCGGTACTGGTTACCAGGCGTACGTACTCCTTTTGCCCTTCAAAATACTGGATATCATCCAGCAGAATTTTGCGCAGCTCCTTGCCCGATTTTACAAAAAAGTATTCGTTGCCAACGGCGGGTGGCGCTTTTTCGTTGCCCTGGTTTTTTGTAAAATAGGCCTCAATTTTTAACTGCGCGGCCAAAAAACGTTCAAGCGTTATCGGCTTCAATAAATAATCGATGGTTTGGAAGGTATAACTTTCGGCAGCGTACTGCGAGTAGGCGGTGGTGAAAACAATTTTGGTGTCTTTTGATAGCAGGCCGGCCAGCTCCATTCCCGTAAGCTGCGGCATGTTGATATCCAGGAAAATAAAATCGGCCTTTTGTTCCTTTAAAAAAGCCATAGCTTCCAAAGCATCGTAGCATTTGGCCAGCAGCCCCCATTTGGTGTACTGGCCAACCATTATTTCCAGCAGCTTAACTGCGTTTGGCTCATCGTCGATAATTATGCAGCTTAAATTCATGCTAATGGAATTTTTAAAAAGGCCGTAAACATTTCTTCGCCATCGATGATGGTGAGTTCAAATTTATTGCCGTATAACAGTTCAAGCCGTTTGCGCAAATTCTGGATCCCGAAACCGCCGGCGGCATCAGCTTTTTGATTAAAAATACGGTTTTTGGTTTCAAATGTAAGGTAGCGGCCTTGCTGTACCAGCGCCAGTTCAATTTTATTGTCGATGCTGGCCTTATCAATGCCGTGCTTGAAAATATTTTCGACAAAGGTCATGAGCAGCATGGGTGGTATTTGCAGGTGCGGGCTGCAATCCTGTATAAAACTGATGTCTATCTCATGCCTGATCCGGATTTTTTCCAGTGCGACGTAGTTTTCCAAAAACTGGATCTCGGTGTTGATGGAAACCTCATCTTTAGGGCTTTCGTCCACAAAATAGCGCATAATGTTTGATAGCTGCTCTACCAGTTTGGCCGTGCGGGGCGAATCGACATAAGCCTCGTAATAAATATTATTGAGGGTATTGAACAGGAAATGCGGCTGCACCTGCGATTTAAGCAAGTTTAGCTCGGCCTGGCTTTTTTGTACCAGTATTTTTTCTGATTGTTGTTTAATTTCGAAGTAAGCCAGCGCTATCCTGAAAATAAAGCTGAGCAAATAGGTCATGAACCCGGCCACCACAAAATTAAGCATCATGCTAAAAGTCATCTTTTCGGGGTGGCTGGCAAAAAACGTGTTGTACGAGTACATGATTAAAAAGCCACGCGCCACACCGCCAATAACCAGTAACAGCACCACATAAATTACATACTGTACCCGGTGTCCTTTTTCATAAAAGCGGGGATACAGAAACTTAATGTTGCCATAAATAACCAGCAGGTAAAACGCCACACTAATCACCGTAAAAACGCTGGCATGGTTAAACCCATCAACCGGCAGTATCGAAAAAAAGATGATAAAAAACACCGCTATCCATATCACCCATTGCAGGCGTGTAAGCGTGGGCATGTTTTTAATGAAATTCATTTTTAAATGTACAAAGCTTTTTGTTTTGGGCAGATGATTTTCAACCAAAAGGGCTCAATATTCAACCAATTACTTGTGTGCCCATGTTGCGGCAGTTGAGATAATAGGGGCAAGCATTAAAAATAACGGGGCAAGGGTTGAAATCATTTGCCCTTGTTGTTAATAAAACCAAGCTTTATTTATTCAATTTTTCAACCGCACCTTTAAAGCTTATACAATGAAAAAATTACTGATTGCCGCCCTTATGGCGGTTATTACTCAACTTGCTTTTACCGGCCTTGCCCACGCGCAGCTGCTTACATCAACACCAAGCGGGGGCAATAAAAAAGCATCCGTTACCGAAATGATAGGCATTACCGATGTAACCATTAACTATAGCCGCCCGCATGTGAACAAGCGCGACGGACATATTTGGGGCGAGCTTGTTTACAACGGCTATGCCGACCTGGGTTTTGGTACATCAAAAGCAGCACCGTGGCGGGCCGGTGCCAACGAAAACACCACCATCGAATTTTCTACCGATGTAAAGGTGGAAGGCCAGCCCTTAGCCGCCGGTAAGTATGGTTTTTTTATTGCCTACGGCGCCGATGAGAGTACGCTGATATTTTCAAAAAACGCCACTTCATGGGGCAGTTTCTTTTATAACCAGGCCGAGGATGTGTTGCGCGTAAAAGTAAAACCGGTACCGGCGGCCGCCAGTGTGGAGTGGCTTAAATACGAGTTTGCCGACCAAACCCCAACCAGCGCCGTAATTCAGTTACAATGGGAAAAATTAGTAATTCCGTTTAAGGTTGACGTTGATCTGCCGGCCACACAGCTTGCCGTATTCAGGAATGAACTGCGTACCAACAAAGGATTTAACTGGGAAAGCTGGGAACAGGCCGCTGCCTTTTGCGCCCAAAACAAAACCAACCTGGAAGAAGGCCTGCTGTGGGCCGATACCGCAACCAGCGTAAACTTTGGCGGCAACCAGGTATTCCAGACCTGGAAAACCAAAGCGGCAATATTGAGCAATTTGGGCCGCAGCGCCGAAGCAACTGCCACCATGAAAACAGCCTTGCCTTTTGCGGATGTTAACGACCTTTATTTTTACGGCAAAAGCCTTATTGCCGAAAACAAAGGCCAGGAAGCACTTGAGGTATTTAAGCTGGATTACCAAAAACACCCCGACGAGTTTTTAACCAACACCGGCATGGCTCGCGGTTACATGGCCGTAGGCGATAACAAAAAAGCCCTGCCCTATGCTCTGAAAGCGCAAAAACAGGTTGTTGGTAAAATAAATAAAGATACTATTGATAAAATGGTAGCCACCTTGCAGGCGGCGAAGTAGGCTGTCAGGATCAGAATTTTCAGGATTTGAGAATTGGCAGAATGAGGTAGTGGGGTTCGTTTAAGGAACGTCAGCTGTCATTCTCAAATTCTGATTTAGCTAAATGCTTATGGTAATTCGATCATAAGTAGCAGTTCCAACAGAGTTGGTCGGCCTAACGATCTTCATTGCCTGATGCGGGCATATAAGCGTCTCTTTCTGCGTAAAATATTACTGCATCGATAATATCCTTTGAACCCTGCCGCTTACCGGTTGTCCGTATATTCCATACATCAATCACCTCTTTTACCAATTCCACTTCGAGGAAATATGGAATGTCGTCAATTTTGGACGGAACTTCTTCGCCGTCTTCGAAAAAATAAATACAGGTTTTGGACAGAGGTCCCCATTTGAGCTTTTGATCAACAAACAAAACCGCCAAATCGTCAAATTCATGTATGTTGTGAATGATATTTTCTAATGTACCGGTAGTAATGAATTTCATGATGGCAATTTATAATTTGTTCCTTCGCCCTTATTGGTCTTCCTCCACACAATTTGTTGGAGTTGTATCTGAGACAATTCCAATATGGCTCCGGTATTAATGACATTGCAAAATAAACCAGGCTTTGTCGAATCTTTTTTCCTTAAGATCCTGCTTTTTTATCCAATAATAAAGGCGGCCTGCATCACCCCACATCATGCCGGTTTTGTCGTCTTCCGATCCTATTTGCAATAATAATATCCAATCGTTTATGCCGTTTTCAAGTTCTGCTCTTTGGGGGTCTTCATATCCTGAGGAGTTGCCGCAATATAGGCCGTTGGTTACCAGCTGGCATTCCAGTTCCATGGGATTCTGAACATAATTGGCGTATCCAAATATTTGGTTATCAACTCCGCTGGCAACTTCGGCATAGTTGTCAAAATCATCTTCACTGATCTTATCGTCAATCACTTTCTCCCTCCAGCGGGGAATACTCAAACTTTTTTCGGCCTTGATGCTGTTAGAGTTAAACTGCGATTCTTCGGGTAGGTCGCCTGGGAATTGTCTGCGTTTCAAGTCGGTTGTTGGGTTAAAGTAAATAACCTTAAATCGTTGCTCATCCTTTGGGTCAAATCCCCACGCTGCCTGATCGGCACAATAAAAAAAAGCAATAACGCCCTCAGCCGGTAACAATCCCGACTCATCAAGGCCCGCAAAATCGCGGCAATTTAATTGGGCTATAAACGACATTGGCTTTCCCTCTTCGGTTATGGGCCACATAACAGATTCGGGCAAATCGGGCTGTCCGCCAACTTTCGACTGCCCGGTTGTTAATTCATTTTCGTTAACAGGCGCCAAAGTCAAATCTATCCTTGGCTGTACGTGCGGGATAATTGCGGGTAAGTACTGCGTTAAACCGAACGCTTTAAAGCAATGGCCAACATCTGCCAGCGTTTTCAGGTTGCCATCCATAGCATAGCCAATGTTCACCTGTTTTCCATATTTGTCTTTTACCTTGCGCCATTTAAAAAGATTTCTGGTTATCCCCATAATTTATCTGTTCTTGACCGCGTAATTGATCCCTTGAAATGAATAGTTCTTGACCGATTATATGTAAAATTACATCTTTTTGTTTTTTTGTGGCCTGTCGTCGGTTTAATCACCGCGCAACAGGTTGGCCCAACAATAGTCTGCGTTATATAGGCCAACCAAACCATATGTAAAATACAAGCTTTGGGTGGTAATGTGAAACATCTGCTTCAATTAAAAGTAACTTTGCTTATTTTATGTACCCCGGAGTTAACTATATACAGATTTCCGGTTGCATCAAAGGCAAGGCCTAAAGGGCGGTTGGTAGTAGCTGTGCCCAGGGCTCCGTTAACAATGCCGCTGGTTGTATTGCCCGAAATGAGGGTAATAACCTGCCCCAATTTATTAAGCATCCTTATCCTGTAATGGTGGTTTTCAAAATCGGCATCGCTAAAAAATATATTTCCGTCCGCATCTGAAACCAAGGACTGCGGACCAAACATTTGCGCATTTGCACCCTCTCCGTCGGTAAGGCCGAATGTGCCGTTACCAATAACTGTGCTAACTACACCTTCGGGGGTGATTTTACGGATCCTGAAATGATCGGAATCAACTACATATAAATTACCTGATGGGTCGGTAGTTTCGCGGGTCAGGTAACCAAATTTAGCTGCGCTGCCTATACCATCAACATATCCTCGTTCAAAGGTGTTAGTACCGGCAAGGGTGGTAACGACTCCGGCAGGTGAAACCTTACGTATACTACCAGCACCGAGGAAATACAAGTTTCCTGTCGCATCTTTAGCTAAATCCAATGAACTGGTGCCAAATCTTGCATCGGCACCTGTGCCATCTGCTATTCCGGCGCTGGGGTAGCTGCCTGCTAAAACAGATACATTTTTTTCGGACGATACTTTCACTATTGTAGTCTGAACTGGGATGTAAAAATTATCCTGCGCATCGACGGCAAAGCCTGTAAAACCGTCGGTAGGCGTATAATATATTGGTTGGTCATTTGGCTGTATTTCATAAATTTTCTTGCCGTCGCCACCAAACATGCGGCCTGTACCGTCAAACTTTATCTGGTCGATGTCAAGAGCGCCAAACGATGCATAATCGCTCATTACCCCCGAGGTTACCGTAAAGTTTGTTGCCGAGGCCGCTTTTTTTCCGTTGCTAAGTAATTCAATTTTGCCGGTAGCCGCCGTTGCCGGTACCGTTACTACTATTTGGGTTGCGGTTACCGAATTAATTTTGGCCGTAACGCCATTAAATGTAACTGTGTTATTAGCCGCAACAGTATTAAAGTTTGTTCCGGTAATAGTTACAACTGCATTGGGCAAAGCTTTTGCCGGTGCAAAGGCCGTTATAGTAACCGGCTCTTGGGGAGCCACCACGGGTTTTTGCGACTTTGAGCAGGATATGATTAAAATCGAAAAAGCAGAGATGAAAGCGAGGGTTAAATTTGCTTTAACCGGATAAAAATTACGCATATATAAATTATGATGGGTTTAGACCTCAAATATATTATTTATCCCGCTAATAACGGGAGCTCGGCTGTTTTTACCCATATTTAGCGCAGGTCTTGTGTCGGGATAGGGGCGATAGCCCTATGATTAGTTTATAAAAGTCACATGTCCATCATCACTCTATTCCAAAATACACCCTGCTGTGTCCTGAAAGCAGATTGCTTATGAACTATTACCCCTCGCAAAATATATTTTGTAGTCAAATACATAATTAATTGTGTCTTTTAGACAACGAAATAATTACTTTGGTTAAATATTAAATCACGGGGAATGGGCGATCATAAAAATAATCCTGACTATCATAGCGAGCTTGTTTATCAAATGTGCTACGAACACAGTCTTGATGGAATAATCTTAACTATTCCTGATGGAAAGGTTTTAGCTGCTAATCCGGCGGCCTGTGATATATTCGGTATGACCGAAGCCGAATTGTGCGCATTAAGCCGTTCAACGCTTTTTGACACCGGAGACCCCAATTTTGAGCACTTGAAAATTGAAAAGGAACCAACAGGTGCAATCAGAGGCGACCTTACCATTGTGCGAAAAGATGGCAGTAAACTTATCGCTGAGATCAGTAACAGGCATTTTACCACCGGCAACAATGAATTTCGATCGATTATCATCATCAGGGATAAAACAGAAAAAATTTTAGCCGAACAAAAGATCAGGGAATCCGAAGAAAAATATAAGCAGATTGTTGAGTTATCGCAAGAGGGTATTTGGGTAATAGATAAAGATAATAAAACCACTTTTACAAATGATGCCATGGCCACCATGCTTGGGTATCAGCGGGAGGAAATGATTGGCATGGAGCTGTTTGAGTTTATGGATGATGAAGGCCGTGAAATTTCAGAACGCAATATCGAAAAGCGTAAAAATGGAATTACAGAGCAGCACGACTTTGTTTTTTTAAAAAAAGAAGGCACAAAGGTTTGGGTGATGATATCTACTACGCCTATTTTCAAAGATGGCCGGTATGCCGGCTCGATGGCGATGATAACAGATATTACGCAACGAAGGCAAGCCGAGGAAAATTTAATTTCAAGCGAAGAACGTTTTCGTGAACTGGTTGAAAATAATAATGACGTGATCTTGTTGCTGGATAAAAACCTGCTGACTGTTTATCGAAGCCCTGCAACATGGCGGACTATGGGTTTTACCGACGAAGAGCGGATTGGCCGTAGCTACCTTGAGCTGGCGCATCCTGAAGATGTGGTTGACATTAAAAGATTTCAGCAAATAGTAATTGACAACCCTGGCAAGCCGGTTCCAATTAGGGTACGGGCAAAGCACAGCGACGGGCATTACCTATGGCTTGAAGGAATTGCCACTAACCTGATGCATAACAAAAGTGTAAATGCTATTGTGGTTAATTTAAGGGATATTAGCGAAAAGAAAAAGGCCGAAGATAACGTACAGCAATTGAACAACAGGCTACGTATTGCTACCGAGGCGGCCAATGTTTGCATATGGGAATGGGATATTACTACGGGTGAATTAAAATGGGACAACGCCATGTATAAACTTTATGGCCTCAATCCAAAAGTAGATGCGCCCAATTTAATGACCTGGACAAATTCTGTACACCCCGACGATTTAACAACTTTATTAAAAATGAGCGATGAGGCTATAGCAGGAATACGCCCATTGGATACTGAATTTAGGATTTTCAGAGAGTCTGATCGCTCCGTACGGTTTATACGCTCTAAAGCATTAAATGTAATCGATAAAAAAACCGGTGCAGTACTAAAAATGATTGGCAGTAATTGGGATATTACAGAAAATCAGCTGGCAAAACAGGAAAAGGAAAAAATTTTGGCCGACCTGATACGCAGGAATAATGACCTTGAACAATTTGCCTATATCATCTCGCACAATCTGCGCGCGCCGGTTAGCAATGTTTTAGGTTTAAGCGAAATGCTGATTAATGATGATGTTGACGACGAATCAAAGCCAACAGTTTTAAATGGGCTGGATCTTTCAGTAAAGAAAATCGATCTTATTATTAACGACCTCAATAATATATTCCAATCGAAGCAGCGAATCGGCGACAAAAAAGAAACAGTATATTTTCAGCAGATTGTTGACGACATTAAATTCAGTATCAATCACATGGTTGAAAAGGAAAATGTTTCGTTGAAATGCGATTTTGGGAAAGCTGAGCATATGGTTTCTGTTAGAAGTTACCTTTATAGCGTGTTGTACAACCTGATTTTGAATAGTATCAAATACAGGAAGGAAGAAGTTAGCCCGGTAATCAGCATCAGCTCGTCAATTGACGATGGTAAACATATAACACTCGTTATCACCGACAATGGAAAGGGCATTGATCTGAAAAGAAATAAGGAAATGCTTTTTGGCCTTTATCAACGTTTTGACCAAACAGTGGAAGGAAGAGGCTTAGGTTTATATATGGTTAAAACACAGGTTGAAGCCTTGTACGGTACCATTCAAGTGGATAGCGAGTTAGATAGAGGTACATCATTCACTATCAGCTTACCTGTTTAATGGTGGGTGGCTATTAAATCTAAAAACAATTCTCGGTCAGCCTGTAACACCGACCACAGGCTGAATAATAATTTTGTCCTCTTGGGGGCTCTTCAATGCTATTGAAGTTAAGAGTTTTTTCGCGCAAAGACGCAGAGCCGCAAAGTGATTTGCTCATTTTTTCTTAGCGGCCCGGCGTCTTTGCGCGAAACTGAAATTTTAATATTTTCGATAACTAAATAGCATTGGAGAGACCCTGCGGGAACGGGAATCAGCGATACACCTTATTCCTGAGCTGGGAGTTTTTTAACATCCTTTATTTGGTACGGCATAAATCACGTTGCCCGAAACTGATAAATTGAAACCATAATTTTCTATAACAGGAAGTAACAGTTTTTTCCACGTTTTGCCCATGTCAGCTGACCGGAATATACCATCTGAGCGGCCGCATATTAAATATTTACCCATTTGTTTAATTGATAAAATATCTGATGAAGATTTAAGTAACCCTATCTGTTTCATTAATAAACTACTCCAGGAAGGTTGAAGTTCTTCGCCTATGGCATTCCAGGTTTTTCCACTATCCAGTGAAATGTGTAAGCTGTTTGTTTGGGTTATTGTGTTGTATACTATAGCGGCAAATCCTCCGTCTATACGTTCTACAGCGATGCCAGCACCCCCTTCACTAATCACACTATCCCAGTTTTCACCATCATCGGTCGATCTTAATATTCCATCTTTGCTGGTACTCAGAAGAACACCGTTCGACTCTGCCAATTTCATTCTACCGTCTCCAACATGCACTTGTTTCCAGGTTTTTCCACTGTTAGTGGATCTAAAAAGGCAGTTGTTGGAGCCAATGAAAACTGTGCCTCCGGCAGTTTCAAAAACGGAGCGTACTTCTCTCTCTTTATAATTCTTGTACATCCAATCTATCGTTCTGTCTATGCGTACGGCTTGCTCTTGAAAATTCGTGTACATGGGCGACCAATTATTCGTCCCGTTTATTTTTTGTAAAAATTGACCCCTGAAATCATACGCAAGTATCCCATTCTTGCCAGGGACAATGTTACGTTGTGTACCAGGGAAAATTTCTTTTGTCCAAAAAGGAGTTGTTGAATTTGGTTCACTGTGATAAACCCCGTTTCCGGCACGTAAATATAGCCCACGATCATTTGCAAATAAACCATCTCTCCATACACCTTCTCTCTGCAATTTTTCGGGCAGCCCTTCGCTGATGTCCTGCCATGTTTGTCCGCCATCAGCAGATTTAAAAATGATGTTGACAATCGCCGATGATTTGCCTTCTTTTATTGGTTGCTTTTTTGCTACCTTTTCTTTTAGCACAAAAGAATTTAGTAGAAATAATACCAGGAAGATAGCGGGAACAAATACAATTAATCTTTTCATCTTTTTAAATTTTAAGTAAAACAAATGTTTCATCATCTATTTTATGATCCTATCAGAATTGATGCAGCAAAATTACTTTGATATATTTCGGTGCGGGGAATTTGGATTGTAAATAAAAATGTAAACTTTGTAAATAAAAACCTGAAACTATGCTTGATACCCGAAATCTCCTCAACCAGAAGAGCAAATATCTGTGTGGATTTATATTACTCTCACTTATATCTGTAGTCTGCGCGGCATTCAGCATCACCGGCGCCAAATAGTAATGCAAAACACATTTCTAAAAGCTTACTCCAACAGAAGCATAATGTATTATGAGAGATAGATAACTTGTCCTTATTTACCAACTATTAGTATATTAATGGTAAGATTTTTTTCATTCTCAACCCTACAAAAGTCACTGCCCGCTGTTAATAAAAAAATTCGCTATCGCAATAAATTACACTTAACTATTTACATGGGTAAGGTAATAAGTAGCCTGGTCGAGTGATGAGAGTTTGTCAAAACCTGCCTGCCTTAATAGTGTTACCAATTGCCCGCGATGGTAGGTTGAATGGTTGATGCTATGCGCAAATGTTTGCCAGTAAGGCAATTGCCCTGATCCTCTCCTGGGATAAACAAAGGTGACGGCATCGGTATAATTTTCTTCCGGCCAGTTTTTTATAAAATTTTGCATCCCGGCGGAAGCAGTTTTCCAGATATCAATCAGTTCGTTTTTTGGGCCCTCAAAATGGGATGTAAGGTAGGTGGGCGCTGGCGCTTTTATCCAGAAATCTATCCAAATCTTTTCCGCGCTGGCAATATGTACTGCCGTTTGCCTTACACTACCAAAACTGCTTATAAGCGTTTGTTCCCATTGTTCATCGCTAACCTGGCTTAGCCAGGCCATAGCTTTATCATTCGCCCAACTGTTATAAGCAGCTAAGGCCGTAAAATATTGCTTGGTCATTTTTTTTAATTATTTAGTTGGTACTGTTTGGGCGTTATGCCGTGTACCTGTTTAAAAGATTGTATAAAGCTGGATAGGTTCTCATAACCCAGTTCATAATAGATATCACTGGCTTTGTGTCCGCCCTGCTTAAGTAGCCGGGCGGCTTTCTCCATTCTTTTTTCCAGCAGCCATTTGCTGGGCGAGGTGCCGTAAAGCCTGGCGAAGCGCCGCTTAAAGGTTGATAAACTTGCGTTGCATAAAAAGGCCAGTTCTTCTACACTCACCGGCTGATCGATATGAGCATTTACCGCCTGCCTGATGACGATATCGTCGGCTGCTTCATGACTCATGCCGCGCAGCTTTTGTAGAATTCCAGGATAACTTTCGCCCAGGTAAAGCAGTAGCTCATACAGTTTTAGTTGCTGCATATTTGGCGAGATGGCTTGATTTTCAGCAAGCATATGCCCCAAAGAACTGATGAAGTTTTGGATAAAGGCATCCTGTTGGAAGCGCAGGATAGGCTCCTCCTGTAGTTGACTGGCGGTCGCCCTTAGCAGTTCCTGGTGCCGGATAAAAAAATCAGCCAGTACGCGATTATCAAAAGCGATCAGAATACTTCGGTAATTGCCGCCCGGCGCAACTATTTTTTCGCTCATCAGGCAATTGCCGGCAGCAAGCAGCAAAAACTGCCCGGGTATAATGCTCACTATTTTGCCTGCATAATGAACAGTCTTTTCGCCTTCCAACAGGAAACTAAAAAGATTTTGTAGCAGCGTGATCCTGTTCCTGATACTGGCCCCCTCGGCCTGGTAACTAAAAATCCTGATCGGTTCTGCTTGTTTCATTCCAGGCTAATTTAATGCTTTTGTCCATAAACCAGCAGCGAAGCTTTGGCAAGCGTTGCATAATGTAGGTTGAATCCCACGTACGCTGGCGTAGCGTTTTGATCTAATTGCAGTTTTTGCCCCAGTGCATAAACGGTAATCAGGTAACGGTGCGCCGGTCCTTCGGGCGGTGCAGCACCGGCATAACCAGCAAAACCCATATCGGTGTTGCTTTGTATGGTACCTTTGGGTAATAAGTTTTTACTGATGTCGCCTGCATTCGCCGGCAATTCAGTTACCCCGGCAGGGATATTAAAAACAATCCAATGCCAGAAGCCACTGCCTGTTGGCGCGTCCTGGTCGTATATGGTCAGTGCGAAAGCCCTTGTTTCTTTGGGCGCGTTCTCCCAATAAAGCTGCGGCGATCGGTTTTGCCCGGTAAAACCCATACTATCTGCGTATTGTTTGATGTTTAATTGCCCGCCCAGCTCTTTGCTCTTTAATGTAAATGTTGCCATTGCTTGAATCCTTTTATCTGATAAGTCAAAGGTAGGCGGTAGCTACAAGTAATCTCAGAGGGAAACGTTCAAAAAGTATCGTTAAACGTTCAATTTTATTCGTATTTTTTCCCAGATTGTCCGTGCGCGTAGGGTGTACCAAGCTGGCAGATGAACGACATGCTAAAACGGATTAGCAAATGTATCAATGGCCTCACAATACCCCCGCCAGCAGGTAAACGTTATGCTAAAACGATTTTTATTTTCACCAATAGCTTACCCGGCGTTCGCGTTAGGGATGGCAGCGAATACAGGCCCATTAGCGTAATGCCTGCAGGCGTATGAGCGTACAGCCCGGCCCCATTTCTATCAATGGGGCAACGCCCTTGTTTGGTGAGTGGTTGGATTGGGTGAGTGGTTGATTAAGTTGAAAAGCGAGGCTTATTCTTTAACGCCCGTTAACCCAATCAACCATTCACAATCAACCGGTTATTAACGTCTCTTTAACCTATTCAACCACTCACTCACCTAATCCCTAATAATAATACACATTCTCCTGCGCATGAGCGGTCAGCTTTTTTGAATCGGTAGCTGCCGAGAGGCCCTGCACCCAGATGGTGTTGAGCGTTTTGTTTTTGATTTGCACATCGGTTAGGGTATACAACACCGTAGCTGTACCTGCCTTATGGATTTCGAAGGTGTAGGTATTGCCGCCGTTAACGGTAACAAAAGGGCTGTACTGTTTGTAGCTTTTTGCCGAAGCCAGGGTAGCGCCTGCTTTAACAACCAGGTCGAGCGCCTGGTTATCGGGGCTCAGATTAACAAAGCGCACGCCGGCCTTGCCTTCATCCGGTACGCCTACCGAATCGGGGATAACCAATATATTGGGGGTACTTACCACATTGGCCAGAAATACCGAGTAAAGTTTATTGGCCTTGAAAGTGGCGGTATCGCTGATTATTTTCTGATTGCTGGCGCCTACATAAAATGTGATGGTGCGTTTGCCGGTATAGGCGTTAATATAATCGAGGCTCTCGCCGCTTTTGATGTAAAAATTATTGGCCCGGTTTTGGTCAAGGAAAAAATCAACAGGCTGGGCATCGGGCGAAGCGTTGATTGCCGAAACCAAAGCCACTTTAGGCGCAATGTATTGGTGGTTATCGTCGTTTTTAAGGCACGATGTTAAAGAAACCGCAAGCAAACATATCATCCCGATCATGCCTGCCCTTTGTGTAAAAATTTGCTTCATAGTAATGGTTAGTAAATATATATAAAACCATTACGGATGTTTTTTTGCAAACGCTACAAGCGGTATAGATTTGAGGTTAAAGCAGAAAGGCAAAAGATGGCTTCGGCCATCTTTAACCTTTCCATTGTCTTTATTTCTTCACCCAGCCATCTTTTAGGGTAACTGTTCTGTTAAATACCAGTTTAGCGCTGGTTGAGTATTTATCCAGTGTGAAATATCCTTTACGCATGAACTGTACAGCGGTGCCGGGTGTGGCGTTGGCCAGGTCGGGTTCAATATAGGCCGTTGGGATAATGTGCAGGCTGTTTGGGTTAATGTAATCCTTAAAGTCGCCTTCCTCGCTTTGTGGGTTCTCTACCTGGAAAAGGCGGTCGTACAGCCTTACTTCGGCAGTTTTGGCGTGTGGTACGCTCACCCAATGGATGGTGCCCTTCACGTTGATGCCGCTGGTATCGTTACCCGATTTTGATTCGGGCAGGTAGCTGCAATGAATTTCGGTTATGTTGCCATCGGCATCCTTCACAAAACTATCGCAACGGATGATGTAGGCATTTTTGAGCCTCACCATTAGCCCCACGCCCAGGCGGAAGAATTTCTTGGACGGCACTTCCATAAAGTCTTCCCGCTCAATCCAAAGTTCGCGGCTGAATGGAAACTCGCGGCTGCCGTCGCCATCTTCGGCCTCGGGGTTGTTTTCGCCATGCATAATCTCCACCTCGCCTTCGGGGTAGTTGGTCAGGATACACTTTATAGGGTCGAGCACGGCCATACGGCGCCATGCGGTTTTGTTCAGGTCTTCGCGGATACAGAATTCCAGCAGGCCAACATCAATCATATTTTCGCGTTTGGCTACGCCGATGCGTTCGCAAAACTCGCGGATACTGGCAGGCGTATACCCCCGGCGGCGCAGGCCGCTAATGGTAGGCATGCGTGGGTCGTCCCAGCCGTCAACATGGTTTTCAACCACCAGTTGCAGCAGCTTGCGCTTGCTCATTACGGTGTAGTTGAGGTTAAGGCGGGCAAACTCGTATTGTTTTGACGGGAAGATGCTCAATTGCTCAATAAACCAATCGTACAGTGCCCGGTGGGGTATAAACTCCAGCGTACAAATAGAGTGGGTTATCTGCTCAATAGCATCTGATTGGCCGTGGGCAAAATCGTACATAGGGTATATGCACCAGGCATCGCCGGTACGGTGGTGATGGGCATGCTTAATGCGGTACATCAAAGGGTCGCGCAGGTGCATGTTGGGTGCAGCAAGGTCAACCTTGGCACGCAGTACTTTGGCGCCATCGGGGTATTTGCCGGCTTTCATATCGGCAAACAGCTCCAAATTTTCCTCAACAGAGCGGCTGCGGTACTGGTTGGGTACACCGGGCTCGGTAGGGGTGCCTTTTTGGTGGGCAATTTCTTCGGCAGTGCTATCATCAACATAAGCCAGGTTGGCTTTAATAAGCGTTACCGCAAACTCATATAGCTGGTCGAAATAGTCGGAAGCGTACAGTTCTTCGGCCCAGTTAAAGCCCAGCCATTTAACATCTTCCTTAATGCTGTCAACGTATTCCACATCCTCTTTAACAGGGTTGGTATCATCAAAACGCAGGTTGGTTTTGCCATTGTATTTTTGGGCCAAACCAAAGTTAAGGCAAATAGATTTGGCGTGGCCAATATGCAGGTAACCATTAGGCTCGGGCGGGAAACGGGTTAATACCCGGCCATTGTGCTTGCCGTTTGCTATATCTTCTTCAACAATTTCTTCTATAAAGTTCAGTGATCTTTCTTCGCTCATAGGGCAAAAATAATAAAAAAAAGCCCCCTCCGCCCCCTTAATGGGTGAACTTAAATAAAATACAAATGGAAGGAAATATCGAATAATGAATTTAGAATATCCAACACCGAATTTTTCCTTCATTATCCGGTATTGGATATTTGGCGTTCGATATTAAATCGCCCCGCAGATACAGGATAGCCTATTGTTTTTAGCGGAAAAACATTAAATTTGAAAAACCGCTAACATCAAACCCTACGCCCCAATGAATATGCAACAAGGCAATTACATGAACTTTCAGGATATGACGCCCGAGGAGATGGCCTTTTTACAACAAGCTACAGCAAACCTCAACGAAAGCCAAACCAATTATTTTTACATGGTTTACAGCAGCAAAAGGAAATCGGCACAGGAAATTATGTTGTTTACGCTGTTGGGATTTGTTGGCTTTGCCGGCATACATCGGTTTGTGTTAGGTCAGATTGGAATGGGGTTTGTGTACTTTTTTACCGGTGGATTTTGCGCGATAGGAACAATTGTTGACCTGGTGAACAATAAATCGCTTGTATTAAAGTATAATAAAGAGATGGCTTATGACAGCCACCGGATGGCGTTAATGACGCCTTAAACCAAGACCATACTTATTTCTATATTTGTTCATGAAACTATCCGCACTTACTGCTTACCTTGAAAGCCTTGCGCCGCTCGTTTACCAGGAGGATTATGATAATGCAGGCCTTATTGTAGGCCATCCCGACCAGGAAATATCCCAGGCGCTGCTATCTTTAGACTGTACTGAAGCGGTTGTTGACGAAGCTATTGCTACAGGCTGCCAGCTAATTATATCCCATCACCCCATAGTTTTCAGGGGATTAAAGAAATTTAACAGTAAAACATACGTAGAGCGTGTTGTTGAAAAAGCCATTCGCAAGGGTATAGCCCTGTATGCTATTCATACCAACCTTGATAATGTAATGCACGGGGTTAACAACCGCATATGCGATACCCTTGGCCTTAAAAACTGCCGTATATTGCTGCCCAAGCATAACCTGATTAAAAAGCTGGTTACCTTTGTACCCCACAGCCATGCCGATGCCGTGCGCGAAGCTTTGTTTGCAGCCGGGGCCGGTAATATTGGCAATTACAGCGAAGTTAGCTTTAACGCCGAGGGAACAGGTACATTTAAAGGGAATGAATTAACGGTGCCTCATGTAGGCGAGCCGGGCAAACGCCACCGCGAAAGCGAGGTTTGTATTCAAACCGTTTACCCCGCCAACCTGGAGAGTAAAATAATAATGGCCCTGATACTGGCCCACCCCTACGAAGAGGTGGCTTATGACCTGTACAGCTTAACCAACCAAAACCAACAGGTAGGTTCAGGTATGATTGGCGAGCTGGAAGTGCCCACCAACCAGGAATCCTTTTTGTTTCATGTAAAAGATAAGATGCGCACGCACGTAATAAGGCATACCGCTTTTACCCACAAACCCATCAAAAAAGTGGCTGTTTGCGGGGGCTCGGGAGGCTTTTTACTGAAGCATGCCATAGCCGCCGGAGCCGACATTTTCATCACCTCCGACTACAAGTATCACGAGTTTTTTGACGCCGGAGGAAAGATAGTGATTGCCGATATCGGACACTTTGAGAGTGAACAATTTACGGTGCAATTATTGTATGAAATAATTAGAAAAAAATTCCCTATCTTTGCCGTCCGTTTAACAGAAGTAAATACAAACCCCGTCAAATATTTTATTTAATGGAACAAACCGTAGAACAGAAGCTTAAAGCTTTATACGAACTCCAAACCATCCACACCAAAATTGACAGAATACGCCAGGTACGTGGCGAGCTGCCAATGGAAGTTGCCGATCTGGAAGATGATGTTGCAGGCCTTGAAACCCGCATACAGAAAATCAAATATGAGCTGGATGATGTAGAGGATGAGATTGTAACCCGCAAAAACCTGATCAAAGATGCTCAGGCCAACATCAAAAAATACGAAGCGCAACTTAACGAAGTTAAGAACAACCGCGAGTATGATGCGATATCAAAAGAAATTGAGATACAAGGATTAGATATACAGGTAAGCGAGAAGAAGATAAGGGAGTATGGTTTCGAGATAACTTCAAAAACCCAGGTATACGAAAAAGCCCTTGCCGATCTGGAAGCACGCAAGAACGATCTTGATGCCAAAAAAGATGAGTTAGGTGTTATTACCGCCGAAACTGAGAAAGAAGAGAACGACCTTGTTGCCCAGGCAGAAAAGGCTATCCCGAATATTGAAGAGCGTTTATTTACAGCTTATACCCGTTTGCGCCAAAATGCAAAAAATGGTTTAGCGGTAGTAACCATTCAGCGCGATTCATGTTCTGGTTGTTTTAACCAAATCCCGCCTCAGCGCCAGTCGGATATCCGTCAGCGCAAAAAGATCATCGTTTGCGAACATTGCGGACGTATCCTGGTTGATGAGCAAATGGCCTTAGAAGCCGAAACTGTATAAGCAAACCACTTATAAAATTAATATAAAAGGCATCTTAGGGGTGCCTTTTTTTGTTAACTGAGTTTTTATGAGAAGATCAAGGCTGCTTTATTTTACAATCATTATAGCTACCATAATTACGGGACTGCTTTCCCGGCATTTTAAAAGCATCCCGCTGTTTATTGGCGATATCCTTTGGGCGCTAATGGTTTATTTTATCGTGAGCTTCCTGTTTATCAATAAGCCTATAAAAGTAGTGGTTATTGCCAGCCTGTTGTTTTGCTTCGCTATAGAGTTCAGCCAGCTTTATAAAGCGCCCTGGATAAATGATTTGAGGCATACGCTGTTTGGTAAGCTTGTTTTAGGCGCAGGCTTTTTATGGAGCGATTTGTTGTGTTATGTAGTTGGTGTGGGGATAGGTTGTATTGTTGACTTTTACATGCTTGAAAAAACTCCAAAATAGCTTAAAACATACTCGTCTGCTTCCCCTTCCTTGGCACAAATAAGGTATAGTCATACTCCGGCATCTCCCGGCCATCTAAAAAGCGGTTACAGGCCATCCTGAACATCTGGTGGATGGATTCGGCTACCTTCCCTTCGCCGCTCATGCGCCTGCCAAAGTCACTATCATTGAGGTTGCCGTCGTGGCAGGAGCGAATCATGTTCAACACCTTTTCGGCACGGTTGGGGAAAGCTTTATAAATCCAGTCGCTAAATAAATCGGCAATACTCCCGTTAAGGCGCACTATTGTAAATCCGGCAGCCAAAGCGCCCCTATCGGCTGCAGCCTTGATAATATTAGGGACTTCGTTACTGTTAAGCCCCGGAATAATAGGCGCTGCCATTACCCTTACCGGAATGCCTTTTTCTGAGAGCTTTTGAACAACGGCCAGCCTACCGGTCGCGGTAACCGTTCTTGGCTCCAGTTTTTGGCGAAGCTGTTCGTCAAGGGAAGTAATTGATACGTTAACATGAACCAGGTTCATGGCTGCCAGTTCGGTTAAAATATCCAGATCGCGCAGTACCAGGTTGTTTTTGGTGATGATGGCTACCGGGTTTTTGTATTTCAGGAAAACCTCCAGCAACCTCCGGGTAATTTTCAAATCGCGTTCAATGGGCTGATAACAATCGGTATTGCCCGATAGCAGTATGCATACGGGCTTATAATTCTTTTTATTAAAATATTGCTCAAGCAATTCAGGAGCGTTGCGCTTTACTATAATCTTACGTTCAAAATCAAGACCCGCGCTAAAGCCGTAGTACTCATGCGTATTACGGGCATAACAGTAAATACAACCATGCTCGCAGCCCTGGTAGGGGTTTATGGAGTACATGTGGCTTAAATCGGGACTATTTGATTCGCTTACAATCTTTTTGGGGGTTTCTTCAAAAAGCTGCGTGGCGCTATTTTCAAGCAATGGCTCGTCAAGCCCTTCCACATGCTCGGCCACATATTTGCTTTTCAAAAATTTGTTGTGGGTATTAACCTGTGCCCCTCTGCCCTTAAAAAAAATGGGGTTATCCTCATGCGCCATAAGGCAAATTTGCTAAATAAATTAGCAAATTACAAATCTATCAGCTTGTTTTTAATGCTGTATAAAACCAGTCCCACCCGGCTTTTTATCTGTAGTTTTTCAAACAGATGATCGCGGAAACTATCAACCGTACGCACGCTGATATTCATGGTGTCGGCAATCTCCTTATAGGTAAGTTCGGTGCTTGTAAGGCGCAGAAATTCAATTTCGCGGGGGTTTAGCTGTACCTGGGCTTCCTTATCAATATTGAAATTATTTAACAGGTGGCGGGTAACAAAATCCGGGTAAAACAAGTCGCCTTCGCTTACTTTAATCAGCGCGCGTTCAAATTCATCCGGTTCGGCATCTTTTAGCAAATATCCTTTTACGCCAGCCCTTACCATTAATAGTACTTTCTCGGCATCTTCAAACATAGATAGGATAATGATGCGGATAGACGGATGATATTTGCGGAGCCACTGAGCGGTAGATATGCCGTCCATCACAGGCATATTAATATCAAGCAAAATAATATCGGGAACCATGCCAGAATCGATGCTTCGTATTAATTCCTGCCCGTGCGCGGCTTCAAATAGTATATTATAGCCGCCAAAGCTATCAATGAGCGCTGCAATGCCACTCCTGAAAAGGCGATGATCATCTACCAGGGCTATTTGAATGGGTTTCGTTAGCATAATTTTCTTCAACCAGGGGGTTAAGTGATAACTTAATAGTACAGCCTTGTTTGAGCGAACTGGTTATAACAGCCTCTGCCCCAATCAAACCCGCCCTATTTTTCATGTTACGCAATCCCGATCCGCTTTTGTCGGTCAGCAATTCGGGTTGGAAACCTGCGCCATCATCTTCGATGGTCAAATTAAACATTTGTGCATTATAATACAAACCGATTTTTATGTTTGCTGCATCCGCATGTTTCAACGCGTTATTTAACGCCTCCTGAAATATCCTGAACAATACCAGTTCGCGCTGCTCGCCAAGGGTGTACATTTCGCCCTCAACGTTTAAATCCATATTAATAAGGCCGCTTTTGTTCACCCTTATCGCTTCCAGTTCCAGCGTTTTCACCAGGCCTAATGAGTTGATATGTTCAAAGCTTAAACTTTTTGACAGGTTACGCAAATCTGTAATGGTTTGCGCAATAAGTTCGCGGCTGTCATTCAACTTTACCTTTTCCTCGCCGCCGAGTTTGTTGGCCAACAGGCCCATATTGAGTTTTACAAACGATAATACCTGTGTAATGTTATCATGCATCTCGCGGCTTACGTAGTTCAGGGTTTCTTCCTGTATTTCTATCCGGGTTTTTAACAACTCCTGTTTAAACGACGATTTCAGCTCGGCCTTCTCCATGGCATTCTTATTTTGTTTTTTTTGAAACATCAATAAAAAACCGACCATAAAAAATCCCAGCAAAAGCAGTAACGCAGTACCGGCTATAATGATAAGGATAACTTCTTCGTCTTTGAAAAGCATAAAAAGGTTGTAGTTAAAGGAGGATTGAGCAATGGTTTTGAAATACCCGACTGCTCAATTGCAAGGATAAGAAAATAGCCGCTATTTTCATATTATATATAGCTCAAAAGTCCGACGAAAAAGACTTACGACATTTACGGGTTGGTTTTCATTTCTGACTGTTGTAAAGACAGCTTTGTTGCCTTCGATGAACAGTAAAAGGCATATAATAACAAAGCATAAAGCATCAAATTAGCAAGCCCAGGAATAATTCGGGCTATCATTAAAAAGGAATGACTGTTTTTATATGCCATGAAGCTAAAGCATGAATAATAAAATGTTTTTGCAAGAAAATAAAAAAGCAAACCTGTAGCGACTAAAAAAGCTGGATGCCGTAAAAGAACAATTTGCCCCTCTGCTTTGTCCAATAGTTTATAATAATAAATTCCGATTAACGAGAGAACAAATAGTGACTGAATCACCATAGCCAAGGTATTTAACTTCCAAAATCCTTGGATAAAAAGATTATCTATGATGGTTATTACTATAACAATGCATACGTATTTATACACGGCGCTTTTATAACGTCGGTTTTTTTCGAGCGACGTAAAAAAATAAGTGTAAATTATAAACTCAAATAGCTCCTCGAAGTTTGCCAGCCAAGCGTTGGTATGATTAATTCTTGTCCAACCAAGCATGTCAGCAGATTCATACAGCACTCCTACGGATAAACAAATTAGAAAGATTTTTAAGGTTTTATCTATTTGTCTATAGGTATATATACAATACAAAAAAGCTGCAACTAGCGATACGCAATAAACATTGTATAACATTAGTATTAATACAAGCTAAATCTTATTTGTTGAAATTTCTTTGACGAAAGCCTTCTTGTTTTTAGATGAACACATGAAAGCATAAATTAAAACAGAATTTAATAACAGATTTGACAACCCAGGAATTGTGCCAGCAAGGATGTAAAAATGGTAATTGTTTTTATATATCATATAACTAAAGCATACATAAAACATCACTTTTGCGCAAAAATAAAACAACCAGCCGGTTATTGCTAAAAATGGAGGATATTTGATAAGCTCCAGGCCCTCTTGGGCATCTTCTAATAAATTACAATAATAAACAAAAATTAACGCCAAAACAAACAGCGCCTGAACTACGATTGCGATGGTGTCCCGCTCCCAAAATCCCTGGATAAAAAAAATATCTGCTAATGAAAACAGCACGATAATACCCGTAAGTATGTAAACTTTTTTTTTATAGGATGGCCTGCTATCAAAAGAGGTTAAAAAATAAATTATAATTGGAAATTCCATAAAACCTACCAAATTATTGCACCAGGCGTTGCTGTGCTTAATCATTAACAGGTCAAAAAAATTAGCAAGTTCATAAATGTTTATAAATGCAAAATAAGGCAGGTACCATTTAAAATTGTAGTCAAGTTGCTTATAGCGGTACTTGCAAGCTGCCAATGTTATCGGCAGCGATACTAAATATAAATAATATAATAACATTCAATACTTCAGGGTCTTTTAAACAGAAAACAAGAAAAAGCAAGTAGATAAGCACTCTGCTAAAATTAGCATAAATATTGAATGTTATTGTTAAATTTTACAAACCACTATGGACAATAGGGAGGACATGTCTTTCCTTCATTCACCGGATCCAGCCCATCCGCCAGCAAACTACTATCCGATAAGGCGTCAGCATGGCTGCTGTCTTTATCAACGGTGCCAGCAAGCATCACCGTTGTTTGGCCCGGTGTTGTAGGATGTTTTTCATCATGGGCAGCCAAATGAACCCGCACGCCTGTAGCATGTGCCGGCAGCTTGTTTACAAAATCTTTAAACGCGTCGATATCAAACCAAACAGATTTGGTATCATTAATACCGTGTGTTTTGTCGATAACGTTTTTACGGGTGGCATGGTAGTGGTCTACCATTTTTTTTGCTTCGGTTAAATCAATTTTCTTCATGTTAATAAGGGGTTTTTAGTTAGGGTTATACGTGTTTAAACTGCATTGAGTTAATAGAAACAAGTATAATTTATTTTAATTATAATTCGGCAGTCAGCGATATTTTAATAATATTTTTTTAACCTTTTACGGTAATTCGCAGCCAAAATGTGTGCGAGGCGTTAGCTAACACCCAACAATAAATGCAGGCGGCGCTACAGGGTGTGGCTGGAATATATGAATTCAAAAATATCTGAGATATTAGGCCTCGTGCGAGTCATCCAATAAAAAAACGAAAAGTTCTTTGGGGCCGTGGGCGCCAAGTACCAGGGTTTTCTCAATATCGGCGGTTCGGCTGGGGCCCGTTACGTTGGTGATCATGGATGGCAGGCGGTTGCCGTATTTGTTTTTCAACAGTTTAAAACCATCTTTAATATCCATCACCATTTGCGATGTATAAGCCAACACAATGTGTACCGGCGGATAGATGCTTAAGCGCCGGCCGGCCATATTACCGTTGGATAACAAAATACTGCCATTGCGGGCTATTAAAGCCTCACACAGGGTAAAGCCAACCTCGGCCAGGTCAAAGTCTTTATCGGTTTCGTAAAAGGGGTATTCAAAGCGGGCAAGTACTTCCTGCAGGCCGGGCTCCCAGCAGTATATTTTGTGCCAGTTGCGTTCTTCGGCCAGGGTAAGCAGGGTTTCTATAAATTGCACCTCGTCTTCGCAAAAAATAAACTGGCCGTTAACGGCAGTAAATTGCTCGGCAAAAACAACTTCAGGTATTTCATCATCAGTTGCGTAAAGCGGCAGGTCTTCCAGTTGAGGATATGGGTTGTCCCTTTTCTCCAATAGTGCCTTGCGGATCTTCTTTAGCAGTTTTTCTTTTGATGTGGTAATATCCCTCATAGTATAAAAAGGAAAGCCACCAGCTAAGCTGATGGCTTTTTTAATAATGTATTTAATTAAAACTTTGGATCGGGCTCATCCATCCTTGATAACTCAGGATTGATCACATTCTCGGGTATCGCATTGTTATCTGGAACTAAAGTTGGTTCGCCGTTTACAAACTTATCATAAGCTGTACGGTGCTCAAAGGGACGTTTGCCCAAAAGCTCTTCCAGGTCGGCCTGAAACAATACTTCTTTCTCCAACAACTTTTTCGCAACTTTTTCTAATCCGTCGCGGTGCTTAATCAGTAACTCTTTTGTTTTGGCGTATACATCTTCAACCAGGCTTCTAACTTCCGAGTCGATGAGGTTTGCGGTAACGTCAGAGTATGGTTTGCTAAACTGGTTTTCGCCCTGCGGATCGTAAAACGATACGTTACCAACTTTACCATTCATACCATATATTTTTACCATGCCATAAGCCAGGCGGGTAATGCGCTCCAAATCACTTAAAGCGCCTGTGGTGATTTTACCGAAAGTAATATCTTCGGCAACACGGCCTCCCATTGATAATATCATATCATCAATCAGCTCTTCTTTAGCAACCAGGAACCTTTCGTTTGGCAGGTACTGGGCATATCCTAAAGCAGCAACACCACGTGGTACAATTGAAACTTTAACCAGCGGATCGGTATGCTCTAAAAACCATCCGGCTATAGCATGGCCGGCTTCGTGGTAAGCTACCACACGTTTTTCTTCGGGCGAAATTAAGGTATTCTTTTTCTCCAAACCACCAATTACACGGTCAACCGCATCCTGAAAATCCGACATGTCAACCGCCTCTTTGTTTTTACGGGCCGCTATAAGTGCAGCCTCGTTACAAACGTTTGCAATTTCGGCACCTGCAAAACCTGGGGTTTGTGCCGATAATTTTTTGGCATCAACATCATCAGATAATTTAAGTGGTTTTAAGTGAACTTTAAATATCTGCTCACGGCCATTCAAATCGGGTTTATCAATAGATACCTGCCTGTCAAAACGTCCGGGACGTAATAAGGCCGAATCCAATACATCAGGGCGGTTAGTTGCAGCAAGAATGATGATACCCGAATCGGTACCAAAACCATCCATCTCTACCAGCAGTTGGTTCAATGTGTTTTCGCGTTCGTCATTACCACCAACAATATTGTTTTTACCACGGGCACGGCCTATGGCGTCAATCTCATCAATAAATATAATACATGGCGCTTTATCTTTTGCCTGGCGGAACAAGTCGCGTACACGTGATGCACCTACACCCACAAACATCTCCACAAAATCAGATCCTGAGAGGGAGAAGAACGGAACGTGGGCTTCGCCGGCAACGGCTTTTGCCAATAAGGTTTTACCTGTACCCGGCGAACCTACAAGCAATGCGCCTTTAGGAATTTTACCACCCAGGTTGGTGTATTTTTTAGGATTTTTCAGGAAATCAACAATTTCCATCACCTCCTGCTTGGCTTCTTCTAAACCGGCAACATCATTAAATGTAACGGTTACCTGTGCCTCTTTATCAAACAAGGTTGCTTTTGATTTGCCGATATTGAATATCTGGCCGCCCGGGCCACCGCCCGAACCACCACTCATACGGCGCATGATAAATATCCACACTGCCGCAAATAATATCACCATAATTACGCCCTGTACAAGCCAGTTTGATAAAAAGCTTTCGCGGCCCTGTTGCAATTCAAGCGAAACATCACTTAAAGACGGGTCGGCAGCTTGTGCTGCAGCAATTGATTTTTTAAGGCTCTCAAAAGAGTCGTCGGTAAAAGTATACTGGGGCCCGCTGCTTCCTGCAAACATGTGCTGCTCTTTACCAAGGGCAGTATATTCTGGCTTGGTATCAAGGCTTTGCTTTTTAATATATACTTCCCCAATGATCAAATCGCCGCTTTTATAAGCTATAATTTTTTCAACATCATGCTGCTTAAGCATCTTGGTTTCAAAATCCTGGTAGGTTATCCGTTTACCGGTATCATTGCTTAACAGTGTTGTTGCAAGCAGAAATGCTAACACAATGATGCCATAAATCCACATAATATTAAACTTAGGTGGCTTAGGCGGCGTTTTTTTATTCAGGATCTTCCTGATCGGTTTCGGACTTTCTGATTTATTATCGTTATCTTTCATCTCTTTGTTACGAGCTCAAACTTACTATCTATAATTTAAAAAACAAGGTTATTACCATGACGCTATTGCAAGCCTTTATGTGACTATAGCTTAAGCGCTTTTGTAATATTTTATTTCGGCATCACCCCACAATTCTTCTACGCCATAAAACTCACGCTTGTCTGTCCGGAAAACGTGAATCACAACATCCACATAATCAAGCAGTATCCACTCGCCATATTCCAAACCTTCTTTGCGCCAGGGCTCGGTTTGGGTTGCTTTAAAAATTTCATCTTCAATGCTGTTGGCTATCGCTTTTACCTGCGTGGTCGAGTCGGCATGGCAAACTACAAAGTAATCTGTTACCGAACTATTTAGGTTACGAAGGTCTAATCTTACAATTTCATTACCTTTTTTTTCCTGGATACCATGTATCGCAAG